>JAJFGC010000024.1 GCA_021776345.1 Hyphococcus sp. | reverse complement strand
GAGCGCGATTGTGATGATGGCGACAGAAGAAGGCCCGAACCAGGTCGATACGGCTGACGTTCTTGGCAGCGGCAAGGTCGCGCTGTTTTCATTACCGGGCGCGTTCACGCCGACCTGTTCGGCAAAACATCTGCCGGGCTTTGTCCAAAAGGCCGATGAGTTCAAAGCCAAAGGCGTTGATAAAATCGTTTGTATGTCGGTCAATGACGCCTTTGTCATGAACGCTTGGGCGAAAGATCAAAGCGCTGGCGACAAAATTGAAATGCTGGCGGACGGCAATGGCGATTTTGCCCGTGCGCTGGGCCTGACCATGGATGGCAAGGCTTTTGGCATGGGTGAACGCGCGCAACGATTTTCAGCCGTGCTTGAAGACGGCGTTGTCAAGCAGCTCAATGTCGAAGAGCCGGGCGCCTTCGATGTATCAAGCGCTGAGCATATGCTCGCTCAGCTATAAACAGTTTTTGTTTAAGCGCAGTGTGCGGATGGAATGCCCCGGCGGGCGAGCTCATCCGCACGCTCATTGCCCGGATGGCCGGCATGGCCCTTGACCCATTGCCATTTCAGATTGCGGCCGTCACACAGCGCTTCTATCGCGATCCATAGATCATTATTTTTGACGGGCTTTCTTGCAGCGGTTTTCCAGCCATTGCGTTTCCACCCCTTGATCCAGTCATTGAGGCCGTTTTTGACATACTGACTGTCGGTATAAAGCGTTGCTGGCGCCTTGCGGTCGATCGCTTTGAGCGCTTCTATTACCGCCATCATTTCCATGCGGTTATTGGTGGTGTTTGCCTCGCCGCCATAGAGCTCACGCTCATCGCCGTTGTTGATGATAAGTACGCCCCAGCCGCCCGGTCCCGGATTGCCCGAACAGGCGCCGTCGGTAAAAATTTCAATCATTGTGATCCCGTCTTTAGAGAATTGACGCCGATATGGTATTATTCGCGAGCCTAGCTTGCGAGGCGAAGCGGCGTATTGAATACGACATTCTCGGAGGCCGTTTCAACCGTTTCAATCTCTAATGTGCGCCGTTCGCCGAGCGCTTTTAAAAATCCTTCGACTAAGCTCTCAGGCGCGGATGCGCCGGCGCTCAGTCCCATCAGGCGAACATTCTCAAGCACTGAAAAGTCGAATTGACTGGCGTCATCGATCAGCATCGCTGTTCGCGCGCCGGCGATCTGGGCGACTTCGACCAGTCGCAATGAGTTAGACGAGGTTGTGGATCCGATAACGACGAAGAGATCGACGCCCGGCGCAATTGTTTTGACAGCGTCCTGGCGATTTGAGGTCGCGTAACAGATGTCTTCTTTACGGGGGCCGATAATGTCCGGGAATTTCTTTTTGAGCGCACCGATCACTTTTTGCGCGTCGTCAACCGATAGCGTTGTCTGTGTGACATAGGCTTTCGCTCCCTGGCGATCTTCAAGCCCGGCGACATCATCGGCGCATTCGACAAGTGTTATTGCGCCGTTCCCGGTTTGCCCCATGGTGCCAACCACTTCCGGGTGATTGGCGTGACCGACCAGATAGATATGCCTGTCTTTGGCAGCGTGTCTGCGGGTTTCATTGTGGACTTTCAAAACCAACGGGCAGGTGGCGTCAATCGAGATTAGCTCGCGTCTTGCGGCCTCATTGTGGGCGGCTTGCGGCGCCCCATGGGCAGAAAAAATGATCGGCCGGTCATCAGGCGCATCGTCGAGTTCGTCGATAAAGATCGCGCCCATCATCGCCAGGCGATCAACAACATGTTTGTTGTGGACGATCTCGTGGCGCACATAGACCGGGGCGCCATAAATCGCGAGCGCCTCTTCAACGGTCCTGATCGCACGCTCTACGCCTGCGCAAAAACCGCGCGGTGAGGCAAGGCGCACTTTCAAGGTCAGGTCACGGGCGATGGCAGTCATGAATCCGACGTCTCTTGTTCTAGCTCCGTTAAATGGAGCGTTGCGCCGCGGGTCGCGAAACGGTACGAGAACCTTCGACAAGATTACGGCGTCTCAACGGCGCCCATAAGGCAGCCGAAAGGCTATTTTCATAGGTGGATATAAGGGTTCAGTTCGATGAACAAACTGTTAGCCGGCGCGCTTATCGCCGCAGTTTTTGGCGTTGCCGGATGCTCGTCATTAGGGAATCGCGAATCGCGTGAGAAAAACCCGGCGCCATGCCCGAATGTGCTGGTGCTTCACGACGCTTCGCGGCTGATCGAATTTGACGGGGAAGAACGCCTCGAGAATATCGCCTATACGGCTGAGATCACGAATACCGGCATTGCGTGCCGATATATCGACGACAAGCCAATCGACGCCAATATCGAAATCGAGCTGGCTTTTGGTAAGGGACCGAAAGGCGCGAAGGGTGAAAAACATTTCAAGTATTTTGTCGCGGTCACCCGCCGAGACCTTGAAGTTATTGCAAAAAATGAATTCATCATTCCGGTGAAATTTGATAGCAAACAAACGGTCGTGGTCAAAAAAGAAGATATCGATAAGATCATCATCCCGCGTGCTGGCGACCACATCGCCGGCACCAACTTTGAAATTATCATTGGTTTTTCTCTGACGCGCGATCAGGTTTTGTTTAATCGCTCGGGCAAGAGTCTGAAGTTTCCAAACCTGCAATGACCCTACTTGACGAGCTGAGCAGGCGTGTCGGCGACGCTTTTGCCGCAGCCGGTCTTGATCCGCAATTAGGCCGCGTCAAACCGGCTGACCGGCCGGACCTGGCCCAATTTCAGTGTAACGGCGCCCTGCCGGCGGCGAAAATAGCCAAGAAAAACCCAAGAGAGCTTGCCACAGCAATTGCCGAAAATTTGAGCGGCGACGCTGCCTTTAGTGAAGTAACGGTCGCCGGCCCGGGGTTCATCAATATTAAGTTGTCCGATGATGAGATTGCTCGGCGGATGAATGCGCTGTCCGGCGCGGGTGATTGGAAAGACACTGTCGCGATCAGTCCTGAAAAGATCGTCATGGATTATGGCGGGCCGAACGTCGCCAAGCCGCTTCATGTCGGCCATTTGCGGGCGGCGATTATCGGCGAAAGCCTCAAACGCATTTTCCGGTTTTTAGGTAATGACGTTGTTGGCGATGTCCATCTTGGTGATTGGGGGCTGCCGATGGGACAGCTCATTACCGAGTTGCAGCGTGAGCAACCCGATCTTCCCTATTTTGACGAAACTATTGAAGGTCCGTATCCGGACGAGCCGCCCGTTACGCTGAAAGATCTCGAGCGGCTCTATCCGCAAGCGTCAGCGGCCTGCAAGGAAAATGAAGCTCGAGCTGACGAGGCGCGGGCTGCGACGGCAGCATTGCAAAAAGGGCGGCCCGGCTATCGAGCGCTGTGGCGCCATTTCGTCGCCGTCTCGCGGCGTGCGATTGAGGCTGAATATGACGACCTCGGGGTGACGTTTGATTTGTGGAAGGGTGAGGCCGACGCCGATTCGTTGATTGCCGGCATGGCGGCGGAGATGCGCCAGAAAAATCTGATTGAAGACAGTGACGGCGCGCAGGTCATTCGCGTCGCCAAAGACGGCGACAAGAAGAAAATACCGCCGCTGATGATGTTTAAATCTGACGGCGGCGTGACCTATGGCACAACTGATCTGGCGACGATTGTCGACCGGGTTCAATCGGAAAGCCCCGACCGCATCCTTTATGTCGTGGACCAACGCCAGTCGCTGCATTTTGAGCAGGTGTTTCGTGCTGCTGGTCTTGCCGGTCTTTTCCCCGCGCACCGGCTTGAGCATATAGGTTTCGGCACCATGAACGGGAAAGACGGTAAGCCGTTCAAGACCCGCGAAGGCGGTGTCTTAAGGCTGCGCGAGTTGATCGATATGATGACGGAGCGGGCAGGCGAGCGGATTGCAGACTCCGGCCTCGCCAAGGGGTATGGCGAGGCTGAAACGGCGGAGATCGCTCGCAAAGTCGGCATCGCGGCATTGAAATTCGCCGATCTCTCGAACCCGCGCACCAGCGATTACGTATTTGATATTGACCGGTTTATGGCGTTTGAAGGCAAGACCGGGCCCTATCTTCTCTACGCAAGCGTAAGGGTGCGCTCGGTTTTGGCAAAAGCTGAGGCGGCGGGGGCCGGCGCGGCCGGAGACATTATCATCAAAGCGCCTGAAGAACGCGATCTTGCCTTGTCGTTGCTGGCCTTTGGCGATGCTGTATACGGTGCCTATGACAAGCGCTTGCCGCACCTGCTTTGCGACCATGCATTTTCGCTGGCCCAGGTTTTTTCAAAATTCTATGCCGCATGCCGGATCTCCGATGAAGCGGACGCGCGATTGCGTGCGTCGAGGTTGTCGCTCGCCGGTCTGGCGGGGCGCCAGCTCGATCTGATTCTCGAACTTTTGGGTCTGGAAGCGCCTGAACGCATGTAAAATTGCGTTTTCCACTGTGGCGCCCAATCAACAATCACGATTATTCGGCCGGTAAAAACGTGACACTGTGATCGTTCGCATTCTCGCAGGTGCAGCATCCGATTAAGAATTTACCGCTAAGCCTATGGTTTTAAAGGGTTTATTTTCCCCACGCCTATATTCATCCGCCTACTGAATCGCAACGCGTGCTCTGCAGCACTTGTTAACCGTCATTGTCATGGGCGTGTTACCTAAAGTACTTATGAAAATCGCATACTTAGGGTCGCGCATATGGGGCGATCGAGAATGTTAAAATCCAAAGCTTGGGGATTATTAAAATGAAACTGATGAAAACACTCTCCGCGGGCGCCGCGGCGATCGCATTATCGACCGCATTTACGACCGCAATTGTCACGACGCCGGCGATGGCGCAGTCAACAACGTCTGAAATTCGAGGCACGGTCACGACTGATGCTGGCGCACCGGTTGCCGGCGCTAGAGTCACTGTCGTTGATACTCGAACAGGCGCGACAAGAGCGACAACGACTGACGACAACGGCTCGTTCGCAGTACGCAGCCTCAGCGTTGGCGGGCCATACACCGTTTCAACGGCGGCTACCGGATATCAAGGCGAGCGCCTGGAAGGTGTTCGTGCGCCACTGGGCTCTGCGGCGATCGTTTCGATCGGTCTTAGCACCCAGACAGCAAGCGGCGACGAAATTGTTGTGGTCGCGACGCGCTCAAATGTGAGCCAGCTTGCGATTGGGCCGAGTGCTTCTTTCGATCTTGCAACACTGGAAGCGCTGCCTTCTATCGACCGCGACATTCGCGACGTCATTCGTCTCGATCCCCGCGTCACCATCGATTCAAATAACAACGACTCTATTCAGTGTCTTGGCGGTAACTTCCGCTCCAACTCTTTCACCATTGACGGTATTCGCCTTGCTGACGGCTTTGGCCTTAATGACTCTGGCTTCCCGAACCGGAACAACCTCCCGATCCCGTTCGACGCTGTTCGGGAAACATCGGTCGAGTTCGCGCCCTTCGATGTGGAATATGGTCAATTCTCCGGCTGTAACATCAACGTTGTTACGAAGTCTGGTGAGAACGAATTCCATGGCTCTGCCTTTGGTGTGTTCAACAGCTCAGGATTGACCGGCGATACAATTGACGGCGACGTTGTCAACGAAGGCGCATTCAGAGATTGGAACTGGGGCGCGTCACTTGGCGGTCCGGTCATCAAAGACCGCCTGTGGTTCTACGGCGCCTATGAAGAAATCAAGGACGGCGGCCAGACCGTTGACACTGGTCCTCTCGGCGCAGGTTTTGCCAATGAACTCGACTTCCTGACGGAAGCCCAAGCCAATTCAATCGCATCAACGCTGATGTCGGTTTACGGACGCGATGCTCTCGGCTTTGGCCGTAACTTGCCTGATGACAGCCGCCGTATTCTTGGCCGCGTTGACTGGGCGATTACTGATGATCACCGCGCGGAAGTTACCTATTCACGCCTACGCGAGCTACGTCAGGACCCGGATGATCTGGGTTTCGTCGACTTCACCTTCCTCGACAACTTCGAAAACGAAGGCACCAAGAGTGAGAATTATTCCGGTCGCTTGTTCTCTCAGTGGAATGAAAACTTCTCGACCGAGTTCCGCATTTCCCGTCTGGACGTGACAGACGACCAGGGCCCTGTTGGCGGCGGCGAAGCGCAAGATCCAAATCCGAAGCCTCGGCTTTTGATCGAAAATGTGATGAATGGCGGCGCATCAGGCGACGTTCTCAGTGGACCTGGCTTCTTCCGGTCAGCGAACGATCTGCAAACGCAACTCGACCAGCTGAAATTCAAGGCGAACCTGACCCAAGGTCGCCATACTTTCACGCTTGGCGGCGAAGTTGATCAATTTGATGTCTTCAACCTCTTCATTCCAGATGCGACTGGCACCATCACTTTTGACGGTGTCGCGAATTTCGAAGCCGGTTTGGCGGATGAAATCGAAGGCAATGGTTCGTTCACTGGTGATCCTCGTGATGCTGCTGCGGAATTCCGCCGCACGATCTACAGCATCTATGCACAGGATGCCATTCAGCTCACGGACGATTTCGAGGTTACGCTTGGGCTTCGCTATGACTGGTACGGCGCTGACAGCCAGCCAATGCTAAACCCGAACTTCACATCTAAATATGGCTTCGACAATACCCAGGGTTTCGATGGGCTGGACATTCTCCAGCCGCGCTTTGGCTTCACCTATGACGCCGGCGAGACATGGGGCGGTGAAACCAGATTCCGCGGCGGTATCGGCGTCTTCTCTGGCGGTGATCCAACCGTGTGGTTTGCGAACAACTTCCAGAACTTTGGCGGCGCTATCGGGTCTGGTGATGCAGGCGATGCTCCATGTACGGCTGCAGATCTTCAAGTCGTGTCAGGCGGCATGTTTACAGGCTTGCCGGCTTGTCTTCAGGCCCAACAGATTGCGGAAGCCACTCAATTTGGCGCAGCGGTCAACGCGGTTGACCCTGACTTCAAATTGCCGTCGATCCTGCGGTTCAATCTCGGCTTCAGCCACTTCACCGATTTTGGCGGCGGCGGCTTCTTTGACGATTGGGCTATTAACGTCGACTACATCCGTAGTGAGCTTCAAAACTCAACGGATTGGATCAATCTTCAGTTGACGCCAACCGGCGCGCTGGCTCCGGATGGACGTCCAATCCTCAACAACGTCAATCCGCTGCTGGCTGGTTGCGACGCTATGTTCCTGGGCCTCCGCCAAGGATTTTCAGGCTCTGATCTGACTGATAGCGGGCCTTGCGACTCTGGCCGGACCGATGAAGACATTCTCCTCACCAACGTTTCCGGCAAGGATGGGTTCTCTGAAACGGCTTCAATCGGCTTGGCGAAAGACTTCGGCTATAATCTTGGCGGCAGCGAAGGTAACTTTAACTTGTCCCTTGGCTACGCTTACAGCCGCAGTGAAGTTGTCAATCCAAGCAACAGCTCGACAGCGACATCCAGCTTTGAGGAAGTTGCAGTCATAACGCCGAACCAGGCATTCCGGGCGCCGTCGCAATTCGTGAACAACCACAACATCACCGTTGCCGCACGCCTTAGCCAGGAGTTCATCCAGGATCACCCGACTAGCCTGAATATTTTCTTCAACACACAATCTGGACGTCGCTTCAGCTACGTGTTTGACGAAGATGTTGATCGCGATCTCGGCGACAGTGATGATGAAGCAAGACGGTTGGCGTACATTCCAACGGGTCCGGGTGATCCACGGATCGATACGTCAATGCTGTCAGCAGACGAGATTTCCGATCTCTTCACGTTTATTAACTCTAGCGGCCTTAGCGAGTTTGCAGGTCAAGCCGCGCCACGGAACGCTTTCAAAGATCCATGGTTCACCGATATGGACATCCGCTTTTCACAGGATATTCCAGGTTTCTTCGGTAGTGACCGGTTCCAGGCTTTTGTTGATATCGAGAACTTCTTGAACCTTCTCGATGACAGCTGGAATGTCTTCGAGCGTTACGACCGCGGTAATGTTGCGGAAGGTGTCGAGCTTTATGACATCGATCTCGTCGGCGGCCGTTTCCAAATCACGGAAGTCAAGGAAGTTGAGCTCGAGCAGCGGGTCGACCCGTCTGTCTGGGCTGTTCAATTCGGTATCCGTTACGAATTCTAAGCGGCGACCATCATGAATAAAAAAGGGCGGCTCAACCGAGCCGCCCTTTTTGTTTGTCTGGATTTGGTGGTTGCCGTTTTTCGCCCACAGCTTAAGCGACGACTAACAAATGAGACTTACTTACCGATCAGTCTCAAAAAGCGTTCGGCGATCTGGCTGTCGCTTTCAAACGCGCCAGTCATCGCTTGCGTGACGCAGGCGACATCCGTCTTGTGAATGCCGCGGGTCGAAATGCATTGATGTTCCGCTTCCAGCAAGACGGCGACGCCGCGCGGCTGCAGCGCCGTCTCGATGGCGTTTGCGATCTGGTTGGTCAGTGTTTCCTGACTTTGCAGACGGCGGGCGAAAGCATCGACGACGCGGGCAAGCTTTGAGATGCCGACAATGCGTTCACCCGGCAGATAGGCGACATGGGCCGTGCCGATCATCGGTTGAATGTGATGCTCGCAATGGCTCTCAAAGCGAATGCCGCGCATCAGGACGATATCCTTATAGCCTTCAACTTCCTCGAACGTCCGCGACAGGATCGAGACGGGGTCATCCGCATAGCCTGAGAGAAATTCCTCATAAGCGTCAACAAAGCGGCGAGGCGTGTCGAGCAGGCCTTCCCGGTTCGGATTTTCACCATAATAGGAAAGAAGGGTTCTGACCGCCTCTTCGGCTTCGTCGCGGGTGGCGCGGGTGGCTTGCAGCGAGAGTGTTTCTACTGACATGGTTTATGCTTCCTCAATCGAGCGAATAAGGTTGATCATTTCAATGGTGGTAAGGGCGGCTTCTTCGCCTTTGTTGCCGGCTTTGGTTCCGGCCCGTTCAATCGCCTGTTCGATGGTGTCTACGGTGAGGACGCCAAATGAGATCGGCACGCCGGTTTTTCCCGCCGCAGCGGCGATGCCCGTCGCTGCTTCGCCGGCGACATACTCAAAATGCGCCGTCGCCCCGCGAATGACACAGCCAAGT
>JAJFGC010000230.1 GCA_021776345.1 Hyphococcus sp. | reverse complement strand
TGGCCGATCTATTCCGCCTCTCCTCTTCCCTACATTGATGGTGTGTCGGATACGCCAACAGAAATTACACGCGCGCAAATGGACGCTGTCCGCGATAGTTTTGTTGAAGCGACCAAAAGGGGCGCGGAAGCAGGGTTCGATATGCTCGAACTTCACTGCGCCCATGGCTATCTGTTCGCCAGCTTTCTGTCGCCGCTTACAAATCAACGCACAGACGAGTATGGCGGCGATGCGCAAGCGCGTGCGAAATTTCCGCTAGAAGTTTTCAGTGCTATGCGCGCCGTCTGGCCGGAAGACAGGCCAATGTCCGTGCGGCTTTCTTCCAGCGACTGGGCGGAGGGTGGACTGAGCCTGGAAGATCTGAAGATCATCGCCGCGGCGTTTAAAGATGCTGGCGTTGATATTATTCACTGCTCTTCAGGGGAGACCGTGAAATGGCAAAAGCCGGTCTTTGGACGAATGTGGCAGACGCCATTTGCTGAATTTGTCAAACGCAATGTCGGCGTCCCAACGCTCGCCGTTGGCGACATCACGCTGCCTGAGCAAATCAACATGATTGTCGCTGCGGATCGCGCAGACTTATGCGCACTGGCAAGACCGCATTTAAATAATCCATATTTCACGCGGCAGGCGGCGGGTCATTATGACGTCAGAAGTGTTGCGGGCCAATATCTTGGCTGGCCTGAACAGTTACGCTCCGGCGAGTATCAACTTTACCGGGAAGCAGAAAAAGCAAATGAAAAAGCGCTTGAACTTGCACTTAAAGCGCGTCCAAACCGACGCCATTATCAGCAAGCAGAAGGGTAGGCTCTATGCGTTCTCAACCAACGCCAACACGCGCAGAGGGCTGCCCGATCCATCTTTAATTTTTAAAGGCGTCGAGACGATCAGCGCGCCCTTCGATGGGAGGAGGTCGAGATTGCGCAAACACTGCAATCCGTACTTGCCGGCGCCGTGAAGGATATTATGCGCTGGATAAGGCGGATCAAATTCCCCGCCCTTGCCCGCATCAGTGCCAATTGTTTCAACGCCAAATCCATGAACCCTGCGTTCTTCTACCATATAGCGGACGGCGCTCGTATCCGGGCCGGGCGTATGCGCGCCATCGTCACGGACATTGGAATATTGAAGGCCGCTGCGTTTCGACCAGTCGGTCCGGAAAAACACCCAGTGATCGGCTGGTATCTCACCATTCGCTGTTTCCCACGCGCGAATATGATCCGCTGTCAGAATGAAATCCTCGTTCTCGCTCGCCTCTGTTGAAAAATCCATGACGCAAGCCGGCCGAATGAAATTATCCGGTGAAATCGTATCAACCGAACCGTTTGGAATATCTTTTCCGGTCACCCAATGAACCGGCGCATCGAAATGTGTCCCGGTATGTTCATTGCAACTGAAATTGCGCCAATACCATGCCGGCCCGCGATCATCATAGCGCGACACTTCTTCAATGCGGAACGGCTCGCACTGTCCAAACTCAGGGGGGAGAACAAGCACTGGAAATTCAGGGTCTAGTGTGTGCGTTAAATCGATGACGTTTACAGATCCCGATATCAGCGCCGACCCCAGGTTTTCTAAAATGCTCATAAGTTTCCTCCTGCTTTTCTTTAATTCGCTATCAAGCGCGCTTTCGCGGCTTCCCTTGCATGGATTCATAGGGCGATCGCTGAAGATTTTTGCGTATGCGCTTTAGCACGTCAGTAACGATAGCGACTTCGCGCGCAGTTGCTCCTTCGAAGGCGCGCTCAAAGACACGCTGGCCAACGGATTGCACGGCGCGAAGCGTTTTGACTGCTTTTGGCGTCATTGTGACTTCTACAAAACGCCGGTCATCCTGCAACACAGTTCGGATAACAAGGCCCTCGTCTTCCATTCGCATCAGCATACGAGTCAATGTTGGCATCTTCGTTACTGATCTGCGCGCAAGCTCGCCAACAGAGCTTGGGTTCTTGTCAGACAACAACATCAAAATGCGCCACTTTACAGTGTTCAACCCATGCGACTTTAGCGCCGCCGACATTTCGTCGGTATAGATTGCTGAGGCGCGGTTAAGATTATAAAGCACATAATCATCAAGGTTGAACTCGACGTCTGACGGCCCGATTTTCTTTGCCTGATTCATCCTTATCGACCTCGCCCTTTAAGCGGCTACAATAATTGCCTGATTGAGTTGATCAATAGCCGCACGCAACGCGGCGCCTTCTTCGTCTTTTAGTGCGGCCTCACTTAAACTCTTTAAAGTCATCACTGGATCCATTTGCGATTCAACAACGCCCAAGACGGCGATGATTTGGTTGAAATTCCCGATACCTCTTTCGTGGGTGTCGCCATATCCTTTAATCAATCGCTGAAGCTTGATGATTTCCAGTGCAAATGTGTAATTCTTCTTTGACGCTGCAAGGCAAACGCTCAACCAGTCTTCAATGCGCTTCTCTTCGACTTTGAACCGATAGGTGGTGCGGCGCATGCTTCGCAAAGACGAGAGAAAATAAAGTGGAAGAAACCCTCTCACCTTGGTTGTCGGGATGCGCCGCCCTTCCCCCAATACTGCGCCCATGATTTTTTTCAGCATATTGCTGCCCAGGACCATCCGCGCCAACCCGTTCGGGAGAACATCGCACACCTCTTCCACGCGCGGATGCATATACTCATAAACATCGACAATCTGGCCGTCATCAGCGCGAACGTCGTCACGGAACCGCTCAAACCGGCTACCGCGTGTTTTCAAATCTGCAACGCGAATGGAGTCTTCATAGGACATCCAGAGCGCAAGATGCTTTGCTAAGGCTTGGGTGAGTTTGTAATCCTTGCGAGCGCCGCCAGCATCGGTATCTGCGGCAAGCATGTGCGCCAGGCGGTCAAGATAGGCATCGCCATATTGGACATCCTGATAGTCAACAACCCGTTTCAATCCCTCCCGCGCCCAATAATAAACAGACGCCGGAAAATTATTGTGGAGACGGTCCAGCAAGGGCGCAACATGCGGTGACGGCGCGCTTGCGATGTTTTTGTCAGCGGCTTTTGCCACTGTTTCCAGCTTGTTGGAGTGCGCAATGTCAAATCCACGGGCAAAGCCGCGTAAATTGCTTTCTACAGCACGTCCTGATGCTCGGATCACATCCTCAAAGCTGGCGCGATCAATCGCGAGTGCGCCTGATCCAGCGAGCGCTCCAAACATAACAGAGCTGATGACGGCGCCCGCCTCCTCTGCCGCCTGCGCCATATCTGCGGCGATAAATCGGCTGGCGGCTTTTTGCGCGGCCTCAAGAATACTATCCGCCGCTTGACGACCATCTCCCATCTTAATCTTTTCATCGATCGCATAGTCACGGTGCGTCGAGGTTATCAACGTTGTTTTCGATGTAACGAAGCCGCGCATCATCGCGCGCCCAGCCTCCATCAATTCCGCCGACACGACTATGTCGACATCGCCTGGCGCCGGCATCAAGGCCAAAACCGGGGCCTTGCCTTTCTCTTGAACGGGCCCTTGAGGAAACAACTCAACATAATAAACGGTCGCGCCAGTACGTTGGGCAACGCCGGGGACAGATGTCGACTGCGCGACATAACCGTTGTTTTCGCCGAGCCTAACGATCCAACTCGCCAGCACGCCGCCGCCCTGTCCGCCAAGGGCCGTCATGGCGATTTTGATGGCTCGCGCTTCACTCATGGCGTCGCCCCGAATGAGTATTTTTGCCGGCGCTTGTCAATACGAGCCTGCATAACGCCGATGATCGCCCCACGCAGGCCGGCCTTAAACCTGTCCCAAGCGGAGGGATTATAAACAAGCTCGGCCCGAAAAAATGATGGGCACAGGATTGCCGCATGCGCATTTTCTCCGCATACGCCGCACCCGACACAGTCATTATTGACCCAGGCCACCGGATGATCGCGAAGCGGGTCAGGGTTGTCTTTGATCGTCAATGACGGGCATCCGGAAATACGGATGCAGCTATGATCACCCGTACATGTGTCCGGATCGACGCCATAGCGCGCACGCACAACGCGTTTTCCGTCCTTGATGGCTTTGGTCCGGATCGGCTTTTCGCGGCGTTGACGATTGAGCATGCATTCTGACTGCGCAATGATGACCTTTGGCCCCGTAATCGCCGTCGTCATGGCGTCCGTCATCACCTTTTTCATCTCACCAACATTATAAGTGTTGACCTCGCGCACCCAGTCAACACCCATGCCGCGCACGGCTTTGGCAATGGGGTTGTTTGTGCTCTTTGTTTTATTGTCTGCGCGCGAAGAGAGAATGTCCTGCCCGCCGGTTGCCGCCGCGTATCCGTTATCAACAATGACGAGGACATTATCGTTCTTGTTAAAAACTGCGTTGCCGACGCCGCTTGTCAGACCATTATGCCAAAAACCCCCATCACCCATAATACTGACAGTGCGTTGTTTTGACGGCGCATTGAACGCCGACGCGCCTGACCACCCAAGCCCATAGCCCATCGTCGTATTGCCGATATCAAATGGCGGCAAAATAGAGAAAAGATGACATCCGATATCGCAGCTGACATGGAACTTTCCGACATCTTTCTGCACGAGTTTCATTGCGGAAAAGACCGGGCGCTCTGGACAACCTGTACAGAACCCGGCTGGCCGCGGCGGCACGATTTCGGCAATCAATTTTTGGTCAGCATCGCTGAGGACCATGGCCGACGCCTGCGGCGTACCGTGCAATGGCTTTGGCGCATAGGCCTCTAGGAATTGACGAATACCAGCCTGAAGCACCTGGCCTGTATACTCGCCGGCGCGCGGTAAAATCGACTTGCCAATAATTCTTGCCTGAATATCCGCATTACGCAGAATGGTATTGACCGCTTGCTCGATATATTCAGGCTGCCCCTCCTCGATCATCAACACCGCTTCTTTATCGAGACAAAACCCTTTTACTTCATCGTCGATAAGCGGATATGTCACGTTCAGACAATAAATCGGAATTTCGGTTTCGCCGAAGGCGTCAGCAAGGCCCAATAGCTCCAGCGCCCGGATCAATGTGTTGTAATGGCCACCCTGAACAATAATACCGGCCTTGCCTTTGTGGCCGCCAAGAAACTCATTGAGTTTATTGTTTTTGATAAATTCAATCGCCGCCGGCCATCGCTTTTCAATCTTTTCAACTTCATGTGCGAAATTCGATGGCGGCAAGACAACGCGGCTATAATCTCTTTTCGGATTTTCCATCGCGTCCGAGAGGGTAAACTCGGCCGCCTTGTTGTCCTTAACTTCAAATGATCCGTAGACGTGGCAGGCACGAATGCGCAGCTCTAGCATAACAGGCGTATTGGACGCCTCCGACAACTGGAACCCGGTTTCCACCGCATCAACGATGGAGGTGAGGTTTGGGCGCGGATCAAGCAACCACATTTGCGATTTCATGGCGAAGGCGTGTGTGCGCTCCTGCATGATGGAGGAGCCTTCGCCATAGTCTTCGCCAACAATCACAAGAGCGCCGCCTTTAACACCGCTGGAAGCGACATTAGCGAGCGCGTCTGACGCAACATTCGTCCCGACCGTTGATTTCCAGGTTACGGCCCCTCGCAACGGATAATTCACCGAGGCCGCCAGCATCGCCGCCGCGGATGCCTCGCTGGCGCTGGCCTCAAAATGCACATTCAATTCACCAAGAATTTCCTGGGCGTCCGCCAGCACATCCATCAGATGAGATATTGGCGCACCCTGATAACCGCCGACATAGGAAACACCGGATTGTAAAAGCGCTTTTGTGACAGCGAGAATGCCTTCGCCATGAAAGACATCACCCTCACCCATTCGCAGGTGCTGCACCTCTTTTGCAAAGGACCGTTCCGCCATCAACTGCTTCCTTGTCTCGTATGTTTTAGAACGAACGGTAACCACAAAGGGTGACGCATAGCGGACGCGACTAGGACAGGGGGCACTCTCGCCCAAAAGACAACGTTCACAAAAGACAGCGTTGTCATATGCAGATCTGGTAAGCCACGCCTTTGGAAGGCTATTTTTGATCAACAATTTATCAAAGAGAACATATCATAATTGTTTTCATTTTCAATTGATTTTAGTATTTTGCTTTAATGTTGATCTCAGGCTGGTTGCCATAGGTGACTTGGCAAAAATCTTTAACCTAAGCGCATCGGCAGTAGCGGCGCGATTTTCCCGCTCCGACGCTCAGGAGAGAAGCGGCGATGCATCACCTGACCCAACAGTCAGGGCCCGCCCTGTTCGCGCTCGATGAAGGAAACAAAGACAGCGTGCCGACCCAGATCAAGCAACGCGAATCAATCAATCTCGCTTGCGATCGCGTTCAAACAATATTCGACATTGTCTTTCGTGGCCGTGTGCCCCATCAGCCCGATGCGCCATATTTTTTCCGCAAAGGCGCCAAGACCGCCGCCGACCTCGAGCTGATGGCGGTCTAACAAGCGGCGGCGCAAACCGCCTTCATCATCAATACTGCCGGGCAAATAAACACTGTTGAGTTGCGGCAAGCGCTCAGCTTCAGGCACAACGAATTGAAATCCCAGCCCCTCCAGGCCAGCGCGCAACAAAAGATGGTTTTCTTGGTGGCGCACCCACGCTTGCTCCAGACCTTCTTCTCGCAATATCAAGAGCGCTTCATGCATCGCATACATCGCATTAACCGGCACAGTATGATGATAGGATCGCGCGCCATCGCCTTCCCAATAGTCAATCACAAGCGATAAATCGAGAAACCAGCTTTGAACTTTGGTCTTGCGCTTCTTGATTGTCTCAATTGCTCGGCCATTGAAGGTCACCGGTGATAATCCCGGCGGGCACGACAAACATTTCTGAGAACCCGAATAGACCGCATCAATGCCCCATTCATCCACCATCAGCGGGATACCGCCAAGGGACGTAACAGTGTCAGCAATGGTTAAAACACCAAACTCCTTGGCCAGCGCGCATATTTCTTTCGCATCAGACCGCGCGCCCGTTGACGTTTCAGCATGAACAAATGACAAGACCTTTGCATCGGGGTTTTCCTTCAACGCCGCACGGACTTTCTCGACATCAATTGCGCGGCCCCAATCATCCTCGACCACAACCGCAACGCCCCCGGCGCGTTCGACATTTTCCTTTTGTCGCCCGCCAAATACGCCATTGATACAGACAATCACCTTGTCGCCCGGCTCAACCAGATTGACAATGCACATTTCCATGCCTGCAGAGCCTGGCGCTGAAACCGGGAATGTCAGCCGGTTTTCGCTTCGAAAGGCATAACGCATCAGCACTTTGATCTCATCCATCAACCCAATGAATGTTGGATCAAGATGCCCAATGGTTGGGCGCGCAGATGCATTAAGGACACGCTCCGCGACGTTCGACGGCCCAGGGCCCATCAGGATGTTTTTTGCTGGTTGAAACGATTGCATCGCCGCCCTCTGTTCAAATTATTTATTCTGCGCAGATATAGAGGCGCGAAGGTTTAGATTGCAACGCGGTCACCGCTTTTAGCGCACGCTCCCACCCCCCGGTCCAGCATACTGCTATGCGTTGGATCCGACGGCGCTCTCGAATAGCTGGCGACGTCCACAAGAATTGTGTATAGGTAAATGCCCTGAGCGTCAGATGAGAATATTATGACAACACGTGGCCAAAACATTACTCTTGTCGATCGACATCGGTCGATCATGCCTTCCTGGATGGCGCTATATTATTCAGAACCAATTCAGCTCATACGCGGTGAAGGCAGGCGGGTTTGGGATCAGGATGATCGTTGTTACCTTGACTTCTTCGGCGGTATATTAACGACGATGACCGGCTATGCAGTTCCCGAAGTGGTGAACGCGATCCGAGATCAGGCCGACAAGATGCTTCATTCTTCGACGCTCTATCTCATCGAGTCACAAATCGAACTCGCTGAAAAAATTGCCGATCTTTCCGGTATTCCGGGTGCAAAAGTTTTCTTCACCAATTCCGGCAGCGAAGCGAACGACACGGCTTTTATGTTAGCGACTTCTTACCGCCGTTCAAATCAAATTCTGGCGATGCGGCATAGTTATCATGGCCGGTCATTTTCAACCGTTTCAACGACCGGGACATCGACTTGGTCGCCCTCATCGCTTTCACCGTTCAACGTTTCTTATGTACACGGTAGTTATCGCTACCGTAGCCCTTTCGCGCATTTGTCCGACGAAGATTACGTTAACGCTTGTGTTGCCGATCTTGAAAATGTACTCGATGTAGCGACAGCGGGTGACGTTGCATGCCTCATTGCGGAGCCGGTTCAAGGCGTTGGCGGCTTTGGCATGCCGCCCGATGGTATGTTCGGGCGGTTCAATGAAGCGCTCAAAAAACGCGGCATCCTTTTTATCTCAGATGAGGTGCAAACCGGATGGGGCCGCACTGGTGATCATTTCTGGGGATATCAGGCTCACGGATTTACGCCCGACATTATGACTTTTGCCAAAGGCCTCGGTAACGGCTTAGCAATTGGCGGTGTCGTTGCCCGGGGCGAGATTATGGATTGCTTTCGCGCTAATTCCATTTCCACTTTTGGCGGCAATCCGCTCGTAGCACGCGGCGCCCTTGCAAATCTTAACTATCTCGAAGATCACAAATTACAGGAAAACGCCGCCAAGCAAGGCCAGCGTTTCATCGAGAAATTGTCGGCGTTGGCCGAGCACACACCGGCGATCGGAGAAGTTCGCGGCAAAGGACTGATGATTGGCGTCGAATTTGTCGGCGACGATGGGTTTACGCCCAATGTGGACGCAGTCGCGAAGATCATGGAAGAAACAAAAGCGCTCGGACTTTTGGTTGGGCGCGGCGGTTTTTACGGCAATGTTATTCGAATGGCGCCGCCGCTCTCCGTTACTGAGGCTGAAATTGATGAAGGATATGATATCCTGGAGCGAGCGATTAAGGCGATTTAAATAGTCGCGAAAGACAAACAACAACCGAGTTAGGCTTATACGTGAAGCATTTTAACCTGAACACTGACGGCGCCGGAATGAACCGGGAGGATATCTCGGAAAATTTTGACGACCTCCACCCACCTCTGGACGCCTCGAAAGCAGCCGTTGAAGCCTCTCGTTGTCTTTATTGTTACGATGCGCCGTGCATGAACGCCTGCCCGACCCGCATCGACATTCCAAAGTTCATACATCAAATTCGCTCGGGCAACCTCGACGGTTCCGCCCGCACGATTTTATCAGCAAATATTATGGGCGGAACCTGCGCGCGCGCCTGCCCGACGGAAGTGTTGTGCGAGGAAGTTTGCGTTGTTCACGAGACCGAAAGCGGGCCGGTGAAAATAGGCGAATTGCAACGCCATGCTGTTGATCACCTCATGGAAAACGCAACGTCCCACCCTTTTCCTCGTGCGCCAGTCACGGGGAAACACCTTGCTGTCATCGGCGCCGGACCGGCGGGGCTTTCGTTTGCGCATCGCAGCGCGATGCTGGGTCATAATGTTGTTGTTTACGAGGCGAAACCAAAACCGGGAGGCCTCAACGAATATGGTCTCGCCGCCTACAAAATGGCGGACGATTTTGCGCAACGCGAAGTTGACTTTCTTCTTGGCGTTGGCGGTATCAATATCGAATATGGTAAGGCATTGGGCGCCGGACTTATGTTAGAAGCGTTACGCACTGAATTTGACGCCGTGTTCATCGGCGCCGGCCTTGGGACGACCCGTGCGCTTCGTGCGTCAGGCGAAGAATTGAAAGGCGTCGGTGACGCACTCGATTTTATTGAAGACATTCGCCAGGCTAAAGACAAAACCAAAATCGCTGTAGGCGATAATGTCATGGTCATTGGCGGCGGCAACACCGCGATCGACGCGGCCGTGCAAGCAAAATGCCTTGGCGCGCGCAATGTAACGCTTGTCTATCGCCGTGGACCGGAAGCGATGAGCGCGACCGGCTGGGAACAAGACCTGGCAACAGCCAATGGCGTCGTTATGCGATACTGGATGTCGCCGAAAGAATTTCTCGGGGGCGAAAAAGTTGAACGCGCTGTATTTTCCGAAATGGAAATGAAGAATGGTAAACTGGCGCCGCGCGGAACGGATGTGGAATTACCGGCTGACATGGTTTTGAAGGCGATCGGCCAGACGCTTGATGATACGGTGCTCTCCGGGCTTAAGATTGAAAAAGGAAAGATCGTCGTTGACGATGAGTACCGCACATCACTCCCTGGCGTTTTCGCTGGCGGCGACTGCATCAATCGCGGAGAAGACCTCACCGTGCAGGCGGTGGAAGACGGCAAACAGGCCGCCATAATTGTCGACGCGGATTTGCGCGCCGCAGCCAAAGGAGCTGCAACATGACCGATCTTGGATGCGTTATTGGCGGGGTTGAAAGCATCAACCCGTTCTGGCTCGCTTCAGCGCCGCCAACCGATAAGAAATATAACGTCGAACGCGCATTTAAGGCCGGATGGGGCGGCGCCGTGTGGAAGACGTTGGGTGTCGATCCTCCAGTGGTGAATGTTACCAGCCGTTATGGCGTACACAGATCGCAAGACCGCACGGTCATTGGCATCAATAATATTGAGTTGATTTCCGACCGGCCTCTTACTGTAAACTTGCGGGAAATTGAGGAAATGCGCCGTGAGTGGCCCGATCGCGTCATCATCGGCTCGATCATGGCGCCGATGGAAGAACATGCATGGAAAGAACTCGCAGTTAAAGTCGCTAATGCCGGCGTGCAAGGCATAGAGCTTAACCTCGGCTGCCCCCATGGCATGTGCGAGCGCGGTATGGGCTCGGCTGTTGGACAGGTCGCAGAATTTGTTGAGCAAACAACACGCTGGGTGCGCGAGGCGGTCAACCTGCCGGTCTTCACCAAGCTTACGCCCAACGTTACTGACATCATGATCCCTGCCTCCGCTGCGAAAGCGGGCGGCGCTCATGCGGTGTCGCTTATTAACACAGTGAATTCCGTGATTGGCGTCGACCTCGACACGATGACGCCAATGCCGACGGTTGACGGCCGCGGCACCCATGGCGGCTATTGTGGTGAAGCGGTAAAACCAATTGCGCTCCATATGACGGCGGAAATTGCGCGGCAGGCGGAAACCGAAGGTCTCGAAATTTCCGCGATTGGCGGCATCACCACCTGGCGCGACGCGGCGGAGTTTATTGCGCTCGGCGCCAGCGGCGTGCAGGTTTGTACAGCGGCAATGCTCTATGGGTTTCGCATCGTTGACGACATGATCGATGGGCTCGAAGCCTTTATGCGGGAAAAAGACTACGCCAGCATTGATGCTTTCAAAGGCATGGCATCCAAGCGCACTGTCGACTGGAACGAGCTAAACATGAACCATGATCTGAAAGCGCGCATCGATGATGATGCGTGCATTGAATGTGGGCGTTGCTTCATTGTGTGCGAAGATACATCACATCAGGCGATCCGCATTGATGCGCGCGATGACAGTGGGCGTAAGTTCACAGTGATCGATGACGAGTGTGTCGGCTGCAATCTCTGCATGCATGTGTGCCCGGTAAAGGACTGCATTACGATGGAGGCGGTTGATACTGATCGCCCTTATGTGACCTGGCCGGAACATCCAAAAAATCCGATGAATAAAGCGGCGGAATGAAACAAATCAGTCACATAATCGGCGGTGAAGTTGTTACAGACGGCACAACAGCGCCAGTTTTTAACCCAGCCACCGGCCGCCAGTCAGCGGACGTTTTACTCGGCGGTGAAGAGATTGTTGAACGGGCAGTCGATGTCGCGACGAATGCACATGCTGATTGGGCAGCATTGCCGCCGGCAAAACGCGCCTCCGTCATGTATGCGTTGCGCGAAATCATGCGCGCGCGCGCAGATGAAATCGCCGAGACAATCAGCGCAGAACATGGCAAGACTCATGACGACGCTTTGGGCGAGGTCACCCGAGCGTTGGAAGTTGTTGAATTTGCGAGTTCCGCGCCACAACTTTTGAAAGGTGATTTTTCGCGGGAAGTCGCTGGCGGCGTTGATACATATGCCGAGCGCCAGCCACTCGGCGTTGTTGCTGGCATTACGCCATTCAACTTCCCCTTCATGGTTCCGCTGTGGATGATCCCCATGGCCCTAGCCTGCGGAAATACGTTCGTCTTAAAGCCATCGGAAAAAGATCCGTCCAGCGCTAATCTGATCCATGATCTTTTTACAGAAGCGGGGTTACCGCCCGGCGTTCTGAATGTTGTTCATGGCGCCAAAGACGCGGTCGACGCGATCCTTGATCACAAAGACATCACGGCAATAAGTTTTGTCGGCTCAACTCCAATCGCCGAATATGTTTATGCCCGCGGCTGTGCTTCCGGTAAACGCGTGCAGGCTTTAGGCGGCGCAAAAAATCATATGGTTGTTTTGCCGGACGCGGATTTGGACCAGGCTGCCGACGCGCTGATGGGAGCCGGCTTCGGATCGGCTGGCGAACGGTGCATGGCTATCTCGGTTGCGGTGCCTGTTGGAGAGGAAACTGCCGATCGTTTGGTTGAAAAACTGGCGCCGCGCGTGCGGGCGATGAAGGTGGGCCCGGCAACGGACAACGAAGTCGAGATGGGCCCGCTGATCAACGCGCCTCATCGCGATCGCGTCGCGCGTTTAATTGATCGGGGTGAAAAGGAAGGCGCCAAAGTCGTTGTTGATGGGCGCGGGCTCGCGCTTCAAGGGTATGAAGATGGGTACTGGCTCGGCGGCACATTACTTGACCATGTCCGCCCGGGCATGAGCGTTTATGACGAGGAAATTTTTGGGCCTGTGTTGTCCGTTGTGAGAGCCGGCGACTATGGCGATGCAGTAGAATTGATTCACAATAACCCTTACGCCAACGGAACAGCGATCTTCACCCGCGACGGCGATGCAGCACGTAACTTCGCATCTCGGATCAAGGTCGGTATGGTAGGCGTTAATGTACCCATTCCAGTGCCGGTTGGTTACCACAGTTTTGGCGGTTGGAAGCGATCCAGCTTCGGTGCTCATGGGATTTACGGGCCGGAAGCCGTGCATTTTTACACGCGTCTTAAAACCGTGACGATGCGCTGGCCGACCGGAATACGCACTGGCGCGGACTTTAAATTTCCAACGATGGGCTCGTAAAAACTCACGCCTCACACGCTTTCAGTATTCCAAGGGAGAATAAAGACAATGACGAATTTGCGCGGCGGCCTGATCCAGATGGGTCTCAAAGGCTCCACTGACGATACCCCGGAAAATATTACTAAGGCGATGCTGGGTGCCCATCTTCCGCTTATCGACGAGGCCGGGAAACAGGACGTGCAAGTGCTTTGCTTTCAGGAAGTATTCACGCAGCCCTATTTTTGTCCGAGCCAGGACGTCAAATGGTATGCGGCCGCGGAAGAAATTCCCGATGGGCCAACCTGCAAGCTAA
>JAJFGC010000229.1 GCA_021776345.1 Hyphococcus sp. | reverse complement strand
TGTGAGTTTGCGGAACTGGCGCAGCGATCACTCTAACCGAAACGGAAAACGTCATGACTTTTTTCAGACGAAATTTTCTTTGGCTGTTATATTTCGCTTTTGTCGCCATTGCGCTTGCCAACAAGGGTGACGAACCCCTGTTTTACAGCGACGGCCCCTACGCCGCCGGCAAGTATATCGCATGGGCAATGTTGATTTCATTTCTCGCATATTCGATCTATTGCAGCACGCAAGCGAGTTTCATCAAAAGCCTGCCGCGAATTCTGGAAGAAATCTGGTCGCGCCAGATCGGGCTTGATCTTTATATCGGCGTCGTCATGGCGAGCTTCATTATCTATTTGAATGAAGGCTCGCTGCTCGTCTTACTATTGTGGCTGCCGCCGATCCTTATTTTCGCCAATCTCGCTATTTTGCTTTATGTGGCGATGAATTACGGGTCAATCGTTGCTCATTTCGTTTCCTGATCCGCTGGGTCCCACATAAAAGTCATCCAGAAAGTCATCGCCAAGACGCCGAGAGTCACAATCATAAAGCTCCAAAAACCAATCGCTGCGGTCAGCTTTGTCGATCCTTCACTGGTTGCGACCAGCAATCCAGTGGCGCCCGTCTCTGCGGCGCGCAAATCTATCTGATCGATGACCGCAAGAACATGAAAATACATACCCATCATATTGCCGATGATAAAAACCACGGAAAACAGGAAGAACACATAGGTCATTCCCCGCGTGAACCAGGGTGTTTTGTGCAGGAAAAAATACGCGGCGGCGATATAGGCAAAGACAATCGTCGCCATCAATGACGTCCACGAAAAAATGACCTCGGTGGAATGGGTCAACTGATTTAGGATTTCGTAATCTGTCATTTTATTCGCTGCTTGCTTTCGACCAAATTCATAAAACCTGCAAGGCCTAACAACACGACCCCGACAATGTCCGCATAGACAATCGACATGAGAGAGGCGGGTTGGTCGTCGTTAACATAATAAAACCCTATAAATGACAGCATGGCGATCAGGCCGCCAATAATCGCCGTCGCATGCAGTTGTCTTTTGAAAGCGGCGATGATCATGAAACCGCCGAGGAGCCCGAATAGAACGGCGCGATGGCGCAGCAAAATTTCGAGCGTCGGATCGGCAAGCTCAACGCCGTAAAGACTTTCAATGCGGGCGCCGGAGAAGGCGCCGATGACCGGTGCAAAATTGATAAGCCCGGCAAGCACGATAAGCGCCCTAACAATGCGCTCTTTGGCCATCGCCCTACTCCACTTTTACGGCCAGCGTGTCATGGTGACCCGAAATCAGGGAGCGGAGATAAAACGAAAGATCGGCGCGGTCTTTAAAGCCCGCATCTTTTGCCGCCTGTTCTTTTTCTTCCGGGGTTGCTGGCGCATCCGCGGCAAAGGCTTTCATGCTTTCGTGGAAACCAATGGTGAAGACATCCACATCGGAGCCAGCCGCGCGGCGAAAGATCATATTGGTGGTCTGGCCGGTGGCGGCAAGATAGGCGTTTTCCATGCGCCGTTGCTCGAACAACTCTTCGGCCTTGCCAGGCGCGGCTTCAAACATCTCGACGTGATAAAATGCGGTTGCATCATATTCCTGCTGAACAAAAAACAGGGGCGGGCCGTAGGCAAAATGATCTTCTTCAAAGGCGATAAGATCCTGCCCTCGCTTGATCAGCTCAGCATATTTCTCTGCGGCTTTGTCCCTTTTTCTGGATGGCGTTCTAGCGTAATAGCCGAGCCAGCTATCCATTGGCGTGAGCGCCAGCAAATCCCACTGGTCGCCCTGGCTATGGCGCATCAACAACGGGAACACCCCGCCCGACTCTTTAAAATAATCAGACGCCTTGACCTCTTCGGCCCAATTCAAAAAGGCTTCGAATTCCCCTGGCGCAAGTCGGATTGTTGAGACTTTATAGAGATACTCGCCTTCGCGATTTTGTTGCGCATTGGCGGGCGCCAATATCGTGAGTCCAAAAAGCATCAGCGCGATAAGTCGAATACTCATTTTCCATCCCCTGCCTGTGTTGTCGCCAACTCTACCGCCTTTTTCATCACCGTGGGAAGGCGGGCGGTTTTGGGCGCTATCCATTCCTGGCCAGCCTTACGGCGAAAACCCTTCGGCGCTGGCGCGAGAAAAACATCGAGCGTTAAATGAAAGTGGGTAAAAGTGTGGGTGATGTCGCCGACGCGGCGCCATTTTGCGTTGGCTGGGGCAAGCGCCAGCGCGTCGGTGATTTCCTCTTCCGCCCAAGCTGTTCCCGGCAGGCCGAACATGCCGCCCAGCAATCCTTGTTCCGGCCGCCGTTCAAACAACATCTCGCCTTTCCTGTTCATCAGCGCAAACGCCGCGCCTTGTCGCGTAGGCTTGGTATTCTTCGGCGCCTTTTTTGGAAACTCTTCGGTTCGGCATTGCGCCTGCGCGTCACAATGGTCCGCCAACGGACATAAAAGACACAACGGCGCCTTTGGCTTGCAGACGCCGGCGCCTAAATCCATCAGGCTTTGGGCGAAATCGCCGGAACGCTTCTTCGGCCAAATAACTGTTGCGCGCGCCTTGATCTCCGGCTTCGCCTTTGGCAGCGGCGCCTCAATCGCGAATAGTCGTGAGACCACGCGCTCGATATTGCCGTCGACGACCACCGCCGGCTTGTCAAAAGCAATCGCGGCAATCGCCGCGGCCGTATAATCGCCAATGCCCGGCAGGCCTCGCAACTCATCTTCCGCATCCGGAAAGACACCGCCATAATCTTTCGCGACGACGGCCGCGCATTTGTGGAGATTGCGCGCCCGCGCATAATAGCCGAGCCCCGCCCATTGCCCCAGAACATCATCCTGCTTTGCCGCCGCCATCGCGCCCACCGTCGGCCAACGATCCAAAAAAGCCTCATAACGAGGCGCGACCGTCGCGACCGTTGTCTGTTGCAGCATGATTTCAGAAAGCCAGACCTTATATGGGTCTGGCGCGACGCCTTGTTTTCGCGCCATCGGGCTGACGCGCCAGGGCAGCGCCCGCGCATTTTTGTCGTACCAGCGCAGCAAAGCCGGCGCGATTTGGGAAAGGTTTTTGGTCTCACGCGTTTCGAAAGCCATGGCAGCCATGTATGATGGCGCGCATAAGACCCGTAAAGCCCGCCCCGAAAACGTAAGCCGGGAAAGCCGATTATGACCGCGCATATCAAGACCAGACGCATCCGCCGCCCGCCGCCAAATATTGGCCGAGCCGGGGCTGTGGTCTTTTCTGCGCTCGCCAAAAAAACCAAATATGCCGAGCCGGCGCTTTCCGACCACTGGCCGGATATTGCCGGGGCAAAAATCGCGGGCCTGTGCCGGCCAGGCCGGATCACCGGGCGCCCGCCAGGACGGACGCTGGAGATCCACGCCCCTTCCGGAGCGGCAGCGGCGCAGCTGCAAATGCAGACCGACGCCCTCAAAACCGCCGTTAATCGCTATCTCGGCCCAAACGCAATCGCCCGCATTGTCGTCATCCAGTCGGCAAGCAGCGCGCCGCCTCGACCAGCCCAAGGCGAAGAGACAGGCGAGCTTGGCGCGGCGCTTTCCTCGTTCCGGAAGGCGATAGGGCGACGAAATAACGAGAAATGACGGGTTTTCAGGGCTTGCGCGTGGGCCCGCCTTACGCGATTCTAGGGTAAATCCGGCGCATGGCTGACCCCCGCCCCTGACGCCCCCATATTATCACGAAAGGCTTGCTTCCATGTTGTTTTCCGCCCCGATATTCCGCCCCACTTCCCTTGCTTTTGGCGCAGCGGCGCTGGCGCTGGCCGCCTGCGGCGGCGCCTCGTCCGACGACGCATCCGGCGATGGCGGCGCCGAATCGGACGTTATCGATACAAGCACAACCGGCGCCCTCAGTGAGATGACGCTTGGCAGCGACGATGCGAAAGTGACCGTGATTGAATACGCCTCCGTCACCTGCCCCCATTGCGCGACCTTCCACGAGAACACGTTTCCGGCGATCAAAGAAAAATATATCGATACGGGGCTGGTAAAATTCGTCTTCCGCGAATTTCCGACAGCCCCCGCAAATCTTTCCATTGCCGGCTCCATGATTGCCCGCTGCGCCGCCGATGATGGCGGCACCGACGCTTATTTTCTGGTGCTTGATTCACTCTTTAAGACCCAGAGAACATGGGCATATGGCGCCAATCCCCGTGAGGAATTAATCAAGATCGCGGCCCAGGCCGGGATGAGCGAAGCTGAGCTTGATGCCTGCATTAATCGACAGGAATTGCTTGATTTTCTTAATGAAAATGTGAGCGCCGGGCGCGATAAATATGACATCAGGTCAACCCCGAGCTTTATCATCAATGGAACATTACGCCGCGTCTCTTCCATCGACGATTTCTCCGCTGCGCTGGATGAAGCGCTTGAAAAAGCTGGAGAATAAGTTTCCACAAGCGCCCCGTCCGCGGTTGGCAGGGACGCAGAATCGGCAATCATTAAGGTTTGACGTAATGGGCAATCCGGCGGTTTGGGCGTCGGGGCGCCGTGTTCTCGGGAATGTCTTGTGAAATTTACCAATGTCCGCCTTGTCGGGTTTAAGTCTTTTGTCGAACCGACCGACTTTGAGATCCGCGAGGGTCTGACCGGCATTGTCGGGCCCAATGGCTGCGGCAAGTCAAACCTGCTTGAAGCCCTGCGATGGGTCATGGGCGCAACCTCGGCCAAGGCGCTGCGCGGCGAGGGCATGGATGCAGTGATTTTTTCCGGCACCTCGATGCGGCCGTCGCGCAATTGGGCGGAGGTGATCCTGACGCTCGACAATTCCGACCGATCAGCGCCGGCGGAATATAATGAATATGAGACCCTCGAGATTTCGCGCCGGATCATCCGCAAGGAAGAAGGCACGCAGTCGATCTACCGGATCAACAACAAGGAAGTGCGCGCCAAAGACGTGCAGCTGATGTTTGCCGACGCGTCTACTGGCGCCAACTCACCGGCGCTCGTTCGGCAGGGTCAGATTGCCGAGCTGATCAGCGCCAAGCCGCAAAACCGGCGCCGCCTGCTCGAAGAAGCCGCGGGCGTCACCGGTATTCACTCGCGCCGTCACGAAGCAGAGCTTCGCTTGCGTGCGGGCGAGCAAAATCTTGACCGTCTCGACGATGTCATCAGCGAACTGGAAACACAAAAAGGCGCCCTCGCCCGCCAGGCCCGTCAGGCGACCCGCTACCGCAACGTTTCGGGCGATATTAGCCGCACCGAAGCCATGCTGTGTCATCTTCGCTGGCGGGAAGCACTTGATGCGCAGATGAAAGCGGCAGAAGGCCTCAGCGAAATTTCCGGGCTGATCGAAGAAACCGTGCGCGTCGCAGCAGCGGCCACCGCCGCTCAAACAGACGCACACGGAGCGCTGGACCCGTTACGCCAGACAGAAGCCGAAGCCGCCGCTGCGCTGCACCGCCTGACGGTTGCGCGCGAAAACCTCGATGATGAAGCGGCGCGCGCAGCAGCGGAGCTAAGCCGTCTCGCCGCCGAGATTGAACGGCTGGAAGCAGACATTGAACGCGAAAAAGACCTCTTAAAAGACGCAGAAGACGCCCATGAAACACTCGCCCGCGAGGAAGAAACACTAAGGGCGCGCGAATCGTCAGAAGCGGGCCTTCTCGCCGAAGCGGACGCCGTCATGGCGAAGGCCGCGGCGGCTCTGGCCACGGTTGAGCAGGCCTTTGACGAGAAAAGCGCCGAAGCGGCCGAGCTTGAAGCCAAACGCAAAACCATTGGCGTCAACATTACCGGCGCCGAGATGCGGCTTCAAAAAATCTCAACCCAGATCGCCGGTTTTACCGATGAGCGCCGGCTTATCGCGCCATCGCAGGAACAGGCTCAGACGCTTAGCGACGCAGACGCCAAATTCACCGCCTCGCAAGAGGCGTCCCGCGCGGCTGAAGCCGCCTTCCATCGCGCAGAAGAAGAACGCGCGACTGCGGAAGATAAGGAAACGAATTTGCGCGGACCATTGCGCAAGGCAGAACAAAGCCTCACCGAAATTGACGCCGAACGTGAAGCCTTGAGAAAAGTTCTGGCGACGGATGATCATGACGCATGGCGCCCGCTAATTGAGCAAATCGATGTTGATCCTGGGTTTGAAAATGCGCTCGCTGCAGCGCTCGGAGATGATCTCGGCGCGGCGACCGAAACTGAGGCGCCCGCACACTGGTCAGAACTTGGTGATGCGCCGGCCAATATTACCTTGCCGTTTGGCGCACGCCCGCTCAGCGACTTCGTTCGCGCGCCGACACAACTGACCCGCAGGCTCGCCGCGATCGGCGTTGTCACGCGCGAAGAAGGCGAGCGCCTGCGCGAGACATTATCGCCGGGCGCAAGGCTCGTCACCCGCGATGGCGATCTATGGCGCTGGGATGGTTTTGTTGCGCGCGCCAACGCCAAGACGACGGCCGCGATCCGGCTTCAGCAGCGCAACCGGCTAATGGTGCTGGAGCGAGACTTTGAAGCGGCTGAGACGCGCGCGACGAGCGCACGCGAGGTCCACGATGAAGCGGCTGCGGCATTGAAGCAATCCCAGATGTTTGAGCGCGAAGCGCGCCAACTTTTCTCCGATGCGCGGCGCTCCCTCGATACGGTGCGCGCTACTCTTGCCGGGCTTGAACGCGAGCATGAACGCGCAATCGCGCGGATGTCATCAATCGATGAAAACCTGTCACGCCTCGCCGAAGACGAAACAGAAACCCGGTCCGCGCTGACCAGCCTGACGGAAGAACGCGAAAGCCTGCCCGATCAAACACTGATCGCAGAAAACATCACCGCAATGCGCGACGAGGTCGCCGCCGCCCGCGCGGTTTCCGATGAAGCGCGCGGCGCTCACAATGATCTTGCCCGCGAAGCGCAAATGCGCAGCGAACGCCTAAGCGAACTCACCCGCGAACGCGATTTATGGGCAACCAGGGGCGAGACCGCCCGTGGCCGCATCAGCGAACTGGAAAACCGCCTCGGCGAAACTCGCGCAGCACACGAAACCGCAGAAGGCGCGCCGGCGGCGATCGATACAAAACGCAATGCCCTCCTCGATCAGATCTCAATCGCCGAGACACGGCGCAATGACGCCGCCGACGCCCTCGCAAAGGGCCAGCAGGTCGCTCAGGATGCGGACAAAACATCAAAAGCAGCCGACCACGAGGCAGCCGAGGCGCGTGAGGCGCGCGCGCGCCTTGAAGCGCAAGCGGAAGCCGCTGTGGAGCGCGTTCAGGAAGCAACCGCGCTCGCTCATGAGACGTGCGAGGTCGTGCCGGAAGAGCTTCTCGCCCTTGCCGAACACAAACAGGGCAAAGAGCTGCCAGCGCGCGATGATGTCGAGCGCAAACTCGAACGCTATAAACGCGAACGGGAAAACCTTGGCGGTGTAAACTTACGCGCTGATGAAGAATTGAAAGAAGTTGGTGACCGTCTCGAAGAGCTCACCATTGAGCGCCAAGACTGCGAAGGCGCGATCCGCAAATTGCGCACAGCGATCAGCGGGCTTAACAAGGAAGCGCGCCAGCGTCTTCTCGATGCATTCGAAACGGTCAATAACAATTTCGGCGATCTCTTCAAGCGCCTGTTCAATGGCGGTCAGGCAGAATTGCGGCTGATCGATTCAGACGACCCGCTCGACGCCGGTCTTGAAATCTTCGCCTCGCCTCCGGGCAAAAAACTGGCGTCGATGTCGCTGATGTCCGGCGGCGAGCAGGCGTTCACTGCGACGGCCCTGATCTTCGCTGTCTTCATTGCGAACCCGGCGCCGGTCTGCGTTCTCGACGAGGTCGACGCCCCGCTTGATGACACCAATGTCGAGCGCTTCTGCCGCCTGCTGCATGAAATGGCGCAGGAGACCGACACCCGCTTCATCATCATCACCCACCATGCGCTCACCATGTCGCGGATGAGCCGCCTCTTCGGCGTGACCATGATCGAGCGCGGCGTTTCTCAACTCGTGTCGGTGGATCTGTCCAAAGCGGAACAACTCGCCGCCGCAGAATGAGCAAATCCAGTATCGTTTGCCGTCAAAACATCTGCTGAATGGACAGCGCGGAGAACATCAGGTTCCTGTTCGCCGTCGCCCTTACGGTGATCGGTCTTTCACACATATTTCAGGGCCGCGTCTGGTCGAGATTTTTTCAATCCCTCGCCGAAAAGGGAGAGCCGGGCGCCTTTGCCAATGCATTAATCCACCTGGCCCCTGGATTGCTGATAATTGGGTTTCACCAAGTCTATCAGGGGCCCTTGCTGCTTTTCACCTTGCTGGGCTGGGGCTGGGTTGCGAAAAGCAGCCTATATCTAATGTTTCCATCGGTTGGCGTAAAACAGATGTCTCGCGGCGCATCAAAACCTGACTGGGTCTGGACAGTCGCTGGCGGCGTCATGCTCTTGATGGCGGCGGCGCTTGGCTGGTCATTATAGCCGGCAGATAGCTGCGCCTAAGACGCTTGGTTCAAGTAGACGACAAGCCCGTCAAGGCAGCCAATCCAACCAGCATTATGATCGTCATAAGTCGCCTGGTCAGGAATGCGTTGGTGGGTCACCACAACTTCCGTTTCGCGACCATCATTGCGTTCGGACAGCTCTACGATCACCCGCTGCGGTGACGTTTCGCGCCCCTCTACCCGCCATGAGAAGATGAGTTTTTCGGGCGGCGACACCTCTTCATAGGCGCCGGCAATCCACAGCACTGATCCGTCAGGGAGCTGATTACCAATTCGGTAAGCGCCGCCGACACGCAAATCCACAGCTGGGTCGATGCATTGAACGTGTTGAGGGGCCCACCATTTCAGAAGATGACGCGGCTCGGTCCACGCGGCGAAGACGCGTTCTCTCGACGCTCGTACAATGCGCCTGACGACAAGCCGTGCATACTGATCAGCTGTCATTCATGTTCTCGACATAGTCCGCAAGCGAGCGAAGGCTATCACTCCAATAGTCGCGATAATAGCCAAGCCAGGCCTCAGCGGTTTCGAGTTCGTCACCTTCTAGCTCGCAGATATGCACACGGCCTTCGATGTGGCGTTTCACCAGTCCCGCCGCCTCTAAGATTCGCACATGCTTACCGACCGCAGCTGGCGTCATGTCAAATGGCTCGGCAAGTTCACCGACACGAGCCGGCCCTTCGGCGAGGCGCAAAATGATGCTCCGGCGGGTGCGGTCTGACAATGCGCCGAACACACGGTCGAGCTGGTCCTGGTTTGACTCCATGATCCAGATATTATACCAAATGGTTTACTGTTGCAATACGGACTATTTTTTTGAAAGGCCAGAACCCCATGACCATTCACCAGGAAATAACGATCGCCGCGACGCCCAGCCAGATTTATGACCTGCTCACCAACGCGGGCGCATTTGAAAAAGCAACCGGCGCGCCAGCCTCTATCGAGGCCGCGCCAGGCGGCGCTTTTTCCTGCTTCAACGATCAGATCACGGGCCGCATCATCGACATGGAGGAAAATGATTGGCTGGTTCAGGCCTGGCGTGTCGGCGCCTGGCCAGCGGGCGTTTATTCCCTCGTCAAATTCACCATGACCCCGGACGGCAAAGGGGCGAAGGTAACCCTTGATCAGGCAGGCCATCCAGAGGACGCGGCGGCGCATCTCGAGGGCGGCTGGGCGAAAATGTATTGGGAACCATTTAAAGCCCATTTCGGCTAGATTTTCGGTGATAGCGCGCGGTTGAAACGCCGCCTTGCTCATTACCCGCCGCGTCGTCTCGACGCGGCGGTTTTTCTTTATAAAGTTCAACAGCTTAAGCGTAAAAACCCTTGCTTGACGCTGCGCTGCGGCGCCTATATGGTCCGCGCGATTTCGAGGGGCGCCAGCGGTCGTTTGGCGTCCATTTTCGGGCAAGTTCATGGGCGTTAACGCCGACGATAAGGAACCGCCCCCGCTGGACGAGTTTTCGGAGCGGCTGGACGCACTGCGCGCCGAGCATCAACCGGAAGAGCCAAAGGGGACGGGCGCCGCATGGGGACGCGCAATGCGCCTGTCCTCAGAATTGCTGGCAGGTCTTTTTGTCGGCTTGCTTTTAGGGCTTGGACTGGATCGCCTGTTGGGGTCGGAACCTTGGTTCCTGCTTGCCGGTATCGGGCTCGGATTTGCAGCGGGACTGCGAAATATTTCGCGGTCCTTATAGGAAAAGACGAGATGTCATCCGATGGCGGATGATGTTTCAGTGACGGGAACCAACATGTTTAATCACCGCGTCGATGGTCCGATGGAGCAGTTTGAAATCCTGCCCATTTTCGATTTGCATCTCGGCGCCATTGACGTCTCGTTCACCAATTCTGCGCTGTGGATGCTAATCGGCACCGGCGCAATTATCGTGTTCTTTTTCTTCGCAACGCGTCGCGCCGCTCTAATTCCTGGCCGCGTCCAGTCAATGGCGGAGGTTTTTTACCAGTTCGTTGCTGACCTCGTGCGTGACACGATCGGGCCTGAAGGACGCAAGTTTTTTCCATATGTCTTCACGCTGTTTATCTGGATCCTGATCATGAATTTGTTTGGTCTGTTGCCATCGCTTCCGGTCATCATTCCACATGAGCTGCACACCTTTACGCCGACCAGCCACCTCATCGTCACGCTGGCGCTGGCCATGGTGACGATCACCATCGTCATCGTTTACGGCTTTTACAAAAACGGCCTTGGCTTTTTCAAACTGTTCGCACCTTCCGGCGTACCGCTATGGCTGATGCCGATCCTGGTGCCGGTGGAAGTGATTTCTTTTTTGTCACGGCCTTTGAGCCTCGCCATCCGGCTGTTCGCCAACATGTTTGCCGGCCACGTCATCCTCAAACTCTTTGCCGGCTTTGTCGTCTCGCTCTTAAGCGCGGGCGGCGCGGTCATGCTGTTTGGGATTGCGCCTTTCCTCGGGGCGATTGCCGTGACGGCGCTAGAATTTCTGGTTGCGGCGCTGCAAGCATACGTCTTTGCCGTGCTGACTTGCATATATCTGAACGACGCGGTGCACGCCGCCGACCACTAACGACTTTCCCGCGCGGGCTTTAACAGAGCCGTCCGCGACACCGGGATCACCGGCTCACGAAAAAAAACTAATTGGAGTAAATAAAATGGACGCAGAAGCAGCAAAACTTATCGGCGCAGGCCTTGCCTCAATCCCACTCGCCGGCGCTGGTGTTGGCCTTGGCCTTATCTTCGGTAACTTCCTGTCAGGCGCTTTCCGCAACCCGTCAGCAGCAGCCGCTAACCAGCCAACCATGCTCCTTGCCTTTGCCCTGACCGAATTTACCGGTCTGCTCGGCTTCGCGATCGCGATGATCATTCTCTACACGTTCTAAGGCGGTCATCGCCAGGATCTAAAGGAGAAGACTTTGTCCGTCTTCGCAATCGTTACAAGCGCCGCCGCCGCAGCGGCAGAAGAAGCACAAGGCGAGGCCGCCTCGGCCGGCCTGCCGCAGCTTGACCCGACCTGGTGGCCGAGCCAGCTTTTCTGGCTGGCCATCACCTTTTCGGCGCTCTACTGGCTGATGTCGTCGCGATTCTTACCTGCGATAGGCGGCGCCATCGAAGAACGCCGCGACCGGATCGCCGACGATCTCGATAAAGCCGGCGACTTCGAACGCGCGGCGGAAGAAGCAGAAACGACCTACAATCAGGCGCTGGCCGATGCCAAAGCGAAGGCGCAAGGGATCGCCGCGGACACCCGCGCCGAGATGGACGCTGAGATTGCCAGACTGCAGGCGGAAACCGACGAGAAACTTGACGAGCAAATCGCCAGCGCCGAAGCGCGGATTAACGAGATGAAGACAGATGCGGCAGCGAAGGTCAGCGAAGCGGCTGCCGAAACCGCCCGTGCGGTTGTCGAAACATTGATCGACGAGGCGCCAACGGCAGAAGCAGTTGAGCGCGCCGTCGAAAGCGCCGCGCGCGGCTAAAAGGAACAGACCGATGACGACATTGACCAGCCTTGCCTTCGCAGCAGGCGCAGAAGCGGCAGCTGCAGAACACAAAAGCGGCGGCCTTCTGCAAGATACGTCCTTTTGGGTGCTGGTCTCCTTTGTCATTGTCATCGGCATCTTCATTCGCGCCGGCATCCACAAATCGATTGCCTCCGGCCTCGATAAGCGCGCCCAGGGCATTGCCGACGAAATAAACGAAGCACGCAAAATGCGCGAAGAAGCGCAAGAGCTGCTGGCGCAATATCAACGCCGTCAGCGCGAGGCCGAAGACGAAGCCGCCGCAATTATCGAGCAGGCAAAGAAAGACGCGCAGCGCATGACCGCGGAAGCGCGCGACAAGATCGATGCGCAGATGGAGCGCCGGGCAAAAGCGGCGGAAGACAAGATCGCCCGCGCCGAAGCGCAGGCCGTTTCTGAAGTGCGCGGCCAGACCGCGGAACTCGCCATCGCCGCCGCGCGCACGAT
>JAJFGC010000228.1 GCA_021776345.1 Hyphococcus sp. | reverse complement strand
CTTTGAAGAATGGTGGCGTCGAATTTCCCCGTTGCCGGGTTGTGAAAGTTTTCATTGCCTTGCAAAAAATCACGAACCAACTCACGCGGCATCGCAAGACGCATATTGTCGGCAAATTGATCAAGAGCTGCTGTCGTTGTGATCGTTTGAACGACTTGATTGTGAAGGCCAGAGGCGATGGCGTCTTCACGGGTATAGACGCCCCCAGATTCGAAACGTTGAGATTGCACGGCTCGGTTGAATTCGCTGGTGACATATTGCTGAGAAAAATTCTGGCCGCCAACAGTAACGGCTGCGTTGCCAGAAAACTGACTGATGCTGGGCACGCCCCACAGTGCAAATGCCAAAATCAAGAGGATAACAACGAACCAGGCGGTAGCGCCTTTGAGTGAATTGCGAACCTGACTCAGCATTGTTTCCTCACGATTTTCCCGGTTGACAGAACCGGTGTCCAAAACGGCGCGTAACCTAGACGCGACCTCTCGCCGGGACAAGGCCGGAAAGGCGCGCGGGTCTAGACAGCCCGCCGCGCTTCGCTTACGCCCAAACGACGCCGATACTGGGATTTTAGGAGATTATCATGAAGCCGTTAATTGCCGGAAATTGGAAAATGAACGGCCTTGGCGAGGCTATCAGCGAGGTGCAATCCCTGATCGCCAAGTTTGACGGCTCCGCCCCGGATGACCGTGATGTCTTGATCTGCCCGCCGGCGACGTTGATAGGGCGGTTTGCGGCGGAATTTGCCGATGAGGCAATCCAGATCGGCGGTCAGGATTGTCACGCTAAGGAAAGCGGCGCCCATACGGGCGATATCAGCGCCGCAATGCTGGCCGATGCAGGCGCGGCCTATGTCATTGTGGGGCATTCGGAGCGCCGCGCCGACCATGACGAACTCAACGCAGATGTTAAGGCGAAGGCTGAGGCTGTACTGAGCGCAGGGCTCATCCCGATTATCTGCGTTGGCGAAACCGAAAAAGAACGCAAGGAAGAGCGCGCGCTTGAGGTGGTCGGAACGCAGCTAAAAGAGTCACTGCCAGAAACCGCAGATGAATTCGTTATCGCCTACGAGCCGGTCTGGGCGATTGGCACAGGACTGACGCCGACGCTCAACGACATCGCCGAGATGCATCGGTTTATCCGTTCTCAAACGCGCGAGGATATTCGCCTTCTTTATGGCGGCTCGGTTAGCCCGACAAATGCCGCCGAAATTCTGGCCATTGACCATGTAAACGGCGCCCTTGTCGGCGGCGCCAGTTTGAAAGCTGATGATTTCCACTCCATCGTTATGGCGGCCAAGGGTGCATAAGCGTGACAGATAAAATAACAGGGCGGACCCGGCGCGTGATACCTTTTTTCCTATTTGGCGGTTTGCTAATCATCATTGTCGGCGTTTCCGGCTGCGCTACCTGGAGTGCGTCGCGACAGGCGCCGATGATTGGCGAGCATGTCGATGTCAATGGCGAGCAGATCCATGTTTACACTGCTGGACCGCGAGACAGCCTCAAATCGCCAGTTGTCTTAATCCATGGGGCGAGCGCCAATCTGCGCGACATGCAAATCTCCCTTGGCGAAGCATTAGCGCAGGATCGATTTGTGTTGATGGTCGATCGCCCTGGACGCGGATATTCTGATCGCCCAAAAAACGGTCACGAACTCCAAGTGCAAGCGGAATATATCCACGGCGCCGTTGATGCATTCAATCTCGAAAAACCATTGGTTGTCGGGCAAAGCCTTGGCGGCGCGGTAGCGCTTAACTACGCTCTTCAGTATCAAGATGAGATGGCGGGGTTGGTATTGCTGGCGCCGGTAAGCCACGAATGGCCGGGCGGAGTGGCCTGGTATAACAGCACGTCTCAAATTCCAGTTATTGGATTTATGCTGCGCCAGTTTGTAATTCCGGTTTACGGGCAGCTGGCGGCAAAAAATGGTATAGAAGAATCGTTCTCTCCTGATCAGGCGCCCGATAATTATTATGATCGATCCGGTCTGGTGCTTTTGTTTCGACCAAAAGATTTTAAAAGCAACGCCGCTGACATTGCCAACCTGAAAGACGAAATCAAAAAGCAACAAGGCCGATACAGCGAATTGAGGTTACCTGTGGCAATTGTTACCGGTGAAAACGACACAACTGTCAGCCCTGAAATTCATTCCAAAACGCTTGCAGGGCAAGTCGACGGCGCCTCTCTGACTTTGCTGCCAGACACTGGCCATGCACTGCATCACTCTGAAACGGAAAAGATTGTTGGCATACTTAACAAAATGTCTGAGCATGATGCAGCGCTGCCCTACTAATAGAGCAATCATGGGTTCACTAATCACACCGACCGACAAATTGCGGGCGGGTGAATAATGTTGCGCTCGTTGGGGGCTGTTATTGTCGCTGTAATCATAGGATTGACTGCCGCAAAGTTTGTTGAAAGTGCAGCCGCAGCATTGCTTGTCGGAGACGGCGCAAGATTGGGGGCCGATATCGGGGTTTCCCCAGCCTATCAGGCGATTTTGGTTTTCTGCTGGCTTGTCGGCGCATTCGTTGCGGCGGGCGCATCCCTGTTGATGGGCAAACGTTGGGCGCCGCTCGGATGGCTGGGCGCCGCCACAATTTTTTTCTCAGCAATGATTACGCTCATCACATTTTCGTTAAGCTGGCTATTATGGCCTGCAAGCCTCACGGCGACAGCCGCTGGCGGCTATGTTGCGGTAAAACTTTTCAATGCGACGCGTGACTATCCGGCGTCGAATACGAATAGGGATGTCTTTAGTGACTGACAATGCAATACCAGCGGCGACACTTTTGCTATTGCGTGATCAACCGGCATTTGAGGTGCTGATGATCGAGCGCCATCAAAACATCAAATTCGCTGGCGGCGCCTTAGTTTTTCCGGGGGGGCGTTTGGCCGAGACTGATCACGATCCAGCCTGGGAGAGCCATGTCCGGGGCATTGACACAATCGAGCCGGAGCAAACCGCGCCGCGAATAGCTGCGATCAGAGAAGCGTTCGAAGAGACCGGTATCTTGCTCGCGTTTCGGAAGGGAGACGACACTCATATAAACGATGAGTATGCGCATTCTCTTAGCGCCTGGCGCGACCGGGTAGAAGCTGATGACAAGAAATTTCTAGAGCTGGTTATAGGGGAAGGTCTCGAGCTTGCGTGCAATGAACTTAATCTCTTTGCGCGCTGGGCGCCGCCAAAAGGCGTTACCAATCGTCGTTTCAACACCTGGTTCTTTGCGGCAAAAGCACCAGCTGATCAAATACCGCGCGAAGATGGCAATGAAGCGACAGACGCAATCTGGACATCGCCGCAAGATGCTCTCAATGCAAGGATGTCTGGCGAGCGCAAAATGATTTTTCCGACCGTCCGCAATGTCGAGTTGTTGAATGTCACCGATGGCGTGGCGACGACGCTCGCTTTTGCATCAACCCGAAAAATCGAGCTGGTGCAACCCGCTATCATTGTGCGCGGCAATCAGAAATTTGTGACGATCCCTCTGGGCCTTAGTTATCCAACAACTGAAGAGCCGATAGAAACGGCGTTTCGCACCTAACCCTAAATTTTCTTGATATAAAATTCAGCGGCCGGCACGATAGGCCTGAATAGCGCGTGCCGTATATATGAGGGCAAAGAAATCATAGAGGCCGTGCGTCACCATCGGGACTAAAAGGTTGTCCGTATAAATATAAATGACCCCAAGATAGACGCCGACAAGACCTGCAATGATTGCATAGAGCGCCGTGCGCATATGCAAAAGACCAAAGATAATATTTGAAACAACAACCGCTATCATTGCCGGCGCAAAACCGTCTATCCAGCTTTGAAACACGCCGCGAAATAGCAGCTCTTCGCTGATGCCGGCGGCGATCGACATGATAATGATGCGCGGCTGAGTGAACTCAAAACCTATTTCGGAAAAAAACTTTATCTGGGATTGGCGAAAGCCTGCCAAAATCGGCTGCGGCGTTTGCGAAAACCATCTTAAAAAAAGCGCCAGGGGCAGTGTTGCGATTATCCCAACAAAGATGTCGTTGATAGACCATGTGAGCTGCGGGCCAATAGGCGTTCCGAGGAAAAAACCCAAACCAATAGCAACCACCCCCATCAGCGCGGCGCCGCCAATCATGAAGGCGAATATTTTGTGCTCGGATGCTTCTCCTGGCTGTTTCACTGACATGAGTGTTAGCTTACCGGCGTTTCAAACTGCCGAGAACGCCGCGAACCAGCTCGCGGGCGAGGGTGCGCGCTGCTGTTTTGAAGGCCGCTTCGCTGACCGTCTGACGGTTTGAGCGTCGTCGACGGGGTGTCGTGCGTCTACTGCTGCGCGTATTGCGGGAAGACTTTCGCGACTGTTCTTTTTCAGCTCTCAACCGTGCTTTTTCTTCTTCTTTCGCAATACGTTCTGCCCGTTCCTGGAGGACTTCATAGGCAGATTCACGATCGACGGTGTCGTTGTATTTATCCGCCATATCAGAATATTGAAGGACGGCCTTGCGTTCTGCTTTGGTCACCGGGCCCATGCGCGATTTCGGCGGCCGAATGAGCGTACGTTGAACCACGCCCGGCGTCCCCTTTTTGATAAGAGTTGAAACAAGCGCCTCGCCAATACCCAATTCAGTTATGACCTTGACTGCTTTGAACGCAGGGTTGGGACGAAAGGTTTCTGCAGCTGCCTTGACGACGCGCTGTTCGCGGGGAGTGAAGGCGCGCAATGCATGTAGCACACGATTGCCAAGCTGGCTTGAAACAGAGTCGGGAACATCGAGTGGGTTCTGCGTTACAAAGAACACGCTCACGCCTTTTGACCTGATCAACCGCACAACTTGTTCAACTTTCTGAAGAAGCGCTTTAGGCGCCTCATCAAAGAGAAGGTGTGCTTCGTCGAAGAAAAAAACCAGTTTCGGTTTCTCCGGATCGCCAATTTCCGGCAGCTCCTCGAAAAGTTCCGACAAAAGCCACAACAAGAACGTCGCGTAGAGTTTCGGGGTCTGCATCAGCTTGTCAGCGGCGAGAATGTTTATGATGCCGGCGCCATTTTCGTCAGTACGCAAAAAATCGTTAAGCTCCAGTGCTGGCTCGCCAAAAAATTTCTTGGCGCCTTGTTCTTCCAGCGCGAGCAGGCGGCGTTGAATGGCGCCGACGCTGGCTTTCGAGACATGGCCATATTCCACTGACAACTCTTTAGACCGGTTTGCGACCTCCACGAGCAAAATGCGTAAATCTTTGAGATCGAGAAGCAACAATCCTTCATCATCCGCTAAACGAAAAGCGAGCGTCAGAACACCTTCCTGCGTATCATTCAATCCTAAAAGGCGAGCCAGCAATAATGGCCCCATCTCGGTAACCGTTGTTCGGATTGGGTGGCCCTGCTTGCCAAAAAGGTCCCAAAAACAAACTGGAAATTCGGTAGGCTCGTAAGGGGCGAGGCCGACTGTTTCAGCGCGGTTGGTTAGAAAATCCTTCATCTTCACCGGTTGCGACAGTCCAGCAAGGTCGCCTTTGACGTCAGCCACAAACACCGGGACGCCTGCCTCTGAAAGTCCTTCAGCGATAATCTGTAACGTGACGGTTTTGCCCGTACCAGTCGCGCCGGCGATCAGGCCATGACGGTTGGCGTATTTCAGATTGAGGTATTCCGGGGTTTGACTTTTTCCAAGGAAGACGGCGTTTTCGGTCATGAAATCTCCGATGCGGCAAAAATTCTGCGCCTTTAGCCGACGACCGTTTAAGCGGCTGCGTCATGAACGGCAAGGGAGAATGCGCGAAAAAACCACATTAAAACAAGAAGTTTGCTGACGAAGCTGAAAGTAACAAGTCATTTACCCCTATCTTAAAATCCGCTAGTTTCTCCTGCCACGCACGGAACCGGAAGCGCCAACGACAAGGCGGGGCCCGGGCGGTCACAAGAATTATCGGGCGAACAGAATAGAGGAAGGGTTGCCATGTTTAGATTATTACTCGTCATCGCGGTCGCGCTGGCGGTTATTATCGGATTGATGAATTTAACTGGTCGTGACACGGCTGAGGTTGGCGAGGCGATAGAAAATGGCGCTGAGGCAGCCGGTGGAATGGCCCATGATGCGGCAGAGACCACGGACGATGCTGCCGATGCTACTGCTGAGGCCGCGGACGATGTTTTGGATTCTGCCGGAGAATTGGCCCGCGATGCCGGTGAGGCGCTAGACGCTGCAGCTTCGGACGCCGCTAGCGCGGTTGACGAGACGGCGGCAGAGGCAGCTGATGCGCTCGATGACGCCAGCGCCAGCGCCGAAGAGGACCACGGCGAGATCGTCGATGAGGTAGAAGCAGCCGAAGACGACATTGAAGCCGCCGCAGAAGAGGTCGCCGATGAAGCAGAAGAGCCCGCTGACGAAAATTAATTTCGACTGCAAAAGTAATATTCGCACCGAAATCATCTGATATGCTGCTCTCCATAGGGAGGGCGGCATTTTCTTAACAAATCATTCATCAACGCCGATAAAATTTTAACAGTATTGTAGCGATTCCTCACGTATCCGTGGATTAAGAATGAAGATTTAGGAAGGGCGTTTATGAGCGCGGCTGACAAAATTGATGTCGATCATCTTGAGAAATATGTTGTGGGCGATGACGCGCTACGAGATGAAATTCTGACGATTTTCAGTGAACAAGTCGACTTGCTCGGCGAGCAGTTTTCGATCAACCAAACAGATGAGGGTTGGCGCAACACCGCTCATGCGATTAAAGGCGCCGCAAGAGGAGTTGGCGCCTGGGTCCTTGGCAATCTTTGCGAAGAAGCAGAAATGCTGATCGGTCAAATCCCCGGCAAGGGGGAAAAACGAGCCGGCCTTCTTGTCTCTATTCGCCAACAATTAGACGAGACAGTCGCTGATGCAAAACGCTTGCGCGACGGCGTTTAAGCTAACGCTTTAACTCAGCCATTGCGCTTTCAATGCCTGTGAGCGTCAAAGGGTACATTCTGTCGCTAATAAGTTCGCGGATTAATTGTGTTGACGGTACGTAATCCCAACTATCCTCACGCGCAGGGTTTAGCCAAACCACGCTTTCATAAATATTTGTCAGGCGCTGCAGCCAGAGGGCGCCCGGTTCTTCGTTAAAATATTCAACGGATCCTCCCGGAACCGTAATCTCATAAGGCGACATCGAAGCGTCGCCGATAAAGATGACCTTATAATCGTGCGGGTATTTGTGAAGAACCTCCCAGGTTGGGATTTTTTCAGTCCAGCGCCGACGATTGTCCTTCCAGACATAATCGTAAAGGCAATTATGGAAATAGAAATATTCCATGTGCTTGAACTCGGATCGTGCGGCGGAAAACAATTCTTCACACATGCGAACAAATGGATCCATCGAGCCGCCGGCGTCAAAAAATAACAACACCTTGATACTGTTTCTACGTTCGGGGCGCATTTTTATATCAAGATAGCCGGCGCGCGCCGTTGCATCGATTGTGTTATCAAGATCGAATTCATCTGGCACGCCTTTGCGCGCAAACCGTCGTAAGCGTCTTAGCGCAACTTTGATATTGCGGGTGCCAAGTTCAATATTGTCATCGAGGTTTTTGTAGTCGCGTTTTTCCCAGACTTTGACGGCGCGGCCCTGACGTTTGCCTTCATTGCCGATGCGCACGCCTTCGGGATTGTAACCGCCTGAACCAAAGGGCGACGTGCCGCCAGTGCCAATCCATTTATTGCCGCCCTGATGACGTTTTTTCTGTTCATCAAGACGCTCTTTCAGCGTCTCCATCAGCTTGTCCCAACCACCAAGGGCTTCAATTTCTTTTTTCTCTTCTTCGGTAAAATATTTCTCGGTGAGGAGTTTTAACCAGTCTTCTGGAATTTCGGCGGCAATTTCATCCTCAACGCTTTCGATCCCCTTAAAGACGTGGGCAAACACCCGATCAAACTTGTCGAGATTGCGCTCGTCCTTCACCAATGCGGATCGTGAAAGATAGTAAAAATCTTCAACCTTGCGGCTGGCCAAATCAGCGTCCATTGCCTGCATAAGGGTGAGGTATTCGCGCAGTGAGACAGGCAGCCCTGCGGACTTCAGTTGATGAAAGAACTTTGTAAACATAAGCGCATTGTAGCGCTCATCAGCCTTTGCGAAAGCGCAAATCGCAGTCACGAAAACAGCAAAACCGATGTCAGGAATCCATCAAAAACTCAACCCAGCGCCAGCGTATCTTGTGATGACAGAGATGCTCACATGGGGATTTATTCGTGATTTTTGAGGGGCGAACGACCTGGCTCTCAAGGCTTTGCTCTCAGTTTTTTTCGGCTGATCGGCAGGGTTACTGCCGGAATGGCGCAAATTTCCGCCAAACCTGTTCATTCAATTGATTTTACCGTCATTTTGGCGTTAATTAATGCTTGGTTAACCATGAGTTTGTCTGCGAGGGGTATGGCAATGAGAGTATTCACCACATTGATCGCCATTGTGGCGCTAATAATATCGTCGCTAGCATCGGCGAGTGCGGCGGACATCAACAAGGTCCAAATTACCGATATTCTGACGGGTCAGGGATACAACGTTCAAGATCACGGCCCTAACCGTGTTGTCGTCACGGTGAGCGGTTATAAAATTATCGTTGCTCTGGACGGTTCTGACGGCGATGTAACCTACATTACATGGTTACAAGGCGTGACTGGGGACGACCTTGGATATAAATTTTTGAACGAATTTAATAATGAAGTGAAATTTGGCCGGGCCTATATCGACAATGATGGTGATGTGACCATTCAAATGGATCGAAATTCCGCAGGTGGTGTTTCGGCTGAAAATATTGAATCCGATTTTGATGTTTTTCTTCTGTTAATATCGAAATTTCTATCCGACCTCGAATCTGAAAACATCGCTTAGACCTGTTGGATTTGCACGCAGCGCGTGATGAGACACGCGTAATGTTATCTAATCACCGCAACTTTCTGGGGAAAATCGATCAGAAATAATCGAAAATGGTGCATTCTTTGCGCTGGGGGGAATGACGTCTCCCTGCTTCTCTACTATAGTTAATCAAAACAAGTATAAACTCAGCGCGCGACTGGGGGGTGTAAAACGAAACATGGACGAGCAGAGTGTACAGACTCCGCCTATGGGGCCGTCGCAAGACGTTGACGAAGAAAGTTTCACCCTTAAAGGCGTCGTGAAATGGTTCGACCCGACAAAAGGCTATGGGTTTATTGTTCCCGATAACCCGATCGCAGGGGAAGGCGATGTTCTTATTCATTCTTCTTGTTTAAAGGCAGCGGGAAAAGAAACCGCCCGCGAAGGCGCGACAATCGAGTGTGAAGTTGTTCGGCGAAACAAAGGTCTTCAGGCCCTCAAGCTGATTGATATCGACGAAACAACTGCAACGCCTTTAACCCCTCAAACACCAATCGTCAGTCAAACGCCGGCAGGCGATTTTACCCGCGCGCAAGTGAAATGGTTTAATCGCGCCAAGGGGTTTGGTTTTTTGACCCGCGGCGACGGGACCTCGGATATCTTCATTCACATGGAAACCGTACGAAGCTGCGGCATGGGTGAGTTGCAACAAGGGCAACGCGTTCAGGTATCATTTGGCGAGGGGCGCAAGGGCCTTCTGGCCGTTGAGATCAGACCCGACCCCGAAAACTGAAGACAAATCCCTGTTGAAACGATACCGATAGTTAGGCCGGACAGTCACGTCTGCGCCAGCCGGCATGCTCACAGAGGCATTATAAATGACGTCTTGCCGGCCATCGCCGTCAAAAATCAGCGAGCAGGCTTTTTATCGGGTTACAATGCCAATTGATGCATTTTACGCGTCTTAATGGTCTTTACATCTGGGGCGAGATAGACGATGTCACCCGCTAGCTTTTAGCGCCTGTCGGGGCGTAGCGCAGCCTGGTAGCGCATCTGGTTTGGGACCAGAGGGTCGCAAGTTCGAATCTTGCCGCCCCGACCATTTATTTACGCAGATTAAGGCGTAGCTGAAACAAGACGGAGGCGACGACCATCGATGTTTGCCAGGATATACAGACCGTCAAAAACCGCCATGCAGTCAGGCAGGGCGAATACCAAACTTTGGTTACTGGAGTTTGATGCTGAGACGGCGCGCCGGGTTGATCCGTTAATGGGCTGGACCAGCGCCGAAGATATGGCGGCGGGACAGGTCAGGCTGACCTTTGACTCCAAAGAGGAAGCCACAGCCTATGCCGAAAAAAATGGCATCCCGTTTCGGGTTGAGGCCGAACAAGAGCCGGTCATGCGCGCTAGAGCTTATTCAGATAACTTTGCGTATCAGCGTCGCAAGCCCTGGACCCACTGATCAGAGTAGCGTCTTCCTGGCCCCGTAGCTCAATTGGATAGAGCACCGGCCTTCTAAGCCGACGGTTGCAGGTTCGAGTCCTGCCGGGGTCGCCA
>JAJFGC010000227.1 GCA_021776345.1 Hyphococcus sp. | reverse complement strand
CTTGTCAGCATGATTTTTAGTTCAGCGATGGCGCTCGGCGCACCCCGGTTCGCTGCGCTGCATGCCACCGGTAAACGCGAAGAACTGCGGAAGCTCCTACGCATGCTGGCCCATTTTATTTTCTGGCCGACGCTCGCTGCGTCCATGCTGCTGATCGCGACTGGACAATTTGTGTTAGGGCTTTTTGGCGAAGAATTTATCGCCGGACTTCCCGTTCTCGCCATCCTCATCAGCTCATTCATATATGTTGGGGCGACTGGGCCAGTCGCTGCGTTGTTGAATATGACTGGACATCAAAATGCGTGCGCGCGTGTATTTGCGATCAGCATAATTATTAGCGTTTTTCTCCTAGTAACTCTGATTCCGAATTTTGGAGCCTTTGGCGCAGCGCTTGCGGTTCTCATTACAGATATGATATCGCGGACATGGTTGCTGGGAATCGTGCTTAAGAAATTGGACCTCAACCCATCAGTATTACCGGATCGCTGGTTGATTCGTGCAAAACTGTTAAGCGAAAGTACTAACGGTGTTTAGACACATAAGCAGAAAATATGTCGATCAGCCGATCCTCGGAATTAACGGTATGCGTCTACTGGGATTACGCAGCGGTGTGGGACGCGCTATCGAGGCAATTCTTCGAGAACTTGATAATATAGACCATCCGTTCTCCGAAATTCGCGTCTATTCTCCAGAGCCAATTTCCGAAGCCGTTTATATGCCACGTAAATGTTTCAACGTGGTGTTGCGATCACCCCTTCCCAAAGGCTTGTGGGAGCAATTCATTTTGCCGATCGCCCATGGCCGCAAAGGCCCCCTATTTTGCCCTAGTTACGTTGCGCCAGTTATCTCAGCGGCGCCTGTTGTACTGACGCACCACGGGTCATACGAAGCATACCCTGAAGCGTTTCCGTGGTTTGCGCGAACAAAATCCAAGATAATCTTGAAGTTAAGCGCACGCAGCGCTGATTTTATCAGCACGGTTAGCGCTCAGAGCCGGAAAGATATTGAGACTTACTATGGCATTCCGCAAAGTGACGTGCGCGTTATTCCTGAAGGCGTTGATACGACAGTCTTCAAGCCGATCTCGGACCAGAGAGCCAAGAAAAAGTGGCGGCGCAAATGGATCGGCTCAGATGCGCCTTACATTCTTTATGTAGGTAAGGCGACCAAACGGCGCAATCTTGGTCAGGTGATAGAAGCATTTAGACGTTTGAGAATTGATCATGGCTGGACGCACAAGCTTGTTTTCCTCGGCACAAAACTTCCGGGCGACGCGCTCAATGAAATCAACGCCAAAGACGATGGTGTCATCATGATTGATTACGCAGATCATGGCGACGTCACTTTTGCATACAATTGCGCTGATATTTTTATTTACCCTTCTTCTTATGAAGGGTTTGGAATGCCCGTGTTGGAGGCCATGGCCTGCGGCACACCAACGATCGCTCTCAACAATACAGCCTTTCCGGAATTCGCTGGCGGTATAGCGTGGTTGCTTGAGGACGCCGCCCCCGAAACGCTCGCGGATGCATTACTAAGGCTGGCTGCCGACGATGACGCCAAGCGACGCATGCGTCATGATGGCCCGGTTCGAGCCGCCAAATATGATTGGAAGCGCGTCGTTCCCCAATATGTGAATTTGCTTTGCGAAGCTTCGGGATTGGCGCCTGTCTCGGAAATTTACTCATGGAGTCGTGCGGCAAACGCCGGTCCTGACACTAATGAAGGACGCGTTAGTTGAAGCTTGATGACCCATGGGGAATAAGCTGGCGTACTGGAAATTTTATACGCCGCTTCGACTTCCAACGCACGCTCACACAAACTGCCGCTTTTATACGCGGAGCAAATTACTGCAGGCCCATATTTATTTTGGGCGTTCCACGCTCTGGAACAACCACTCTTTTTCACCTCCTGAGGGAAAGCAACCAGTTGGCCGCCCTTGCCACCGAAGGCCACAATCTATGGCGCTTTTTTCATCATCCTCGCTTTTCGGGGTGGCGCTCTGATGTAGTGACTCAAGAACAAGCATTACCGTGGGAGCGACGCTTCGCTTGCGCTTTCATCCGCGCCAATGCGGCCTATCATCCGGACGCTGAACGCTTTGTCGAAAAAACGCCTGAAAATTCCCTGCGGGTATCATACCTGAACGCGTTGTTTCCTGACGCAATTTTTATTGTATTAAATCGCAACCCAGGGGACGTCCTGAACTCTATCATTAACGGATGGCGACATCCGCAAGGCCGTTTTCGCTCATATTTTGTCCCGTCACAATTAACGATCCCAGAGTATTCCTGGCCACATCAATGGTGTTTCGCACTAATTCCTGGATGGCGGAACCTGACCAGCAGTACAATACCTGAAGTTGCACTTGCCCAATGGATATCCATCAGTGAACACCTTATCGCTGGGCGGAAAGCCATCCCCCATGAACGATGGATTGAACTGTCTTTTGAAGAACTAACCGCCAAACCAGAAAGGCACCTGAAACTTTTGAGCAATCGGCTTGGGTTACGCCAGGATGCGGCTATTGAATCTGCATGGCGAGAAATCTTGGAAACGCCTCGCAATAGTCTATCAGAGCCCGGCTTGGATAAATGGCGCCGGGAAAACCGAGAAGCTATTCTGCCTCTACTGCCCCGCATCAAAACACTGGCTGCGCAATTTGGTTACGATATACACGGAAAAGGCGAAGCCCTTGAAATCATACTTCGCCCGCGCCCCTAGTATAAATATTTGCAAGAGTTTCCCTGACCGAACCAATAACCCGTAACCTCGCCAGCCGACCATGCAATACAGATGGTTGTCAGCATAGCGATAACGGAGATTGTACGACGCGGTTCTTCTTTTTCCTGCTGCCTGAAAAGATGTCTCGCTAAAATGATCACAGGGACAGCAGGCGACCCAACGCGAAACATAATCTTTCTTTTCGTCGTAGCTTGATTATATCGAATGCCACCAAAACATCGCGCATAATGGAATCGGCGAACCAGAAATTTCTTTACGTCATATGCAGTTGAGAGTCGTATCGTCAGTTCTGCGTTCATTTTCAGTCGTCCGCCACCTTCGAGAAAACGCTGCTGGCAGAATGGCTTATTCAGCCCATGGTTTTTCAAAATAGCGCCGCAAAGATCCAAAAACATGCGCCGTGGAAAGATCATATTGTTGCCTGGCAACTCAAAAGCACGGCCTGCTCGGAGTGTTGCTGGTGAAAAGCCGCCATACTCAAATAGAAATGCCGCGCGATCTATGGCTGAATTTTCACCAGCGAAAAGAACAGTGCCCCCGACTGCAACATTATCGTTCCTTTCTACTGCAGACAATGCTGCTTTTAGCCATCCAGCGTCGGGAATTCCCTTACATTCTAGAAATGCGACGGCGCGCCCTTTCGCCAATTCCACACCATAGGCCTTAAGGTATGGCATGTTGGCGCTACGTAATTGTACATAATGAACTGGCAGTGCGTCTGTGGATATTGGCGGTCTCATCGCGGCCGGTCGGCCATCAACCAAAATAACCTCTACGGCGCTGTTTGTACATTGCCACGCCAACGCAGTTAAAACCGCATCAGGTGATTCATCTGGGTCGCGAACGATAAGGACAATCGACAAATCCGGTTCGAAATTATCTATCACTCTAAAGATTGTCCTGTAATATTTGCTGCGCCGTAATTTCCGGCCTTTATGCTAAACGGCACCCTCCAATGGAGTGGCGCACTCGCTTTCGGTCGATGAATAGACCGCGTTTGCAATTTCGATAGCGCGATAACCGTCGTCGGCTGTCGCGATTGGCCCCAGGGGCGAGGCGGCGCCAGCTAGCCGGATGAAGTCAGAAATCTCATCAGTTAGTGTCCGTATTGCTGTGGATTGCCAGCCTTTAAGTTTTTCTCTTACGATTAGAGGCAAATAGTAATTGACTTTTTTCGTCGGCCTGCCGCCAGGCTTGTCCATCGTTATGATCATCGATTGCATAGGCGCGTAAAAGGCGCGCGCCATCCCTTTTGAGCCATAGGCCTCAATATAAAAATGATAGCCTTTCCATTCTGTCCAACTTGCGTGGAGGCTGCCGATCGCGCCGTTAGCGCCGGAAAGGATGGCAAAGGCATTTTCCTCTACACGATCCAGCGCCCATATATCGCTGGCGGATTTTCCATAAACGCTGCTGATTGGACCCATTATGTGATGAATGAGATCGATCATATGAATTCCATTATCAAAAAGGGCGCCGCCACCCATCACGTCTTTGGAATACATCCAGGTGGAGTTGAATTCTGAAAGGCCAGTATGCCCCGTAAAGCCCCGCACATAACTCAGCTGTCCAATCGCTCCGGTTTCAACGGCCTCTTTGAGTGCTTTAACCGCGGGAAAATATCGGTGATTAAAACCTGTCGTTAGGACAGTTCCGGATTCCCGTGCAGCTTCCAACATCTGGCGGCAAGCTTTAATACTATTCGCCATCGGCTTTTCGACAAGCACATGTTTGCCAGCCCTCAATGCGGCGACGGCGATTTCTTCATGCGTATCAGGCGGTGTTGACACGATGATGGCGTCCAGATCAGGCGAATTAATAATTTCATCGAGTGAGGAAAACACGCGCGCGGAGCCCGCAAGAACTTTCGCCTTTTCATGATCGATATCTAACACACCGCCAAACTCCGCTTCCTGCGCAGCTTCAACGGCTTTTTTTCGTAACTGTGCGATAGCGCCCGCGCCAACAATTCCAAACTTCATCGGATTTAATTATTCTCCGTTATCACTCTGTTTTTTATACTTTGCGTTCTTACTCAACTTACACCCATAAAGCTCAAAGGCAGGGCCCGTCGCAAGCATTAGCTGACGGGCGATGGGCGCTGTTCTCAGATGCGAATAAGTGCGCGCCACGATTCGCTGATATCCCTTAAAACTCTCGAGATCGCTCATAGGGATATCCAATGGTCCCAGTGCATCAACCTTAAAGCCAGCATCGGTGACGATCTTCGCTGCGCCGAGAGGACTGAGAAGCCTTGCATTCCGAAGCGTGTCAATACCGCGCCGCGCAGTAACGTATCTTGTGCGCAATGGCTTTGGCAAAAATCCGACGCCCCAAAGTCCGGCGAGCGGATAAGGCGCAAGCGTATAGCGATTAGCGCCGGAGACATATAGACTGGCATTCTCCGTCAATGTATCGGCAATTGCTCGCGCACCAGTGAGAGGGGCAGGTAGATGCTCCAATAGATCAGCCGCGATGGCAGTGCTGAAGCTGGCTTTTGGAAAAGGCGGCGCTACTATGTCAGCGCAGACCAATTCGACGTCCAACCCATTCTCTTCCAGACGCTTAGCGCAGATGACAAGCCAGCGCAGCGCAATATCGACGCCGACCACCTTGAGGCCGCGCTGCGCCGCGGCAATCAAAAAGCCGCCGCTCGCACACCCGATATCAATTATTTCACCTCCGCGACGCCGAAATAGCCCGCTAAGGATCGTCTCCCCGCGCGCCGGGCCTCTTTCAACATAGGAAATAAAACTCTTCGCAATGTCGTCGGGTACGTCATCCGTAACCCGGTAATACTCGCAAATAAGCTCATTGAACGAATTACTTCGTCCATACTCATACAAATATTTTGCTTTCGCGCGCTCGTCATCAATCGACAGATAACTATCCGAATTAAGCCGGAAATCCGGTATGCCGAAAAGAACAGGGTAGACTTTTCCACAAGTTACGCAGTGATAGGCGCTCTGGTTTTTTTCCAGTTCTGCCGCGCATGCTGGGCAGACATAATCGCCCCGAACACGCCCGTTTCTGGCATTGGCGATCATGGCCGCGCCTACCTATTCGATTTCCGCTAGCGCGCCGCCTGGCCCAGTAACGTAACCGGCGATTTCACCCGCCGCCCAGATAACAACAAATAAGGCGAGATAAGGCACCGCCGTCAGAAATTCCCGACCAAGGCGGTTTTTTCGTGCGAGATTAGTACGCATACGCCATAGCAATAACGGCGGCAAAGCTACTGACAGCACCATTGCGATCAATCTCTTGCTAAGCGCATTTGGCGGAAACCGTATTCCCGCATAGTAGCGCGAATAGACATAGCGCTGACGGCAAAAGAGAGCGAGCGAAAACTTTTTACAGTGATTAAGGCGAATCGTATTCGATGAATAAAACTTCTGCCCCCGCTGGCGCAAAATTGGATGTAAAGTCGTTTCCCAAAAACCCCTCCTGAGAAGACTTTCGTCAATGCCTTCAAACGCCGTACGACGGTAGGCAACGTTCATTCCGGGAACGTCATCGGCATAGCCTTCCGACGCAGGAGCGACGGATCCAGAATATTCACACAAAAACGTCGCCCAATCCAAAGGCGTTTCAAAAACGCCGTTTTCAACACAACCACCCACTGCGGCAACATCATCAGGTGCCGTCAGCAAGGTTTTATAAAAAGCTCGGAGCCAACCGTCGCCCGGCACGCAATGGTCTTCGGTCACAATAATATAAGCGCCCGTCGCGGCGACCAAAGCGTCTGCGCGCATTGCCGGAAGGGTCGCGTTCTTGTCGCTGCGGATGAGGACCACTTCGGGATATTCCACGGAAATTTTTTCCGTAATCTCATCGTGCAACCGGTCAGCAAGTACGACTTCATATGGACAATCTTGATTTTGTTTTTGCAGCGCATCGAGCGCTTGCAGGATTCTGTCACGATCTTCGGTGCTGACCCGGCCAATTAATATCGAAAAAATAACTTTCTCCCGCGCCGTCATTTCATTCTTCTCACTTGAATCATTCATTTCGTTAAACAAAAACCTTGCCCCCAAGGCCCGTCAGATTGCAATTGCGGCCTATGTATGATGCGGTCTGGTCAAAACGTCAGCGTACCCGCGCCCTTCGCCCCAGCTCCAATTTGCAAGAAACCACGTCAGCCAAGGCAGCGCGCGCAATAAATCGCGCCTGAGAGCAGGTTTTTCTAAAATGACAGCAGTGAGCTTTGCACCAAAAATAATAAAACCCACCGGGGCCAACATCAACATGACTATGCGCTTAAAAGTAGACGCCTCATTCGCTCGTGCGCGACCGAAGGCGCGACCATGAAGGCGCCGTTGCCGACAAAAGTCGCCGGGCTTGTAACGGTTCAGATGCCCACAGACGAGTGACGGCGCCATCGCCATTGTAAGGTCCTGCTGGCGAAACCGCTCATGAAACGCTGGCTCCCAAAACCCTAAAGTCAAAAGATCGGCGCATGAAAGGATTTCGGCGCGACAGTAAACGGCGTTGTCCGCGGCAACTTCAGAAATCTCGCGCGCCGCTTGCGGGGGCGTCACGTTCGCATATCGTAAAAGATGGATTGCTGCTCCGACAGCGTCCTGCTCTTCGCGGCTAACGATGGGGCCACCATAGGCGACATGAGCGCTCATATCGAGCGCCAATGCATGTTTCAGCCAATCTGGGTGCGGGATACAGTGCGCCGTCAGAATAGCAACATAATCGCTCGTCGCAGTCAAAATCCCGTCTCGCCAGAGTTCTGGCGCTAATGCGTCTATCGCGCCTTCCACTGATCTGATGAACGACGCTTCAAAAAATGCGGCGTCGACCGGATCATTTTGCGCGTTGCAAATCAGCAATTCCACTTCACCAGGCCTTGCGCTTTGCAAAGCAGATATAACTTCCGGAAGATTGGCCTGCGCACCCTGCACGCTGATAACGATGCTCAAGCGTGGCTTTTGTTCCAAAATCGCCCCCTCATCTTACGCAGAACCGCTCGCGCTGCGATATATTTCCGTGTTTTCAAAGAAAATAGATCCTTTGCAAAAAAAGCATTCTGGAGATAATAACTATCGAGGCGCGGCAGCGCCGCGCGGTCATTGTCTTCAGATAAATAATCCAGTTTGGTCGTTACACATGCTTTATAGCGGGCGCCCGCTAAGCCCCTCACATGCCGGTTATAAAATCCGTATGGGTATGCAAAATAGCTTGGCCGGCGGCCAAATTCTTTCTCAATAATGGCGTCGCAGCGCTCGAATTCATCGCTAATCGCCGCATCCCCAACGTCACGCAAATCTATGTGCGAATAAGTATGTCCTTCCATGCACACACCGGCCTCATTCAGCGCATGGAGCTGATCCCAGTTCAACATCTTGCACTCCGGCGCCGAATTTGGCTGGCCTGGCCAGCGATTAGTCCCCGCAACTGCAGAAGCCGCGAGAAACAAATGCGCAGGAATGCTATGGTCGCGCAGCACGGGCAAGGCTGAGCCAAACAAGCTCGCCATGCCGTCATCAAAAGTCAGCGCCACGCCTCTGCTGCAGCCGGCGCCCAATAATTCGTCGAGCGTCAACACGGGAATTTCTTGCGCGATAAGACTGTCAACCATCTGCGAAAAGAGCCGCGGGCTAAAGGATAGAACCGTTGAGTCATTATCGATGCTGTGAAAAGTGATGATCGCCTTCATGAACTCACCAATGCATCATTTCGCGCCACCATCATTCTTATTTTATCCAAATAGACCTTGACGTGGGTTTTCTCAGTATAACAGTTCAAGAACGCTTCACGGGCGATATTTCCGAGACGATCTCTGCGCGCTCTGTCCGTCGCCAAGGCATCAATCGCCGCCAGCGCTTGTTCATCCGTATCATACACGATGCCTGCACCGGTATGACGAACAACCTCACCTGCGCCCCCGACGTTTCTGACAATTGCTGGCGTCCCTTGAGCAAAACCTTCAATCGTAACAAGGCCGAACGTTTCAGGCGCGATAGAGGGCAGAATAACCGCCCAGGCGCTTCGATATAATTTGGCGAGACCGGGTCGGGGGACATGGCCCAAAAATTCTATATTGGTCGAGTTTGTCGCCTTCCGCTTAAGCATGCTCAGCAAATCCCCGTCACCGACAATTTTCAAATTGTAGTGCGGCCGCTGTTTGAACAAATCGATCAATTTATCAATCCCCTTTGACCGTGTGATGCGCCCAACATATAGAAATGATGGCGCATCAGCAGGGATGGATGAGGCAAGCGTTTCAAACGCCGCAGGCGCAAATAGCGGCAACACGCTAATTGATCGACCGATGCCATGATCGAGTAGAGTTTTCTTGGTGAATTCACTCGGCGCAAATATATGATCAACCTTTGCGAATGAGCGTGTAAGTAAATTTGTATAGCGCCACAATTGCGGCGGCCGGCCGGACCGTAATTGGCAAGAAAAACATGTTCGCTTATCGCAAGCTTTGGCTCGGTTTTTCCAAAAAATATGAGTTGCGCAAACTGACCAATGTTCATGTGAGGTAAACAATGTGACATGAGCATTGCTCATCGACAAAATTCCGGGCCCGCCGATCAACGAAATATTGTGAAAATGAACTACGTCGTAAGGGTTTTTGAAAATCGCTTCGAGCGATGGGCGCTTAAATCCGGGCCGCCCCGTCATCTGAGTATAGAGAGGCGACAAGGGTCCCGCCCGATTTTCTAACCGGTAGACGGTGTTCGCTTTCGAATTATGCTCACGATCACGTTCCACTTTGCCGCTAGATATGCGGTATGCATCGTAACAATAAACGATATCGACTTCATGACCACCAGCGCGTAGAGCTTCACTCAGTTGATCGACATATGCGCCATCGCCGCCGAAATGATGCGGCGGGTAGAAAGTTGTCACCATCAAAAACCGCATCGGAATCTCATTTCGCAATTTTCAAGGGCGACGATCGTCTGGTCAGCTGCTTTGGACCAACTATACCGCGCCGCTTCCTGCGCAGTTTTAGACCGTAAGTTGTTTTCAACCTCAACATCACTAGCGATTTTAACAATCGAGCTGGCCATCTCCGTTATATTAAGAGGGTCAAATGGGACACCAGCGGCGCCAGCAACTTCCATAACGGCGCCATCGCGCGCGCCGAGAACCGGCGTTCCACATGACAACGCTTCAAGCGCAGGAAGACCGAAACCCTCTGACAAGGACGGCAACACCAATGCGAGTGCGTCAGAATATATAACGGCTAGGTCGCTATCAGAGACATAACCTGTAAATTTCACTCGATCAGCAAAAACAGGTGTCTGTTCGATTTTGTGGTAGATCTGCCCGGAAATTGAATGAAATCCTCCGCCTTCGAGATCGCCGACCAGAGCCAATTGCAAATCACTCGCCTTGGGTGTGGCCAGCACACGTTCAAATGCATTGAGAAACCGTATAAGATTTTTATGGGGCGCAAATCCGCCAACATAGATCAACAGGCGTTTTTTGACATCGAGCTCGTAACGCTTACGCGTATCCAGCCTAATGGCAGGGTCATTTATAGGCCTGAAAACTGCATCCGCTCCTTCGCAAATTACGTCAATTTTATCATCTGGAATTTTTAAATACTGCACGATTTCACGTTTTGCCGTTTGCGACACTGTCAAAATATTGGCGCATTTTTTTTTTGCCAAATAGGTTTTGAAGTTCCAAAAAATTCTTTCGCGCATGCACGGAAACACGAGTTCAGGATAGTGCTCAGCGATTGCATCATGAAAAGTAACGACTGACGGAATTCCATTCGGTGATGGAAACCATGAATATACCGCAGGATAAAACAGCAAATCGAGATGCTGGCCGCCCGCCGCCCTATAAAATGCCACTACATCGCGCACAGTACGACGGTCATTCGCTGTCGCCGATTCAACCACCTTTCGTTTGGCGCCGGGGATTACAACTTCAACATCAAAATCGGCGAAAATTCGTTCGGCGTCCGCTTCATCAGAAAAAACAACGAATTCATGGTCTGTATTCTTGCGGAACATTGCCGCCAAGAGCTCGCGCGTAAATCGACCGAAACCTCGATTATTTCGCCAACACGTTGCGTCTACTCCAATACGCATCAGCGCCAACTCCGTGTGGCGTCGCCGGGGCCCGTCAGAAATCCGTAAACTTCCCCTGCGCCCCAGGCAATCGACATCATGGCAATCCACATCAACTCGACCGGACGGATTTTATCGCCTGATGAATTAAGAGAATGGCGGATTCCACGTAGCATTAAAACGACAGGCGCTAAGAAACTTCGTAAAGCGGCGAGCATTCTTTTTCCCGCGCTTAATCCACACCCTTCAATTCCACCATAAAGGCGGCCGTGCGCCATTCTAGTCGATAGACGCGCCCCGCGATGATCCGCGACCGAGTACGCCGCCAACATTTTAAGATGCCGAACAGCAATAAATCCGTGCGAGCTCAACCGCGCGACAAGTCGATGCTCATTCAGACCGCCTTCTTCTTGTTCAAGAACTGCCAATGCCTCCGAGCGCCGGAAGGCCATATTGCAACCGGGCACACCTGCAGCGGCGCCACGCGCCTCAGAAGAATTCGGCGAATAGCGCCCATACTCCATTACCCCAAGCGCCCGGTGGCGGGGCGCCAACTTCGCCGCTATGTCGATCGGTCCCCACGCTGCGCAAACACGTTGGTCAGAAAAACTTTCCATCACTCCGTCGATCCAACATTCCGATAACTCGATGGTGTCTTCGACTAAGCCAACTAACTCACTATTAGAATTCGTCAGCGCCGCCTTTCGTCGTTGGGGCACGCTATCACCGCCAAACGCGATCATCGTTACATCTGGAAACAATCTGTTTTCGAAGCCTGCGCCCGGATCGCCTCGAAAAACCGCATACACATTTACAGGATACCTGCGTGCCATACGCTGCAATCGCTCCAGCGACCGCCGCATGACATCACCGCCGATAAGTTCAATAACCGCGATTGAAACTTTTAGGTCCGAATCCGCATTCATACTTTTAGATTCCAGGACCCAATTGCATCGACTGTACGTCAGGAACTTCCATAATCGCTCTCATGAAACGGTCTCTCATTTTTGCGACATCCAAAATACATCCGTTGGAAATCGGTGGTTCGCCAGCCCCTGCGCATGCCGCATAAAATTTCTCTAAGAGCAGTTTTAGACCCGGATAAGCTGGTTCATTTGAAATCGCGCGGAAAATAAGGTTTGCCCCGGCAGCTGCAGAGTGCGCAGCAGCACTTGAAAATGGCTGAACAATTTTCGTTCTTCGCGTCGCTGTGCCGTCGCGCCAAATTACATAATCATGGAAGAGGTCCGCCTCAAAGCTTCCTTTGGTACCCCGAAGCATTGCTTGCGCAAGAGTCGGGCGGCTTTTCACGCCAATAATAATACGAACGTAAACGCCCTCAATCAATGCAGCGCATTCCCACTCTCCGAGCCCGACGCTCTGAATTCTCCAATCACATGACACCAGGGGTGTATTGGGAAAAAATCGCTGAACAATTGACAATGGGTGCGGAAGAATATCCGAAGCAATAATTGGAAAGGCTTCTGGCGACGAATGATCCGCGCCGGCTGAAAAAAACCTCAGCTCTAGTGAAACGGGGTCGCCAATTCTTTCAAAACACGAAATCATCTTCATTACGCTGCGCTCAAACGCGTATTGATGAGCAGGACAAACTAACCTCTCAACACTATCAGCCAGATTGATAAGTGCGCTTGTCTGTTCAGCGGTTTCGGTTAAAGGCTTTTCAATAAACACGTGTATCGACTGGCGCAACACCTCTGTCCCAAGGTCGAAATGCTCAGAGGTGGGAGCACAGATATGCAAGACATCCAATGGCGCATCCGAAATCATGTCGCCAGCGGATCCATACTGAACCGCCTTATATTTAGCAGCCAGACGCCTGGCGCGGTCCCCAGCAGGATCGGCGATCGCAGTAACCGCCATTCCTGCCGCTTGAGCAGCATGTGCGTGCCATCGCCCCATCAGACCGGCGCCGATAATTCCTATCCGCATTCTATTATGCATTCGATCAAAATTCATTTAGGCAGAAATCGTCCTCGCAAACATAAAATTCTTGCAAAATACATTCCTACTCCCGACTGAACCGCTTATCTTACGCTGGCCTCAGGGGGCTGTAATGCTGTGCTCATTCTGCGATGATATGGTTAGGCTCTCAGCCCGAGCAAATCTTCAATCTCTTAGTTGGCGACAATTTCCAATTTTTATAGCCTCTGTGTGGAAAATTGGCACACTTTTCTCCGGTAGGTTGTATTTTGGCAATTTTTACCGAGCTCCTTGGTCGTTGCGATTAAATTGCTGTTTATTCTTGGATAAATCCGTTAATCGAACAAAGGGTTTCAAGTGTGGGCGAAAAATAGGTGCATTCGAAATTGCTTCCAAAGAGATCCCTGCAATTTCGAACAGCCATTGAATTCACTATTTTGAAATGGTGCGATTCTTGCTGTTAGAGTTCTTTCAATGGCGTTGTGTTTAATTGGGGGCAAATTACGTGATTTCTGGAAAAAACGTACTTATTACCGGCGGTGCTGGATTCATTGGGTCGCATCTGTGTGACCGGCTGCTTCAAGACGGCTTAAACGTTGTCTGTCTCGATAATCTCGTAACGGGTAGCATGTCCAATTTGCAAAACGCCTTGCAAAATCCACAGTTTTTCTTCGTCAAACAAAACGTACAGGAGTCCCTACCGAGAGGGCCTTTTCACCAGATATACAATCTGGCCTGTCCGGCATCGCCCTCAAAATACCAACTCGACCCGGTCGAAACCATGCGCACCTGCATCATTGGCGCACTTAATGTACTTGAATACGGCAAAAAAAATGGCGCCCGAGTTTTGCAAGCGTCTACTAGTGAAGTATATGGAGACCCTGACAAAAGCCCACAGAGCGAAGAATATGTCGGGGCGGTAAATTGCACCGGCCAACGCGCGTGCTATGATGAGGGAAAGCGTGCAGCGGAAGCGCTTTTTTATGACTTTCACCGTCAATCAGGCGTCGAAATTCGGGTTGCCCGCATTTTTAACACATATGGTCCACGGATGAAGGCGGACGATGGCCGCGTCATACCGAACTTTTTAAACCAGGCTATGAACGGTTCCCCAATTACGGTTTACGGCGACGGCAGCCAGACGCGCTCGTTTTGTTATGTAGACGACCTCGTCGAAGGGCTCGTTCGCATGATGAACGAGCCGGGTGGTCGCTTAGGGCCTTTCAATCTAGGCAACCCTGTCGAACATACAGTGCTGGAACTCGCCAATATTATTGGCGCAAAAACCGGTCAAAAGTCCGAAACCATAAACACGCCGCTTCCCGACGACGATCCAAAAATCCGACGGCCTGACATCGAAAAAGCACGCTCCATCCTGGGCTGGGAACCAAAGATAAGCCTTCATCACGGTCTAGATCGCACGCTTGAATGGGCACGCATGAATCCACCATGTACCGAAGCAAATGTAGAGTATTTAGCCAATCACATGGCAGGTTCACGGATCGCCGGTAGCACACTCGACGTCGATAACCCTCCTTTGAAGGCTATGCCCTCCGAGGATAACTGCAAAGTTGCGGTGATCGGTGGCGGGCCAGCGGGACTGACCGCAGCATATGAACTACAAAAGCTCAGTGATAATCATGTTCCGGTGGTATTCGAAGCAGGGAATATCGTCGGCGGAATTTCCAGAACCGAAAGCCACAACGGATTTCGTTTCGATATTGGCGGTCACCGGTTTTTCACCAAAGTTAAAGAAGTTGAAGCACTCTGGCGCGAGATCCTAGGCGATGAATTTATCACGCGCCCGCGCAAGAGCCGCATATATTATCGCGACAAATATTTTGACTATCCATTAAAAATCACGAATGCCCTGGGCAATATGGGATTAATCGAGGCGGCGCGTATCGGCTTGAGCTACCTTAAATGGAGAGCCTTCCCGTCCAGAGAGGAAGAGAACCTCGAGCAATGGGTAACCAATCGCTTCGGCAAACGTTTGTTTGAGCACTTTTTTAAAACATACACAGAAAAAGTCTGGGGCATCCCGTGTACGGAAATTCGGGCGGACTGGGCGGCGCAGCGCATCAAGAACCTCTCATTGAGCAAAGCGTTGATAAATGCGCTGACGGGGGCTAACGACACAGCAAGCCTTATCGAGCAATTCGAATATCCGCGTCTTGGCCCAGGTCAAATGTGGGAAACGGCAGCTAAACAAATTTCTGAACGCGGCGGCCAGATCAATCTGAATTGTCGCGTATCTCAGATTTTCCATGACAACAACATTGTGACCGAATTAGAAGTTTTAGAAGGGCCGTGGGGCGCTGAAAAAGCCCGGCGCGTGAAAGCCGACGAGTTTATCTCAACCATGTCCCTCAAGGATCTTGTTAATTCCTTTGAGCCGGCCGCCCCTGAAAAAGTTCTTAAAGCAGCCAACCAGCTTAAATATCGGGACTTTATGATTGTCACTTTGGTGCTCGACGATCCTGACCCTTTTGACGATAATTGGATTTATGTTCATAGCCCAGATGTTCAGGTCGGACGTATACAAAATTTTCGTGCGTGGTCTCCAGACATGGTTCCAGATCAATCAAAAGCCAGCATCGGCATGGAGTATTTTTGCCTCGAAAGTGATCCGCTGTGGGATACTAACGACGAGAATTTGATTGAAATGGCTGCTCAAGAACTTGAGCTACTCGGCCTCGGAACTGCCAAATCGGTTATCGATGGCGCTGTCATCAGACAACGAAAAGCATATCCGGTATACGACAATACATATCGTAGCGCCGTCGGTGTAATTCGTGAATGGTTATCTACATTTGAGAATTTCAATACGGTCGGCAGAAACGGCATGCATCATTACAACAATCAGGATCATTCCATGCTAACGGCAATGCTAGCTGTACGGAATATTCTTGGTGAAAATCACGACACTTGGAGCGTCAATGTTGAACGTTCTTATCACGAGGAGTTTCAGGTCCAGAATAGCTCACTTCCCAAGCCGAAAGTCGGGGGTAAAAACTACCATGCCCAGCAGGCTTAAATTTGCAGTTATCGTCCCAGCCTATAACGCGGGAGCGACGATTGAGCGCTGCCTTTCCAGCATCGTCAACTCAACGCGCGCACCCGATTTTCTAATAGTTTACGATGACGGATCGACGGATGATACAGCCAACATTGCAGACCGCTATGCCTCAGTCGTTATTCGTGGAATAACATCAAAGCTGGGACCCGCCATTGGAAGGAACGTCGCAGCCAGTAAGACCGAAGCGGATGTTCTGGTTTTTGTCGACGCGGATGTACAAATCCACCCCGACGCCTTCGAACGGTTAGAAAACACTTTCTTGGAAGAGCCAGAAGCAGTCGCAGCCTTTGGATCATATGACGACGCTCCGGATTCGCGAAATATAGCGGCGTTATACGCAAATCTGAGGCATCATTACTATCACCAAACTGGTAAACGCGAGGCAACAACTTTTTGGAGTGGATTCGGGGCTATTCGGCGTGACGCTTTTATCGCCGTTGGCGGGTTTAATACAGAATTTTCCGAGCCCAGCATTGAGGACATCGATCTCGGCGCTCGCATTCGGCGAAACTATGGAAAAATCCTGCTTGTACCTGAAGCGATGGCTAAACATTGTAAAGACTGGGGCATTGTTCAATTACTATATACAGATATTTTTTGCCGCGCATTACCTTGGTCTAAAATGATTGTATCGGGCCAATCAATGGGGGTTGATCTCAATACGTCTCCAAAAGAGAGAATAATAAGCGTTTTAGCCCATGTTTTATGGATGGTAGGATTGTTCTCGCTAGTTTTCCCCGCAGCCACGCTTTTTTTTGTCACCGGAATCGGATTTTTTGTCTGGCTCAATCGAAAATTTTATTCGCTTCTATTTCGCAAAGGAGGCGTTATTCTTTTATTGTCCGGTATTGTTCTTCATTGGCTATATTATCTTTATGCAAGCGCCGTTTTTGGGATAGTTTGTATTACACATTACGCCCCCCCAATTGCCAAACCTAGTCTCATTCAAAAACGCGGCGGTGATTGAGAAAAAATTACTCAACGCGGGAGCTCAATACATTTTGAAATTGCCAAGATTTTCCATGCAACAAAGCAAATAAAATGCGTTGGGCAATTATCATTACTCAAATTAACGCTATACGCACCTCATTGACCGCGTCATGCCGGTTAATTTTGCGCTCGCCCTTCGGGCTACTGACACTATTTCTTATATTGTATGCATCAGTGCTGATGGTTTTTTGGGATGGGCTAGGACCGCGCGATGAATTGCAATATATTTCCGCTGCACTTGATTGGTATGAAACTGGCCCTGTTCTTGGTGAAACCCACTGGTCACTGCGTTCACCACTGATACTACCAATGGCTGCAATATTTTCAATATTTGGCCCAAGTGAGTTCGGCGCAAGTGCGCCAAATATCTTATTCGGCTCTTTGCTCGTCGTAATTTCCTTCACTTTCGCACGCCGCACTCTCGGACACTTAGATGGTAATATTTTTACTGCCTTAGTCGCAACATCTGCCTTTCTTACAATTCAACCCAGCGAACTCAGGATTTATGGAATCGAAATTATTTTTGTCGCGACGTCGCTGTGGCTGTTGGCCGAGCGTTGGGGCAGTCCAGGCGCCGATCTGCATAGACTATATCTCGCAGGTCTGGCCGCAGGAGGAGCTTGGCTATGCCGGGAATCGACAATTTTTTTGCCAATTGCGATCGGGGCAGTCGCGCTTATAACACCGGCCCGTTTCTTTCGAACTGTACTTCCTGCGGCTGCAGGATTCTTCTCAATAATTCTCAGCGAAATGCTGTATTATCAAGTAGTTGCAGGCGACGCACTTTATCGATTCAAGATCGATATTAATCACGGCGGCGGTGAACCAAGTACAAAAATTGGCGGACCGATGCCTGATGAAACAAGTCTGCACTTTTTTCTACACCCAATAAATGAACTTCTAACCTACCCCACAGTTACGCCATTTTTTGTTATTGCTATGGCTGCATTTGCATACCTTCGAAAAACCAAAATGATGAGCGAAAAAATTAATTCTACTCTGATCGTGTTTGTCATCGCGACCGCCATGTCATTTTTTATTTCTGGTTATTTTCTCAGCTTGGAGTATGTCGAATACTACCCTATCGTTCTTTATACGTCCCTACTATTTTGCACACTTGCCATCGCCACCATTTATCGTCGCTACGGTGCTATAATGGGGAGCATTCCTTTAGGCATTATCGTTGTACTTAGTTTCGCTGCAGCCGATTTTCGCGACTACGGGGAATATGATGAAGCACGGCTTTTAGCCGATCTAATCGAAGACTATGAACAACCCATCTGCAGCGATAGATTGACTTCAATGCGTACTCAGGGGCTATTGCGGCTTCGAGGCATGCCACTTGAAGCGGCAACACGAATGGCGCCGCCATATGATGATTCAAACGAATGCGCTCTTGTCTTCAACGCAACCCCAGCTGGTGACAGATATTGGCTAAAACCCGAACCGCAATGGGCTCAAATCGGCGTCTGGTTTCCGCGTAAGACATCTTGGACTAGAGCAGTTTTACGCATCGTGACCCCTGATGCGATCAAGTCTCCTCGTCTTAAGGAGATTTTGCAAGCTCCAAATCCAACAATCCTATATCATAATTACAATGCGAATGACGAAGACGGAAAAACTATGCTATCCTTACCGGAAACTAGAGTCTGACATGCTCGTGGTGCAATCCGCCAAGATGTTTAATTAGTTTGATGGCTCCGCGTTTTTGAATTCGCCGTTCGGTTGGCGCATTCCTTTCCAGTGACCGGTGGGATCGTGCATGGTTATAATAATGGAAATACTTGTTAATTGTCCGGGCGAACGATGATCAATTAAATCCTTAGTATCACGCATTAACAGACAACGATTCCCTCATAGCGCACGCGGATAAAGTTTTTGGTAGGGACAGGCTTAAAAACACATCAAATTCGTGTCGCTACACCTTATGGGTTTTCGTATCCAAACTGCGCTTCAATATGGATAACAATGCCATCCGATACATACGCATAGTAAAGTCGGTTTTCTGCCGGATTTGGCGTAAAACCTCCATCTATAAAATAGACAGAGTCGGTATCTTTTATGAGATCACGATTGCTAGGTTTAGGCGCCCTATTCATAGCTATTGGTTTATAAGGCACACTGTGCTCATCCAAAAGTTTGAGCAGCTGACCGATCTCAATCGGCAAATCAAATTCAATGATAGTATTTTTATCAATCTTTATTCCATCAAAACTTGACGGAGACTCACTACCCCCCATTACTGAATCTTGTCCGTTAGCATTCTCTTGAAAGCAACCACTAACGCTGACGAATAAAACAAGTATGAGAAAAGCCTTTTGCATCTCGCACATCCTCTCATTTACCACTTCTATTTTCTTCAAAGTCATTCACAGGCGGCACCTTGTTCGCATAAGTCGTTCCCATAGCCAGGTAAATAGCCTGTCACTGCAGGTCGATCTTCCCCAGTAAGTTGTTCGTATTGAGTACCAGCATACGAGTTAGAGTTTTGATCTCCTAATCGATATGTTATTTCCGCTTCATTCACACTATCAGCGAAATCTCTAGCTGATTCAACAACTTCTTCGAAATCAGTGTCAACCTCAGTGCTAGCTAAATCCCTTGGCTCTAGCCCGTCGCGCTCGACAATCCGAGTGTCCGTGCTTGCGCTTTCTTCCGCGAATGCAGCCCTAATTGCACCACCGGTTCCAGTAATCGCTTGGACAACTTCTTCAGTGTTCACAAGACCAGGCTGTTGAGGCCCCGCACGAGAAATGTATGTTTCACCAGTCTCAGGGTTAGTTATTACGAC
>JAJFGC010000226.1 GCA_021776345.1 Hyphococcus sp. | reverse complement strand
GATCAGGAGGGCGGGCGCGTCGCCCGGATGAAGCCGCCGGCCTTTCCGGCCCATCCGCCGCCTGCAGTTTTTGGCGAGCTTCATCGGCTGAACCCTAAAGCAGCGACGGATGCCGCGCGCCTCAATGGCTATTTACTGGGCCGGTTGGTTTCCGATTGCGGCGTCACGGTGAATTGCGTGCCCATGCTCGATGTGCCTCAGGCTGATGCGGACCCAACCGTCATCGGCGATCGCGCCTATGCTAAGCATGCCGACACGATCATCGCGCTCGCACGGGCGACCGCCGACGGATTGGCGGAGGGCGGGGCCTTGCCGGTGATCAAACATCTACCGGGGCATGGGCGGGCGCTATGTGATTCCCACCATGAACTACCCGCCGTCGGCGCGCGCAAAGAAGACTTGCGCGCCGTCGATTTTCCGCCGTTCACGGCGCTGAGCGATATCAAAATGGGCATGACTGCCCATGTTGTATACGAAGCGTATGATGCGGCGCAGCCAGCCACACTTTCGCCCACGATTGTTGAGGCAGTCATCCGCCGCGAAATCGGATTTGATGGGCTCCTTTTCACTGACGATCTCAAGATGAAAGCGCTGGGCGGATCGTTCGCTGCTCGGGTTGAGGACAGTCTTGCGGCGGGCTGCGACATTGCTCTTTGCTGCAACTTTACGATGGAAGAAAAACGTGACGGCCTAAAAGGCGCGAAGGAGTTGTCAGGCAAATCCATGGCCCGCGCCGCCGCGGCGATGGAACAGTTGCAGGCGCCCGATCGGGGCGATACGAAGGACGCTTATGAAGAGCTTGCGGCGCTGTTAAAACCGGCGATGGCATGAGTTTTCAACAGATCAGGAAACGCGATAGGCGCAAGCCAGAATCGCTCGTAAATTAGCAAAATGGCGGATGGTGAACATATCAAAATGGTGGAGATGAGCGGCGTATCACAGGGTGGCGGAGAGGGCGGCGATGAACCGTTCGACACGCCCATACGCGGTGTAGGCGTGGACGATGCCGACATCGATGCGCTCGTCGTCAATCTGGATGGCTATGAGGGCCCGCTCGATGTGCTGCTTGATCTGGCGCGCACCCAAAAAGTCGATATCCGCAAGATCTCCATGGTCGCCCTCGTCGATCAATATCTTGCTTTCGTCGAGGAAGCGAAAAAGCGCAGTCTGGAGCTTGCTGCTGACTATCTCGTTATGGCGGCGTGGCTTGCTTATCTGAAATCGAAATTGCTTCTGCCTGTCGGCGATGAGGACGGCGACGAACCGACCGCTGACGAAATGGCGGCGCGTCTTGCGTTCCAGTTGCAGCGGCTTGAGGCCATGCGCAATGTTGTTGAACAGCTGCAGGCTCGGCCACAGTTCGGGATTGATTTCTTCCCGCGGGGAATGCCTGAGGGCGTGCGGGTCACGCGGACGCCGGACTGGCAGGCGGATCTCTATGGCCTCTTGCAGGCTTATGCAGGTCAACGTATTGCGGCGGTTGATCGCGACTACCACGTCGACCCGCCGAAAGTTTATTCAATTGAGATGGCGCGTCTGCGGCTTGCGCGTATCCTTGGCGCGATTCCGGAATGGACTGAGCTTGTCAGCCTGACGAGGGTAACGGATGTCGACGCGCCTGCAACGTCGATTATTGCGAGCGCCTTTAACGCCGCCCTTGAATTTGCAAAAGACGGGCGTATCGATATGCGCCAGCTTGGCTCGTTTGAACCAATTTACATTAAGAGCCGTCAGGATACTGACGAAAGAGGTGAGTGATGACCGAAATGGATATGGATGACGGTCGCAGTTTTGAAAACCTTGACGCTCATGAAGCGCAAGTGGCGTTGGCGGAAGAGTTGATGAGTAATGAAAATGAGGGCGCGGTGAGCGACGATAAAGAAGCACAGGAAGAGGCGGCGGCCATTGCTGAATGGAGCGAGGAAGACCTTGTCGAGCATATGCGTATGGTGGAAGCTTTGTTGTTTGCCGCCGCTGAGCCGCTCGATGAGAAATCCATTGCTGACCGTCTGCCGGCCGGCGCCAATATCGCCGCTATTATCGAGCGTATCGCCAGCAATTATGACGGGCGCGGCGTCAATTTGATGCAAGTTGACGCGAAATGGCGCCTCGTTACGGCGGCTGATGTCGCCCACGTGCTCGAGAAAGAAAAAGTGACGCCGCGAAGGCTTTCGCGCGCCGCCCTCGAGACCCTTGCGATCATCGCCTACCACCAGCCATGCACCCGCGCCGACATCGAGGATGTCCGCGGCGTCGCTGTCTCCAAGGGGTCTCTCGACCAGCTTCTGGAAATCGGCTGGGCGAAAATGCGCGGCAAACGCCGGGACGTGCCGGGGCGGCCGACCCTATATGGGACGACAGACGATTTTCTTGAGCATTTCGGGCTGGAGACCATCAATGATCTCCCGGGTCTTGCGGACCTTAAAGCCGCCGGCCTCCTCGATGCGCGCCTGCCGCCGGGCTTTTCCGTGCCAACACCGACGGATGGCGAGGATGAGGATATAGAGGAAGAGGGCGACGAGGCTGAATTTGCCCAGGATTTCCTTGAAGATGAGGATAGCGAAAGCGCTGATGCGTAAAGGTTTTTAACGCCTTTATTTGATTATAGGGTCACGGCGCACTACATTCCGCGTCAAGTTATATAGAGGCTTCCCATGGGCGCGATCGGACCCTGGCAGATTGTTATAATTCTCGTATTAGCGCTGCTCTTATTTGGCGGCGGCGGCAAGATTTCGTCGCTGATGGGGGATTTCGCCAAAGGTATAAAATCTTTCCGCAAGGGCCTTCAGGAAGAGGATGAAAAATCCTTGGAAGAGCGCAGCGACGAAGCGGTGGATGTAACGCCGGCCAAGGAAGATGAAAAAACCGGTTCGTAGGCGAAACCAGACATCGTACTTTGTTATTGTCAGAGTTATTCCGGCAATCCAGTGCGACAAATCTCAGTGCTTGTAACCCTGGATCGCCGGGTCAAGCCCGGTGATGACAAGATCAAGTAGGCGCTGAAATGAACCTTGTTCCTCAATTCGGATTAATGGAGCTGCTGCTGATCGCGGTGGTCGCTCTTATTGTCGTCGGCCCAAAAGATTTGCCGAAACTTATGCGCTCCGCCGGAAAGTTTGTCGCCAAGGCTAAAGCGATGGCGGGCGAGTTTACCGCCGCGTTTGATCAGATGGCGCGCGAAACAGAAATGGATGACCTGCGCCAGGAAATCGAGACGCTCAAAAAAGAAAATGTCTTTTCCAAAACCAAAAAAGAACTGGATGAGAGTCTGGCGCCCATCAAGGATGACATCCGCAAAGAAACGGCTGCGGTGAACGACGCGGCGTCCAAAACTTCTGAACCTCAACCAGCGACTGAAGAACCGGCGAAATCATGAACGTGGTTCCGGAAAAATCAGACACGCCTAAAGAAGAAGACGAGATCGAGGCCTCCGCGGCGCCGTTGCTCGATCACCTGACTGAATTGCGAAGTCGGTTGATCGTATCCGTTGGCGCGGTCGCGGTGGGTTTTATCATCTGCTTCATCTTTTCGGTGCCGCTTTACGAGTTTTTGGTGATCCCGTTCAGGAATGCGGTGATTGCGGCGGGCGCCGAACCGACGCTTTACTTTGCGCCGCTCGAATTTTTCTTCACGCGGGTGAAGCTTGCAGCCCTTGGCGGCATTGCGTTGGCTTTCCCGGTCGTCGCCTATCAGCTTTATCAGTTTATTGCGCCGGGCCTTTATAAAAGCGAGCGCTCGGCGGCGCTGCCATTTTTGCTGGCGATGCCGGTCTTGTTCACGGCCGGCGCCGCGCTCGTTTATTATGTGTTGATGCCCTTCGTCATGCGCTTTGCTGTGGGGATGGAGCAGGACGCGGGCGCCGGCTCCGGCGTTTCCATCGAACTTCTGACCCGTGTCGGGGATTATCTCTCTCTCGCCACGACCTTGATCATGGCGTTTGGGTTTGCCTTTCAGTTGCCTGTATTTTTGACGCTGCTGGCCCGCGCTGGCATCCTTGATGCGGCATTCCTCAAGCGCAATCGCAAATACGCGATTGTCGGGATTTTTATCGTTGCCGCCTTCCTGACCCCGCCGGATCCGATCAGCCAGCTTGTCCTCGGCGGCTCGATCATCGCACTTTATGAGATATCGGTGATCTCCGTCGGTTTTGCCGGGCGAAAAAAGAAAGAGGGCGTTGAAGACGCCGAAGAGGCGTCGGCCTGACGCCAGCGCTGGACCGCCCAACCCGAAACCGCTACATGAGCGCTCATGTTCGACATTAAATATATCCGCGACAATCCCGATGCGTTCGACGCTGGTCTCGCGCGCAGAGGCGCAAACCCTCGCGCCGGTGAGGTGCTTGCCCTCGACAAGGAAGCGCGCAAGTTCACCGAAGCGATGAACGACCTTCAGGCGCGTCGCAACGCGGCGTCCAAGGACATTGGCGCAGCAAAAGCGAAGGGCGATGATGATCTCTTCAACAAGCTGCGCGCTGAAGTTGAAGACCTTAAAAAACAACTCCCGACGGCGGAGGCTGAGCAAAAGAAAAATCTCGACGCCATTCACGATATTCTAAGCGGCCTGCCGAACCTGCCGGCAGATGATGTGCCAGTGGGCGAAGATGAAGCGGCGAATGTTGAAATTCGCAAATGGGGCGAGCCGCGGCGGTTGAACGACGCCAAAGAACATTTTGATATCGGCGAAGCGCTCGGCCAGATGGATTTCGAGACGGCGGCGAAAATGTCCGGCTCGCGGTTTGTTCTCCTGAAAGGCCAGCTCGCCAAACTTGAACGCGCCATTGCCAGCTTTATGCTTGATTTGCATACGGAAGAATTTGGTTATACGGAATGCCAGCCGCCGCTTCTGGTGCGTGACGAGGCGCTTTACGGTACAGGGCAATTGCCGAAGTTTGCGGAAGATTTGTTTAGAGCAATACATGCGAAAGTGAATATCCCCTCTAATAGATTAGAAGGATTTATCGATCTACTCGACGGGTTTAATGACTTAGGTGAATTGATTGATGACTCATTTAAACGGGGCCATCCTTTGCCATTTGATCATGTTGCGTTGCCTTCTCAGAAAGATCACTGGCTCATCCCCACAGCTGAAGTCTCGCTGACTAATATTGTTCGCGAAGAGATTTTGAGCGGCGCTGAGCTCCCATTACGCTTCACCGCCTGGACGCCATGTTTTCGGTCGGAAGCCGGGGCGGCGGGGCGTGATACGCGCGGCATGATCCGTCTGCATCAATTCTCCAAAGTGGAACTCGTCTCTATTACGCCGCCAGAACAATCAGATGCAGAGCATGAACGCATGACGGAATGCGCGGAAACGGTTTTGCAAAAACTCGATCTCGCCTATCGCACGATGGTGCTCTCCACGGGTGATATGGGTTTTTCTGCGCGCAAAACATATGACATCGAGGTCTGGTTGCCCGGCCAGAACCAATATCGCGAAATTTCTTCGTGCTCCAACTGTGGTGACTTTCAGGCGCGGCGCATGAATGCGCGTTACCGCAAGGAGGGCGAGAAGCATCCGCAATTTGTCCATACGCTGAACGGTTCCGGCCTTGCGGTGGGGCGGACACTGGTCGCGATCTTGGAAAATTATCAGGAGGCGGACGGTTCCGTTGCCGTGCCGGATGTATTGAAGCCCTATATGGGCGGCCTTGAAAAGATTGAAAAAGCTTGATGCGTATTCTTTGTTCCAATGATGACGGTATTCACGCCCGCGGCCTTGAGAGCCTCGTTAAAATTGCCAATGAGCTCTCTGATGATGTCTGGGTTGTTGCGCCCCAGGAAGAGCAATCCGGCGCCGCGCGGGCGCTGACCCTCGCGCATCCGCTCCGTGTCCGCGAATATGATGAGCGACGGTTTTCGGTGAACGGAACGCCGAGCGATGCGGTCTTGATGGGCGTAAACAAAATTCTCGCCGAAGCAAAACCCGATCTCATCCTTTCCGGCGTCAATAACGGCCAAAACGTTGCCGAAGACGTGACCGTTTCCGGCACGATCGCGGCGGCGTTTCAGGGCATGTCCATGGGCGTGCCGTCGATTGCTTTATCGCTGGCGCGGCTTGATCGGGCTGCTGCGCATTGGTCAACGCCGGAAGCGCATGGGGCTGGAATTGTCAGGAAACTGCTCGACGCTGGCTGGCCAAGCGATGTTGTGATCAATGTCAATTTTCCCGACCGTGAGCCCGACGAGGTTACCGCTGTCGAGGTGACGTCCCAGGGCCACCGCGATGCGGTCCAGCTTTTTGCCGAGGAGCGCAAGGATCTGCGCGGCGGCACGTATTATTGGTACGGCTATTCGGGTGAGCTGTCCGATCCGCGCGAAGGAACGGATTTGCGGGCAATCTACGAAGGGCGAATTTCAATCACGCCCTTGCACCTTGCTTTGACTCATGACGATGCTCGTATTTCGCTTGCGAAATCGTTGAACGATCCTGCCGAAAATCAGTGAGTTTGGTGTTTGCAATTTCGTTAATTTAACGGGTTATTAACCAAAGTTGATAAACGTCCCCCTGATTCGTTTATTGGGAAGGGGCAGTCCATGCTTGCGCGTTTTTCGGTGTTATCAGTTTCAGTTTTTGCACTGGTTGCGTGTGAAAGTCATTCAAGCGCGGCGAACAAGGCGCCAGTGGTCAACGGCAATGATCCGGCCCGTCAGGCGCGGGTTTACAATTCGCCAAACCAGCAATATCGCCGTCAGCAAACGGTCCAGCGCAATTCGCAACGCCCAGCCCGCACGGCGAATGTGGAGCCAGTTGAGTTGCAGCCTGTATCGGCAATTTACCTCGATGAGCCGCGTGAGCTTGAGCCAGTTGAAATTTCGTCACGTTCCGCCAAACAGGCGCCGGAAGGCGATGTCATCGTGCGCCCAGGCGACACGGTCTATGCGATCGCCCGGCGTTATGAGGTTGCGCCCAAAGAGATTATCGCCGTCAACCGGTTGCGCCACCCCTATACGCTTTCTGTCGGTCAAACCTTAAAGCTGCCGAAAGGCGCGCGCATTGCCGGAAAACAGACGCCGGCGCGCAAGGTAGTGGCGCAGGACACGCTTTATAAAGTGCGACCGGGCGATACGCTTTATTCGATCTCACGAAATTCCGGCTCGGCCGTGTCTACGATTGCGCAAGCGAACAATTTATTACCACCCTACGGGTTAACACCCGGACAGCAGATATTAATTCCGCAGGCCCGTCTCGACAGCAATCTTTATGCAGCAAACACAGCGCCGCAACAAAAATCAAAACCGGCGGCAAAATCAAAACCGACACGTCAGGCGCAAGCGTCGGCGCCAACACAAGCTCAAAGCGTTGCTGAGTTGACGCGCAAAGCATCTTACACACCGCCGAAAGAGACATCTCCCGCATCCATGTTCGAGTGGCCGGTGCAGGGTAAGGTGATTGCAAATTACGGCGCCGCTGATCTGGGTCGGCGCAATGACGGCGTCAACATCGCCGCGCCCGCTGGCACGCCGGTGCGCGCCGCCGCTGAAGGCGAAGTTGTTTATCGTGGCTCCGAGCTCGATGGCTTTGGCAATCTCTTGCTAGTCAAGCATGACGGCGGGTTTGTCACTGCTTATGCCCATAACGATGCGATGCTGGTTAAGAAAGGCGACAAGGTTCGGCAAGGCCAGGTGATTGCCAAAGTCGGCGACACCGGCGCTGTGACGTCACCGCAATTGCATTTTGAAATTCGCCAGAATCTAAAATCAGTCGATCCAACCGCATTACTCGGACCGAAATAATTTGCGCCTGCCGGGGGACTAAGACGCAGATCTTCGAATAAGAAAGTTGTTGAGTATAATTTACGGGCCCTTCGGGGCCCGTTTTCTTTTATCCAACCTTACCCGGACGTGACGCGATTAAGCGCCGGGCGAGAAACTCCGGCGTCGCCGGCAGCAGTCCTTCGGAAATAAACGGCGTCTCTGAAAAATGCGCGAGCGCCAATTCGCCCTCAAACGCGGCGCAGAGTCCGGCGCCGACGCGTTTTGTGGCGTCGAACTTGGTGAGAATACAGCGCCGCACGCCGATCTCCCTAAAGGCGTTCGCCCAGTCAACATACTCCGGCGCATCGCCACTGGCGGGCAGGACAAGAACCGGCTCGGCGCCGCTGGCGTCCTGATAACTTTTAAGCGCCGCAACATCGCCGCCATCATAAGGGCTGACGCCCGGCGTATCGATTATGACGGCGCCATTTGGTCGATGACTGCGCAGAATTTGCTGCACATCGAGGGGCGATTCAATAATGAAATAGTCAGCGCCCAGTGCTTCGCTGTATGAGCGTATTTGTTCAACGGCGCCGGCGCGGCCGACATCGGCTGTCATCATGAGGGCAGGCGGGCTTCCTTCGGATGCGGCCGCAGCAAGCTTTGCAGCGCAGGACGTTTTGCCGGCGCCGGTTGGTCCGACAAGCATGATGGGCGATGACGGCGAGAAATGAAGCGGTGCAAAAGAGAAGACTTCGCCAAACGCGGTTTCAAGCCGGTAGATATCTTCATCAATTTGCGATTTTTTTGCGCCGTTAACGAGTGCGCCTAGCAGCGCTTGCCCGACACCATGGGGGGCCAGGATTTCTGCCATCGAACGCACGGTCGTATCGCTCATATCGAACCGCGGCGCCCGCTTACCGCCGGTCAGCGCGCCGCTTAATCGCGACAGCGCATCTTCGGAAAAGGAATGTTCGATCGTTTCGTTGAGACGGGCGCCAGCAGTGAGTTTGAACGGACCTTCATCGACCGCGTCTTTTGCGGCGCCGGCAAACTGCGCTTTTGGCGCCGGCTCGGGCGCTGATGGCGCAGGCTTGTCAGAAGCTGTGACCTCGACGTCACCGCTCGGCAGCTCTTTGACGGATATGATTACCGCCCCGTCGCCAAGTGCGCGCTGGGCTTTACGTTTCGCCGCATCAAGGTCAGAGGCGATAAATTTCATCATGATTACACAACCAGACTAAATGGATCCTAGGTTCTTCAGCCTAGTATGGGGGTGAATTTCGTTTTGGGAAAGGACCAAGGTTTGCGGTCTGACCCGCTCTACAACCGACCGGACGAATGGACGCACGGTTGCGCTGGTCACAATCGCGGCAGAATAACCTTCCTGCGCCGAAGTCTCCAGCTTTTGCAGGGCGGCGGCGACAAAATCCTGTAGTTTTGACGGCGCCATGGCGAGCTGCCGGCTTTCACTTTCGCCGGTCAGCGCCGCGCCGAATTCATTTTCCCAATCTGCTGAAAGGGTGACGATCGGCGCCGCGCCATCCGATCCTTTCAAGGCGCCGCAGATCTGACGCGCAAGTCGTGCGCGCACATGTTCGACGAGATGACTTGTTTGTCCGGATTGAGGCGCGGCTTCCGCGATTGCTTCAAGGATGGTCGGCAGGTCGCGGATCGATACTTTTTCCGCCAGCAATGCTTGCAAGACGCGCTGGATCGTCGTGACGCTGGTGATGGACGGAATAAGATCACTTACCAGCTGGCGATGTTTGTCGGGCAGGGCGTCAATCAGTTTTTTCGTCTCCGCATAAGAAAGAAGTTCCGACGCTTCGCCTTTGATGATTTCAGTGAGGTGTGTCGTCAACACCGTTGCGGCATCGACAACGGTCATGCCTTTCAGCGAGGCTTCCTCGCGCTGGCTTTCGTCAATCCACATGGCGTCGAGACCAAAGGCGGGTTCTTTTGTCGGCTCGCCGATTAGATTAATAGCGCCGCCGCTCGCATCCATCACCAGGAAATGACCGGGCTTTAAGGTATCGCGCGCGACTTCCTGTTCCTTCATACGAATGACATAGTCGTTCGCGCCAAGCTGCATATTATCGAGGATACGCACTGGCGGTGTGACGAAACCAAGCTCCTGCGCAATCGAGCGACGCACCGCTTTCACTTGATCGGTGAGGCGCGGCCCTTGATCAGTATGGATCAGCGGCAAGAGGCCATAGCCTAGCTCAATGCGCAGATCATCAATCGCCAGCATATGACTTGGATCGTCATCAAGCGATGGCGTATTTTCTTTTTCTGTTTTGGCGGCTTGTTCGGCAGCGACGCCTTTGCGTTTGTGAAGTCTCCATGCGGCGGCGCCCACGCCGCCGGCTAGTAATAAAAATGGAATGGCGGGCAGGCCCGGCAGCAAGGCGAGAATAAGGAGGACGCCGGCGACCAACGCGAGCGCTTTCGGGTATTCGCCGAATTGAGCGACGAGCGCTTTATCCGCGGCGCCGTCAACACCGGCCTTGGAAACAAGAAGGCCGGCAGAAATCGAAACGATAAGGGCCGGAATTTGGCTTACCAAGCCGTCGCCAATGGTTAGTAGCGTGTATGATGCGCCAGCATCCCCAAGCGACATATTCATTTGCATGACGCCAATCACGACGCCGCCGATAATGTTGATCAGCGTGATCAGGAGACCGGCGATGGCGTCGCCGCGTACGAATTTTGAGGCGCCGTCCATGGCGCCGAAAAAATTGGATTCTTCTTCCAGGTTTTTTCGTCGAGCACGGGCGTCATCTTCTGTGATAATGCCGGCGGAAAGATCGGCGTCGATCGCCATTTGTTTGCCGGGCATAGCGTCGAGAGAAAACCGCGCCGCGACTTCTGCAATCCGGCCGGAACCGCGAGTGATAACGACAAAGTTTACGATCACCAGAATGGCGAAGACGATCATGCCGATGACATAATTGCCCTGCATGACGAAGCCGCCAAAAGCTTCAATGACCCGCCCCGCCGCATCCGGGCCTTCATGACCCTTCGACAAAATCAAACGCGTAGAGGCGATGTTGAGACCGAGGCGGAACATCGTTGCGATCAGAAGGATTGTCGGGAAGGTCGAAAATTCCAGCGCCTTTTTGGTGAACAGCGCCGTCATCAAGATCGTGACGGAAAAAGTGATCGATGCCGCAAGCAATAGATCGAGGAGCCAACGCGGCGTCGGCAGAATTAATAGCGCCAGAATAGATATGATCGCGCCTGCAAGCAGGACGTCAGACCGAAAGACGCTTTTCAATGCTGACGGCCGAAGGCTTCTTGCTGATTGAAGAAATGACTCAGACATGTTTGCCCGCATTCACCTTAAGCGCTCTGGCGTTCTGCGCCCGGTGCGGGAACGCGGACACCGTCTTCGGTGTATTGTTTGAGCTTGTTGCGGAGCGTGCGGATGGAAATGCCAAGAATATTGGCGGCGTGGGTGCGATTGCCGAGGCAGTGATCAAGCGTTTGCAAGATCAGATCCTGCTCGACTTGCGCCACCGTACGGCCGACCATCGCAGCCGAATTATCTTCGTCGGAGGCGGCGTGCGTTGTACCGCGCATCGAACCGCCGTCAGGCAGACGGATCGCCTCAACATCAATCTCATCACCTCGCGCTAAAAGTACCGCACGGTGCATTGCATTTTCTAAGTCGCGAACATTGCCAGGCCAAGGGGAGACAGTGATTGCGCGTTGCGCGGCCTCGGAAAGCTCACGGACCGGCACGCTGTTTAATTCGGCATATTTCGCAACGAAAAATTTTGCCAGCGCAATAATATCCAAAGGCCGTTCCCGCAATGGCGGTACGTCCAAATTGACGACGTTTAATCGAAAGAGAAGGTCTTCGCGGAAGCCGCCATTTTTGACCTCAGCCGCAAGATCGCGATTGGACGTTGCAATCACACGGATATCAACATTGATTGGTTTATTGCCGCCGACGCGGTCTACGACACGTTCCTGCAATACGCGCAGCAGTTTTGCCTGAAGGCGCACATCCATTTCCGAAATTTCATCGAGCAGCAAGGTGCCGCCATTGGCTTCTTCAAACTTCCCGATGCGCCGGGCGATAGCGCCAGTAAAGGCGCCTTTTTCGTGCCCGAATAATTCAGACTCTAAAAGATTTTCCGGGATGGCCGCGCAGTTGATCGAGATAAAAGGTTTTTCTGCACGTTTGGATTTGCGGTGAAGATATTTGGCGATGACTTCCTTGCCGACGCCGCTTTCGCCGGTGATCAGGATCGAGGCTTCGGAC
>JAJFGC010000225.1 GCA_021776345.1 Hyphococcus sp. | reverse complement strand
TCTGCCGTATAATCCACACTTGGGATAACTTTCGCATAATTCAGTCGTGTCGGCCCGATAACGCCAAGAACGCCAACAATCTTGCGGCTTTCGTCTCGATATGGGGCGGCGATGACCGATGAGCCCGATAGCGAGAAAAGCTTGTTTTCCGAGCCGATGAAGATTTTGACGCCTTCACCCTCCTTGGCGGCGTTCAAGAGGTCAATAACATCGCGCTTTTGCTCGAGATCGTCGAACAAGCGCCGCACTCGCTCAATGTCCTGGAGGGCCGCCTCATCGATGAGGCGGCCGCGGCCGCGCACAATCAACGACCAATCGTCCCCGTCGGTCACTTCGGCAATGCCCTGCCCGACAAGTTTGGCGGTGATCTCATCAAGCTCGGCCCGGTTGTTATGAACCTCGTTGATGATGCGTGAGCGGGTCTCATTAAGGGACCGGCCGCGCAAGCGCGCATTGAGATAATTGCCCGCTTCAATCAGCGCCGAGGAGGGCAGATTTTCCGGCGTCTCGATCAGGCGATTTTCAACCCGGCCATCTTCGAAGACGAGAATCACAAGCGATTTGCCCGGGGCCGATGATACAAATTCGATCTGGCGCAATGGCGCATCAGATTTTTGCGTCAACACAAGGCTTGCTGCGCGGGTCAGCCCGGAAAGGCGCGAGGCTGCTTCTTCGAGCACCGTTTCGACATCCGCATCGCGGGTTTCTGATTCAATCGCGCGCCGCTCTTCGCCGGTGAGTTCACCAACCTGCATCAAGCCATCAACAAACAGCCGGAGGCCACGTTCAGTTGGCAACCGCCCGGCGGAGACGTGAGGCGCATGGAGGAGACCCGCGTCGGTCAGGTCCGCCATAACATTGCGGATCGTCGCTGCTGAGACTTCAACCCCGACATCATGGCTCAAGGTGCGAGAGCCGACCGGTTCGCCGGTTGAAAGGTATGTTTCCACCAGCCGCCGGAAAATATGGCGGGAGCGTTCGTCAATATCGTTCAATGCATCCATAAGAGATAGAATAATCTGCGTTGATTGGGTCATTGTAAATTAGGCGTAGTTGCGCAGGACTTCAAAGACTCGATTTTTCACTGCACGATCATCGGGCCAGATTGTGCGCCCTGGAGGGTCGACAAGCGGTGGGCCGCAGCGCTAGGAACGCCAATCTTTAGTTCGGAGACTAATATGAGACCTTCTGGCCGCGCCTTCAATGAATTGCGCTCGATTTCACTGGAGCCCGGGTTTTCCAAGCACGCCGAAGGATCGTGTCTCGTTAAATGTGGCGACACCCATGTCCTGTGCACGGCAAGTTGGGATGAAACGACGCCGCTATGGCTGCGTGGGTCAGGGCGCGGTTGGGTCACCGCCGAATACGGCATGCTGCCGCGTTCAACCGGCGGGCGCATGAAACGCGAGGCCAAGGGCGGTCAGTCTGGCCGTACCCAGGAAATTCAGCGCTTGATCGGCAGATCGCTGCGGGCGGTGGTCGATTTAAAAGCACTCGGCGAGCGTCAGATCATGGTCGATTGTGATGTCATCCAGGCTGATGGCGGCACAAGGACCGCCTCGATCACAGGCGCCTGGGTCGCGATGAATGAAGCGGTGAAATGGGCGCTCGCTCAAGGCATCATAAAATCGAGCCCGATTACGGACCGCGTTGCGGCGATATCGTGCGGGCTTGTCGCCGGCGCGCCGACGCTTGATCTTGATTATGATGAAGATTCCACCGCGCAGGCGGATGCAAATTTTGTCATTACGGGATCGGGCGGCTTGGTGGAGATTCAGGCGACGGCCGAAGGTAATCCGTTTACGGATGATCAGTTTGCGGCGCTGATGTCGCTCGCCAAAGCGGGGTGCGCGTCGCTTTCGAAGATGCAGGGCGACCGCGGCGATTGATGAAGGCTGACGTTCCTGCGGCGTATTGCTTTCATGCGGGCGGCGACGCCGATAAAGCCGAGGATCATCAGCGCCCACATAGTCGCCGTGACCTCAACGATTTCACCGTCAAGCAGCATAGAATCAACCTCACGATGGTTCGCGCAACACCAATAATGGCCTTTCCGCCGGATGTAATATCGGCCTGCGCTATTTGAAAAGCCACGCCGATCGTGATCTCTTTTTGCCGCCCAATCCTGATGCGCAAATCGGCCCGGACACGTATGCTTATGCGTTGAACTGGAGCCCCTTCTGGCGCCATTCCGTTTTGAGCGCTCGGTTGGCCAGTCAGCATGACGCGCATTGCCGAGGCGCTGGCGTCAGACCCGAGCGGTTCTATTCTTGATGTCTATCGCTTCAATTTTAGCCTTTTCCTTGCGCGATTGATCTTCGAATTTGCGCAATAGGCGCTGCGTGCTAAAGCTTTGGCGTCGTCATAAAAAGAAACTGAATGCTTCAGGACCAAGACCCGCCGGCAGAAAACGACCCAACGCCTGCGACAGAAGAGGGCGCAACCACGCAAGGCGAGGTCGCACCGGGCGAGGCTGGATCGCCGCCTGATGCTCCAACGCCACCGGATGGAGCTACCGCAGAAGAAGTTTCAACGATCGACACCCTGGTCGGCGGCGAAGAAGTTCGCGGCATGGTTGAGGAATTTTCAATCTGGCTGCAAAGCCAGATGCTGTCGATTGATATTGCCATTCAAGCCGGCATCATCTTTGCGGCGCTGGCGCCGGCGGCTGTATTTGGCCCCCATCTCAAAAAGCTTATACAAAGCCAAATTGCGCCGCGCGCGCCCTATGGCGTTTTGCGCCGCGCCTCTAACGCGTTTGCCCATATCGCAACCCCGATCGCGCTGTTCATTATCCTTCAGACGGCGGTCGTCATTTTGGGTTCGATCGGCATTTCCAATGCGCTGGTCGCCGCCGGCGTCAGCCTTCTGACGGCGTGGATTGTTATCCGCCTTGTCAGTCTGGTTATTCGCTCACCGTTCTGGTCCAAATTTGCGTTTTATGTTGCCTGGCCGATTGCGGCGCTTGATGCGTTTGGCGTCCTTGATGATGTCGTGCGCCAACTCGAAGCGTTCTCCTTTCCGTTGGGCAAGGATGAGGCGGGCAACACGCAACGCTTTTCAGCGCTTGATTTTGTTCGCACCATCGCTGTTTTTGGCGTTCTCTTTTGGGCCGCGAGTTTCGCCGGCAAATTTGTCAAAGGTCGTATCAGCGCCATCGACGAACTAACCGTTTCGTTCAAAGCGCTGTTATCAAAAATTCTCGACGTCTTGTTGCCAGTGGTCGCGCTGATCGCCGCGCTGCAGATTGTCGGCTTCCCGTTTGGCACGCTCGCGATCTTTGGCGGCGCGGTCGGTCTTGGCATCGGTCTTGGCATGCAGCGAACGGTTTCAAACTTTTTTGCGGGCTTTACGTTGATCGCCGATAAATCAATCAAGCCCGGCGATGTGATTGAGATCGGCGACACCTATGGCTGGGTGACGCAAATGAATGCGCGTTACGTGTCGATCCGAACGCGCGACGGCACCGCGCATCTTGTGCCAAACGATCTCTTTATCAATGAAGGCGTCACCAACTGGTCTCATTCGGACCGGGTTGTTCGTCTTCATGCGCCGTTTGGCGTTTCTTACGATACAAAAGATCTGCGCGGGCTGGCCAAGCGCGTCGAGGAATTGGCGATTGAGGTCGAGCGGGTGCTGAAATCTCCGGCGCCGCGGTGTAATTTGATGGAGTTCGGCGACAGTTCCGTCAATTTCGACCTGCGATTCTGGATCAATGACGCCGCCAATGGCACGGCCAATGTCAGGAGTGACGTGCTGATGTCGATTTGGGATTACCTTGCCGAAGAGGGCATCGAGATTCCATTCCCGCAACGGGATTTACATATCAAGACGGCGCCCGATGGCTCGAAAGCATTGCTTGGGGCTGGTGACAAGCCTCAATTCTCCTCGAACCAAGAGAGTTAGCGGCTCACAGCGTCGTGGCTTTTCATGGGCCCGGTCAGCGTCTATATTAGTTTCGGGCGGCGGATAGTGACAGTCGGGAGACGGATGATGATCAGATTTTTGATACTTGGCGGCGCAGCGCTCGCGATGGCTGCATGCACGACTTCAACACCATACGGTCCTGCGGCGAGCAGCAGGGGCTTTGGCTTTTCCGAACAGCAAATCGAACAAGGCCGATACCGGATTACCTTCCGCGGCAATTCTTCCACAGCGCGGGAAACGGTTGAAAATTCGTTGCTTTATCGCGCCGCGGAGCTGTCTGTGCAGGGCGGCTATGACTATTTCGTTGTCATTGAAAACGATACCGAAGCGCGCACAAGCTATAGCGGATCATCGTATCCCGCATTTTATGGTCGCTATGGCTACGGTTATCCGTTCCATCGCTCACGCTACGCTTTCCCCTATTATGCTTACGGGTTTGGCTGGGGCTATCCCTATGACAGCTATCAACGCGAAATTACGCGCTACTCAGCGGTTGCGTTTGTGACCATGCATAAGGGGCCTAAGCCACAAGATAACCCGCAGGCGTTTAGCGCCCGCGATGTGATCGATAATCTGGGTCCGGTTGTGCTGGGTGACCAGCCTGCGTCGGCAGGCTATTAAACGGCGCGCAATATCGGCTGAGCTTTGTCAGTTTGTGCTTCAAAAACGATGACAAAGCCGCGCGGCGTATGGCGAACGATAATGCCGCGTCGCCGTCCAATATGGATTTCGGAGCCAATTGGCGGACGGCGCGGCGAATCAACGGAAGCGCCGCTAACAGACATGTCGATTATACGAACATAAAGCGAGGTGCCGTCTTCAAGCCGGCTGATTGTTCGTGCGCCGGATTGACGGTGGCGCGGGGTTGAGCGGCGGTCTTCCAGACCTTCGGAGAAGAGTTGGTTTGAGAGCATCATCAATTGCTCTGTCAGCAGCATCCGACGTTTCTTCGAAAGTATGAAAGAGATCGCAAAGCCGTCGGGGAAAGTCCGTGCGACGGTGCCCACAATAATGTCCAGATCCTTTATTCGCACAATAACGGCGTCGCCCTGCACCGCCTTGGTGTCCGCAATCAACGCCATATCGCCAGGAGAGATATTGAGGAGACGGCCTTCATGCTCGTCAACGGCGTTGATGGTGATTTGTGCGGGCAAATTGAGGCTAATGCGCCGGTATCGTCGACCGTCGGACTTAGACATTAATGTTTTTCCCAATATGGACATAGTACCGCCAGCTTCTGCAAACTACCGGCCAGCACTCAAACCTTCTCTAAGGCGTAAGGTGCAATTTTAGCGGTTTGCCCAGTTTTTGGCGGTTGGAGCCGATTTGCGGCTCGCGGCGAGGCTTAGTATGGTTAATGTTCAGGCGGGTCGGGCAAGTTTACTTGGGAGTTCCACAAAATGAGAAAAGCATTGGCCGCGGCCGCGATGGCCGTGATGGTGACAGTGACAATGGCGAAAGCTGAAGATCCCTATTTATGGCTGGAAGGCGTTGAGGACGAGAAGGCCCTCGATTGGGTGCGCGAGCAGAACAAGCGCTCCCTTGATGTGCTGGAAAACGATCCGCGCTTTAAAGGGCTTTATGATGACGCGCTTTCTGTCCTGACATCTGACGCCCGGCTCCCCTATGGCGAGATCCACAACGGTCAGGTTTATAATTTCTGGCAAGATAAAACGCATATCCGCGGCCTGTGGCGGCGCGCAAGCGTTGACAGTTATCGCAGCGGCGATCCCGAATGGGAAACGCTGATCGATTTCGATGAGCTCGCAAAAAGCGAAGATAGAAACTGGATCAAAGGCGATATCGTTTGCCTTTCGCCAGAATATCGTCACTGCATGGTCGAACTTTCCGATGGCGGTAAGGACGCGGCCTATTGGCGTGAGTTCGACCTCGAAACCAAGTCATTTGTAGATGGTGGGTTCTACCTGCCGGAAGCAAAGAGCTGGCTCGCCTGGCGGGATGAAAACACGCTTCTTGTCGGGACGGATTGGGGCGAGGGGTCGTTGACAACGTCGGGTTATCCAAGGGAAGTCCGCCGCTGGACCCGCGGCGGCGATGCTGATAGCGCGCAATCAATAATGACCGTCAGCGTTGACGATGTCTGGGTGTTTCCGATTGCTGAACATGATGGCGACGACGCCTACGAATTTGCTTTGCGTGGCCCGTCATTTTTCGAACGCGAGTACAATCTTGTCGGAGCCGATGGCGCGCTCACCAAGTTACCGCTGCCATTAAATGTCGATATGCAAGGCGTGATGGATGGGCGCGCTATCTTTTTGCTCCGCGAAGCCTGGGAACATAATAGCGAGACTTACGCGCAAGGCTCTGTCGTCGCTTATGCGCTGGATGGCGGCAGCGTTGAAACAGTGATGAACGCGGCGGAAAACCAGTCCATCGAAAACGTTCAGCTCGGTAAATCGAACATCGTGGTTCAATATCTCGAAGACGTTGTCGGCAAGGCGGCGCGTGTGAGCCGTGATAAGAACGGTCGATGGAAAGCAAAAGAGATTAAGCTGCCTGACAATGGTGTGGTGAATATCGTATCCGCTGGCGGCGGTACGGACGACGCCATGATCTCATTTGAAAGCATGACGACGCCTGAAACGCTTTATTATGTGACAGCGAAAAACAAAACTGAAAAAATTGTCGAGACACCGCCTTTTTATGATGCGACCGGCGTTGTCGTGGAGCAGCGTTTCGCAACATCAGCAGATGGAACAAAGGTTCCCTATTTCATCATGGGGCAAGATGCGGTTCTGAAACAGGGTAATGCGCCAACTGTGCAATATGGCTATGGCGGATTTCTGGCATCGATCCTGCCGTCTTATTATGAGGATCCGTCACGCCCGCAGCATGGCGCGCTTGCCGGTTTAATGTGGGTCAAGCGCGGCGGGGTTTTGGTCCTGTCCAATATTCGCGGCGGGTCAGAATATGGGCCTCGCTGGCACGAGGCGGCGCTGAAGGAAAACCGCCAGCGCAGCTTTGACGACTTTATCGCGATTTCTGAAGACCTGATCGAGACCGGCGTCACCAGCCCCGAAAAGCTTGGCATCATAGGCCGGTCCAATGGCGGCTTGTTAATGGGCGCGATGCTGACCCAGCGGCCTGATCTCTATGCGGCGATCGATATCGGCGTGCCGCTGTTTGACATGAAGCGTTACAACAAGCTTCTCGCTGGCGCCTCCTGGATGGGGGAATATGGCAATCCGGATATCCCTGAGGAATGGGCGTATATCTCCGAATACTCGCCCTATCAAAATCTCAAAGCGGATGCCGGCTATCCAAAAGTCCTGCTCTACACATCGACAAAAGATGACCGCGTGCATCCGGGGCACGCGCGTAAGGCGGCGGCCAAGCTCGCTGATCTCGGCTATGATTTCTACTATTATGAAAACATCGAGGGCGGTCATGGCGGCACCGCAAACCAGGACCAGCTCGCTTATCGAACGGCGCTCGAATATATCTATTTCGTCCGTCAACTGATGGGTGAAGCGGAGTAGGGTCGTTGCGGTCAAGTACCTAATAACAACAAGGAGCGGCGGATGGCCTGGTGGTTTGAAATCAAACTTTGGAAACGCGTGTTTCTCGGGCTGGCGCTGGGCGTTGTCTTCGGTCTCGCCGTCACGCAAAGCCTCGGTCAGGAACGCGGCAGCGCACTGCTGACCGAGCTAAAAATTGTCGGCGATATCTTTATCGGCCTTATTCGTCTGGTGATCATTCCTTTGATTTTCATGACGCTGGTCGCTGGCGTGCTGGCGCTGGGCGATCCAAAAAAACTCGGCACCATCGGTCTGAAAACGATCCTGCTCTATCTCGTCACGACCTTCTTCGCCAATATTATTGGCCTCGGGATGGGATCGCTTTTCCGTCCCGGCAGCGGCGTTGATCTTGGCGGCGCCGAACCGCGTCAGGTGTCGGTTGAAGCGGGCGGTTTTTTGGAACGCATTGCCGGCATGGCCACAAAAAACCCGTTTGAACAATTCCTGTCGGGCAGCGTCATGACACTTGCATTGACGGCAGTGCTGGTTGTGATTGCTATTATTGTGGCGCAGCGCTCAACAGCGGCCAGCGAAAAAAAACCGAAATCAGGGTACTTGTTCGTAGGACTATTCGCGCTCGGCGTCGCGGCGGCCTCCGGCGATATCCTGATGGTGATTTTCACCTCGATTATTTTCGGCATTATCGTTTTGTTTCTTGGCGCTGTCGGCGAGCCCGTTACGCGGTTCTTTTCCTACGCGTCGGACAAAGTCCTGGGGGTGACACAGATCATTATGGAGCTGGCGCCGTTTGGCGTCTTTGCCTTGATCGCCTGGGTCGTCGGAACGCGCGGCGTCGAGACCTTTACCGCGATTTTCTGGCTTGTGATCGCCGTTTATCTTGGCTGTTTTCTGCATATGGCGATCGTCTACGGCTCCATCATCAAGTTCGGTCTGAGGCTGCCCTTCATCAACTTTTTCCGCGGTATTCTTGACGCCCAGATGGTTGCCTATTCGACCTCATCGTCTTCCGCGACGTTGCCCGTAACGATTTCCAACGTCCGGCAAAACCTTGGTGTTTCAAAATCGATCGCAGGCTCGGTGTTGCCGTTGGGCGCCACCATCAACATGGACGGCACCGCCCTTTATCTCGGTATTGTCGCGCTCTTTACCGCGCAGGCTTTTGGCTATCAGCTGGAGCCGTATCATTATGGCCTGATCGCCGTGACGGCGGCGCTCGTCTCGATCGGCGCGGCGGGTATTCCGTCGGCGTCATTATTTTTGCTCGCAACGGTACTCGAAGTTTTCGACGTGACGCCGGAACATACCGCGCTCGTTGTCGGCTTCATCTTCCCGTTTGATCGCCTCCTCGATATGATGCGCACCG
>JAJFGC010000224.1 GCA_021776345.1 Hyphococcus sp. | reverse complement strand
ACGTGCAATTGAGCGTGCAGCCAACCTGGCTCGATACGCACAAGGCCCCGGCGCGGCCGACATCGGGAATGAAGACGCACTCGACCTCAATCCCCGGCCCCATCTTCAACAGATATTTACGTGTGCCGTCGGTCGAGACCTGACGCTCGATCATTTCGGGCCGCTCAATCACAAAGCGTTCGGCAAGGTTGGCGCGCATCTCTTTGCCGATATTGGTCATGGCGTCGAAGCTGGTCGCGCCGAAATGATAAATCCATCGCCATATCTGATCGGCGCGCATGCGCGCTTTCTTTTCGTCGAGACCAAACGCATCGCACACAACCGCGCGCATCTCGTCGCGGGTTAACCCGGCGAGATTAACGGGCGCCGCGTCTTGCGGGCGTTGCGATAAATCCAGTTCAGCCATCAGCGGGATATAGGGCGCGGGCGCTGCCTCGTCCACGCCGGAGGATTAAATGGGCCTTAGATATAGTCGAGGGGCAATTCCGTCGTGTATTTCAGCCGCTCCATGGAAAAAGTAGAGCTGACATCGGAAAAGTCGGCTATCGAGATCAGCTTTTTATAGATCCGGTCAAAATGCGCCATGTCCGGGCAGACCACCTTCATCAGATAGTCGATATCGCCGCTCATTCGGTGCAGCTCCACCACCTCAGGAACGCGGCGAACGCTCTCGGAAAAGTCTTTCAGCCATTTCTCACTGTGTTGGGCGGTTTTGACCGCAACAAAGGCCGTGAGATTGAGATTGACGGCGGCGGGGTCGATCAGCGCCGCCCGCCGGGAAATCACGCCTTCCTCCTCGAGCTTTTTGATGCGCCGCCAGCACGGGGTCGGCGACAAGCCCACCGATTCGGCAATCTCACTAACAGGTGTCGTTGCATCGTGCTGCAATTGCACAAGAATGGCTTTATCAATGCTATCCATTCTAATATTTTACTATTTTTTAGAAATTAATTGCAAGAATAGTTTTTCTATTCCAATAAATAGAGAAAATTTTTCAGGGGTATGGGCGATAGTCCGTGAAATACCAAGTGGAAAGATCGTCGCCATGTTGAAACGCGCATTTACCGAACATCCGGCCAGCGTCGGGGAAAGCTATTTCCAGCATATGGGCATGGCTTTTGGCTTTGGCGGCAAAATGGTGCTTTCAGGCTTTGCCTGCCTGTTGCACGGGCTTTTCCCGTTTTTGTTCGTCTGCACAGGTCGTAAATGCATCGAGGATCTGCATCACCAGATGGTTCTCCACCGTGACCGTCGCGTTTGTCCTGAGCCATCGGACTTGCCGGCCCTGTCTGCAGAGAAGGCAAGACTTAACGCCGCCGAATAAGCGGGCGCGTTCGCTCGCTTAACAGCCGGTAAACACCTTCAAACATGTGCTTTCTTTTTCCCCGATCTTAACCAGATTGGGGGATGGTTCTGCCAACCGATTTTCTCGGATGGGAGCCTTATTTAATGTCCGACCAGTCTTTAAAAACCCGCATCACCGCTGTTGGCGCCGACGGGTACGTTACCGCCGACGAAGTTTTATTCTTACGCCGATCCGTCTTTGCTGATGGCATTGTCAGCGCTGACGAACTTGATGCGCTTTTTGATCTGGGGGATCGCGCGCGCGATGGCGATGCGGAATGGGCGCAATTTTTCGCCGAAGCCGCTGCTGATTTTTATCTGCGCGAAGAAGACCCCCAGGGCTATTTAACATCACAAGAATTTCAATCGCTGAAAGCACGCATCACCCGCAACGGCTATGCGAACCAGCTGGAAGTTGGCCTCCTCGTCAAGCTGATGGAAACGGCGACACAAACACCGACAGAGATGGCGGCCTTTACCGGTGAGCAGATCAAGAAAACTGTTCTCAACAAAGCCGACGGCCCGGCGATCGACAAAACCGATATAATGCTGATCCGGCGATATCTTTTTGCCGCTGGCGGCGACGCCAATGTTGCGGTCACTCGCCGGGAAGCTGAACTTCTATTCGACATTAATGACGCCATCGGCAAAGGCGAAGACAACCCCGCATGGACAGAATTATTTGTTCAGGGCGTCGTCAATCATTTGATGGCGCATCTTGGCTACACCGCGCCAAGCCGCGAAGAGGCGTTTCGCCGTGACGCGTGGATGCGCGATCACTCATCGAATGTCGGCGGATTTTTCAAACGCATGGTGTCGGGCGGCTTCGGCGCTGTAAAGGACGCCTACGGACAGAAATCCGCCTATGCGGAACACAATGATCAGCGAGACGCCGATGCGGCGACGGCGGCAAAAGTAACCGAAACAGAAGCCAGCTGGCTCGCCGGGCGGATCGGGCGCGACGGCGCGTTTGACGCCAGCGAGCGCATGCTGATTGAGCGCATGCGCAAGCTGGAAAAAGATTTGCCGGAAGGATTGCGGGCGCTGGTGGAGCGCGCGGCTTAGGCGCTGGCGCTTCGCAGCCTGAAACAATTATTATTTATGGGAATGTCGACTTTTATTGTTATTTTTTATGTGGTCGTTCTTCCTGCTGCAGCGGTTATAGCGCTGTTGCAGATTGCCGGGCTACGCAAAGAGCTTCGACATACACACGACGAATTCTATAATTTTGTAGGTAATGTGCGCGCCAAAGCTGAGCGCGATGGGAGAACTGATGGGGCAATGATTTCAAGTCACGACGACCGGATTGGGCGTTTGGAATTAGAGGCAGGTCGGATTGATTACACTCTTGCTTGGGCCGCCTCGCGCCTAATAGAAGTTGAGGGCCCACATGCAATGGAAGAAGGAGCGAAAACACTGAACCACTTAGGCTATGATTACTTCGACGGAGGGCGCGGTATTGCTAATAAAGGGATCGATGAATCAGGATGGGGGCGCAATTACCTTTTGCAGCAGGCAACTATGGATAATTGGAATAAGCTTCATGCTAAAGTCCTCGCCGAAATGACTGCCAATTGTCTGCGTTTTAATATCGAAGAGCGCAGAACGACAGCTTTAGGAAAGGCATTCCATCTACGCTCACCGCGCGAACAACAAGACATTGAAGCCAATAGCGGTAGTGAGTGTCGTGATGAACTGCTCGAGGACGACGTTTAAAACGACCAACAAGACGGGACAGTTATTCTGCGCTCAACTTAGATGACGTAATCCTCTAGCTCCCGCTATGCCCTTCCCTGAATTTCTCCACGAACGCTGAAATCACATCCGCCCAACGGCTGATATTCTGCGCTAAGTGATCTTCGGAAACGCCGCCGCCGAGTTCGATTACATAATCGACGCCAATCTGGTCCTGATTTTCCAGAACATAGGCGCGGCCAAAGACCTGGCTGTCGTTAAAATCATTGGCGATACGAAAGTCGCCCGCCGTCGCCGCCCGCCCCAGTTCAAAATTGGCGAAAAAGACGAGATTCTCACAAGCCGGCGGTCGGCCCGAGCAGGACAGCGCCCGCAGGAAGAACTTGAACTCTCCGGCAACCCCTTGCGCGACCGGCGCACCCGATGCTGCGTCCTCCAGCATGGTCGGGTTAAGCCCCGCCGCCGCTAACGCAGCCTCAAGCTGATCAGCCGTCACCGCCTCAATCGTTTCGGCTGATGCCGACGCTTGAGAAACGAAAGCCGCTGCGGCAAGCGCCGCGAAATACCGAAGATTTGAATGCACTTGAATATACCCCGTCGAAAGAACCCCTATATTTCTGATATCATGACCGATCTGGGGCGACTTTGGCAATGGCGGTAAAAAGCCAGCGAGGACAATGGTGTCGCGTTGACTTGGGCTGGGAGCGGTCTATTTTCGCGCAACCTGATCAATGCCTTAACGATAAAGGGCCTCACCCAGAGGCTTAGCACACGGGGACTTCATGGCGGACAGCCTATCATCCAAGCGACCTTTGTCGCCGCATCTTCAAATCTGGCGGTTCACGGTTACCATGGCCGCTTCCATCACCCATCGCGGCACAGGCGTCGTGCTTTACGGCGGCGTCTTCCTGATCGTCCTTTGGCTTATCGGCGCCGCGTTTTATCCGCCGTTATTTGAGACCGCCTCAGGCATAGTCCGATCGCCCGTCGGGTTCATTTTGATCGCAGGCTTTGTCTGGTCGCTCTTGTTCCACCTGATGAACGGATTGCGCCACCTCTATTGGGACACCGGCAGAGGACTTGCGCCAAAGACCGCAACCATGACCGCCTGGCTGGTCTATTCGGCTGCAACCATTCTCGCCGCGCTTATCCTTTGGGCCGGTTACGGCGGAGGCGCTTGATCTTATGTCTACCAAAGGCACATCAACATTTATCATTCAGCGCTTTACCGCCGTTCTTCTTGCGCCAATTGCGATCTGGTTTCTTTTTGGAATTGTTTCCGCGCTCACTTCGGATTACGCAACCGCGCGCGCCTGGATAGCCAATCCATGGAATGGCGCCCTTCTTGGCGCCTTCCTGATTATCGGCGCCTGGCATATGCGCATTGGCATGATGGAAATCATCCTTGATTACATCCATTCATGGCTGAAAGACGTACTCTTTCTTATCAATTGGCTTGTCGCACTCGGCATCATCGTCGCCAGCGCATGGGCAATCTTTCATATTTCATTTGCAGGCTGACGAATGACCCAAAGCTACGAAATTATCGACCACCAATATGATGTTGTGGTTGTCGGCGCCGGCGGCGCAGGATTACGCGCCGCCCTCGGCGCCGCCCAAGCGGGATTAAAAACCGCCTGCGTCACCAAAGTCTTCCCGACGCGCTCCCACACGGTTGCGGCGCAAGGCGGCATCTCCGCCTCCCTCGGCAATATGAGCGAGGATGACTGGCGCTGGCACATGTATGACACGGTCAAAGGCTCCGATTGGCTTGGCGACCAGGACGCGATCGAATATCTTTGTAAAAATGCGCCGGCCGCTGTTTATGAGCTGGAGCATTGGGGCGTTCCTTTTTCGCGGACCGAGGAAGGCAAGATCTATCAACGCGCCTTTGGCGGCATGACCAAAAACTTTGGCGAAGGCCAGGTGCAACGCACATGCGCCGCGGCCGACCGTACCGGCCATGCGATTTTGCACACGCTTTATGGCCAGGCCGTCAAAAATAACGCCAATTTTTTTATTGAGCATTACGCCCTCGACCTGATCATGTCCGACGACGGAGAATGTCGCGGTGTTATCTCCTGGGAACTCGATACCGGCAAGATCCATCGCTATGCAGCGAAAATGGTGATCCTCGCCACCGGCGGTTATGGGCGTACATATTTCTCATGCACGTCAGCCCACACCTGCACTGGCGACGGCAACGGCATGGTGTTGCGCGCCGGACTTCCTTTGCAGGATATGGAGTTCGTCCAGTTTCACCCAACCGGCATTTACGGCGCCGGTGTCTTGATCACCGAAGGCTCGCGCGGCGAAGGCGGCTATCTCACCAATTCCGAAGGCGAACGTTTTATGGAGCGCTATGCGCCATCCGCGAAAGACCTGGCCTCGCGCGATGTCGTCTCCCGCGCGATGACATTGGAAATCCGTGAAGGCCGCGGCGTCGGCGAAGAAAAAGACCACATCTTTTTACATCTCGATCACCTTGATCCAAAAATCTTAAGCCAGCGTCTGCCAGGCATTTCGGAGTCGGCAAAAATCTTTGCCGGCGTCGACGTCACCAAAGAGCCGATCCCGGTTCTACCGACCGTGCATTATAATATGGGCGGCATCCCAACCAATTATCACGGCGAAGTTGTCACCAAACGCGGCGACGACGCCAATGCGACCGTGCCGGGCCTGATGGCGCTCGGCGAGGCTGGCTGCGTTTCCGTTCACGGCGCCAACCGATTGGGGTCAAATTCCCTTATCGATCTCGTTGTCTTCGGCCGCGCCGCCGGGCATCGCTGCGGCGAGGTTGTCGATGCAAACGCCGCCTCACCGGATTTGCCCGCGCAAGCAACAGAAGAGGCCCTCGCGCGGCTGGATCGGTTCCGCCATGCCAACGGCGGAAAGCCAACCGCGGCCATTCGCGGACAAATGCAGCGGGTCATGCAAACCAATTGCGCCGTCTTCCGCACCGGTGAGGTCCTGGAGGAAGGCCGGGAAAAGATCGCAGATGTCTACAAATCAATCGCCGATATCGGCGTCACCGACCGCTCCCTGATCTGGAACACCGATCTCGTCGAGACACTGGAGCTCGACAATATGATCGGCCAGGCGATCGTCACGATGGAAGGCGCCGCCAACCGCAAGGAAAGCCGCGGCGCTCACGCCCGCGAAGATTATCCCGATCGCGACGACGCCAACTGGATGAAGCACACTGCCGCCTGGTTCGCCAATGGCAAGGCGACGATCGATTACCGCCCTGTTCATGATTATACGCTTACGGATGAAATTGACTATATCGAGCCGAAAAAGCGGGTTTATTGAGGGGGGAGGCTGGAAGATTCTTCGTGCTGAAGGCAATACATGTATTCAACCCGGACTTTCGTTGTCGCCGTCCGGCGAGGAGCAAAACTGCCGGCCGTTGATGAATCGGAGCTTTATTCGTTGAAGTGAGCAGCCTTACCGCAGAGCAATCCATCTATGCAGAAGTTGCTACCGAGGCGCATACAAATTTTTCCGAAGTGGTAAGGCTGGCAGCATTGGCAGGTAGCGAGCAGCCAGCATTTAGAGCTCGCTACGCAGCACTCAGTTTGCGAATTGCGATAGAAGCCTTAGCCTTTGCGGCAATTGCCCCTAACAAGGCTGTCTATGAACGTGTCAGGGGGGAGAAGCTTGCCACAGACTGGCACGCGAAAAGAATTTTCAAAGCGCTCGAATCGAAAAACAAAGACTTTTTCCCATTGGCGTTAACCGGTCCGACAAAGACCAAAGACGACGCATGGCACTATGGTAGGCACTCGTCAGAACCGTTTACGAAAAATGATGCTGAAACCGCATATGACGATGTTTCGGAAGTCTTGCACGCCACTAATCCATGGGGAGACGCAGAATCGAAAATTGATGCACGATTCTTGTCCGACATTGCTCATAAAGGCATGACGCTATTGAATCTGCACGCTGCGTTTATTCGTACCGATACTTTTAAGGGTTGCTGGATCGTATCGAGGCAGCCTAAGGGCGATTGGAGATTTCTAACTGCGAAGGCGAACGGCGACTTCATGATCGACCATTAGCGAAGCGCAATGCACCACGCCGGCTTCCAAGACGGTGCACTGCAGCTTGCATCCTAATATACACTACAGTCCGCCGCGACCAACGGCCCGCTGGGTTGCTTGCTATGTATTCGCCTATCTCCATGAAAGCGGAGAATCCACTAAACCATGCCATATGGATTCCCGCTTGCGCGGGAATGAGCGGCTTAATACATGCCTCAAGCCGCCTTCACGATCACCGGCGCGGCGCGGCGTGTTCGGGTTCAGATAGACCGACGGCGCCTTCCAGAAGACGAGGCTCTTGTGCGCGGCCCGGTCGGCGCCGCGCGTCTATTGATGCTTCCCCTCTGACCTGCGATACTTGTCGCAGGGTTTGACCGGGAGGCGCCGATGCGGCTGGCTGCTTTGTTGATGCTTCTGACGGCGGGGTGCGCGACGCCGCCGGACGTCCCGCCAACCTATCGCTTCGATAACGGCTTATGGTTCAATGGCCGGACCTTCGCGTCCGCAACCGCCTATGTCGCCGACGGTGCGCTGCACTTCTCCGATGACGTCATCGCCGCGGAAACTGTCGTTGATCTCGACGGCGGATACGTCGTGCCGCCCTATTGCGAGGGACATAATCATAATCTGGGCGGCGGCGCCGATGGGGTTGAAGAAACGGTTCAAGCGTATCTCAAAGACGGCGTCTTTTACGCCATGATGCCTGGGTCGTTCGCGCTATACCGCGGCCTCATCGCCGATAAGCTCAACAATCCAAAATCCATTGATGTCGCCTTTGCAAATAACGGCCTGACAGGGTCCGGCGGGCATCCTCGCGCTCTTCGCGAATCTGTGATGGAGCGTTTTGAAAGATATCCCGACTTCACCAAGGAAACACTGCCTGACAAAGGCTATTTCGAAGCCGAAACCTTGGAACAACTCCGGGGAAAATGGGCGCTTATCCTCGCCGAACGCCCGGACTTCGTGAAAGTCATGCTGTATTTCTCAGAAGAGTATGAACAACGCAAGAGCGACCCGGAGTATTATGGCAAGCGCGGATTAAACCCGAGCTTCATGCCGGAGCTTGTCCGCCTGGCTCATGATGCAGGCTTGCGGGTCGCCGTTCATGTGGAGTCCGATGCGGACATGGCGACAGCGCTCCGCGCCGGCGCCGGCGCCGACATCATTGCGCATCTTCCTTCTAACGATTCAACGGCGCGGATATCGGACGAAACGATCGCGCTCGTCAAAGAGACAAACCCCACCCTCATAACCACACTGTCAGTCGCGAAGCGGAAATTCGAAAAACGTTCTCCCGAACTTTATGCTGACATTCGCGAAGCGCAGCGAGAAAACCTCACTCGCCTTACTGACGCCGCTGCAAACCTTGTTGTTGGCAGTGATACGCATTGGGACACGTCACAAGAAGAGGCTAGATACTTGGTCAGTTTAGGACCACTCGATAATCGGGCCATCCTGAAAATGTGGACGCAGAACTGCGCGCGAACTGTCTTTCCTGAACGGAAAATTGGCCGGCTTGCGGAGGGATATGAAGCGAGTTTCCTTGTGCTGGAAGGCGACCCGCTGGCTGATTTTGAAAATACGAGCCGAATTTTCCTGCGCGTAAAAGACGGCGCATTGCTGGAAATTGAAAACGAGTAACTAGGTTTTTGACTTGATATCGAACGCAACGCCGCCGAAACGCGCTTTGCCGTCAGAAATTTCAAGAATATCGACGCTGTTGGCGCTGTAGCGCACAACATCTGGTGCGACAAAATCAAACAGATTGTTGAGCTCAAACGGCGATGATTTCAGCAGCCGCGCTGCAAGCGCTTTGTCAACTCCGATTAGCGTTTCAAGGTCGGGATAGTCAAGCGCCGCAAAAGCGAAGTCGTGTGTGTCCAGAGCAGGTGGAAAATTCACATCGTCCGCCCTAATCTCAACCCGATATTGATCGAACCATTGCGTCACTCGGGACACAAAAATGCTTATCGGCATTTCATAGCGGTAATTGCAACGTTGATAGCCTTCCCACCGATGAAGCTGTCCGTAGTTCATGGCCGGCGGGCCAATCTCGTTTAGCGCAACGGGCGTATTATCCACAAATACAGCGATTTTTTCTTCAATTGTCATAACCAGCGGTCCAAAACCGCCAATTAACACGATTGCAGATCAATTCATCAACTGGGATCGGGTTTTTACTGACGGAAATTCAGCGTTGCGCGTTGATTGGTTGTTGGCTGGGGCGTTCCATCAACAGTGCGCGGGTCAAACCGCCACTTACCGATCGCAGCGAGGGCGGCGTCATTAAAGCAATCATTGGTTGACAATAATGTGCGTGGGTTCGCGGTGCGCCCGGCGGCAGTAATATCAAACATGATCGTGACCTGCTCGAGCTCAGCCGCATCACGGTCGCAACGGTTCGGGTAGCGCGGCGCTTTTGATCGCGTCAGACGCGCATCAACGATCACTGGCTCACGGCGCGGCGTTACGGGTGGACTTATCCGCAACGGCGCCGGCGCAATCTCCTCTGGCGTTTCAGTAATTGCCGTGCCCGATATTTCCCGATCGTCGATTGATCGCGCTGTGGTCTCCGCAGTCGCGTCTGGCGACTGCGCAATCGCTTCGGACGGCGCCGCGTCTTCTGCAAGCGGTAAGCCCTGATCGGGGTTGATGTTCGCCCGCGGCGCTTGGGCGACCGTGTCTTCATTCACCATCGCGTCGTCTTCCGGGGCGCTTGTGTCACGCGGCGGTGATAGTTCCACATCGATCGCATGCGTTGGCGTAATTGTGTCCGCACCGGATGGCGACGTGGGGATGATCTGCTCGTCTGTGGTCAATGACAGTATGCCACTCTCAGGCTCGGCTGACGAAATGTTTGGCCGAGGCGCGGGCGCGACTTCTTGAGCAAGGCGCACGCGGGGCGATGTATCCGCGGTTGGCGCCGCCGCTTTCTCACTGCCGCTGCCAAGAATTTGCAGGAAAATCCACACAACAAACACCAGAACCGCGCCGATGCCGAGGATCGGGCCAATCCCGACCGGCCCCTTATTGTGTTCAGCGGACGCGGCTGACCCCGCCGCCAATGTCTCTACCGATGGTGCGGAGGCTGAAATTTCACCTTTGAACTGGACGGCTGCAGCTTCTGCATCGAGCCCGAGGTAATTTGCATAAACCTTAACAAACCCGACCGCGTATGGCGTCGCCGGCAGCGCCGCCAAATCGCCGGCCTCAATCGCTTCGAGATGTTCAATTTTAATTTTTGTCGCCGTCGAAACCGCTGAAAGGCTCAAGCCTCCAGCGCGTCTGGCATTACCGAAAAGCGCGCCCGTCATCTCGCCATCTGCAGCTACACCGCGAGAAGCGTTAAGATCGATAATTTCTGCGGCTTTTTCCTGCGCCATGGAAATGACTACCCGCGTACTCCACTAAAACCCCGCCTTCGGGGCATATGCTATGAAGCATAAACGGCGCCAGCTTTGCCTTTTTATCCCTGCAACAACTGTCAACATCCCTGCCCAAAACCCGGAAGGCGCGCTATCATAGCATTAATTTTCCAATCTGTTGAATCCAATCTCGAAACGGAGCCGCCGCAATGAGCTATGAATGTTTCAATCTGATGATCGAGGATGGGATCGCCCATATTCGGTTCTCGCGCCCGGACAAGCTCAACTCGATGATATCGGCGTTCTGGCGGGAGCTTCCCGAGGCGGTTAACGATATTTCCGATAACGCCAAAGCCAGGGTGATCGTTCTGTCTGCGGAAGGAAAGCATTTCACCGCCGGCATGGATATTTCCGTCTTCATGGAGGGCAGTCTCGACGGATCGCCGGATAACCCGCATATCGCAGCAGAGGCTTTTCGCCATCATGTAAAATTGCTTCAGGACACATTTTCTGCGCTGGAAAATGCCCGCCAGCCCGTGCTTGCCGCCATCCAGGGCGGCGCTGTCGGCGGCGGGGTCGATCTCGCCACCGCCTGCGACTGTCGCTACGCCAGCGCTGACGCTTTCTTTTGCGTGCAAGAGACCGCGATCGGCATGACCGCCGATGTCGGCACTTTTCCACGATTGGCAAAAATTATTCCCGAAGGCTGGGCGCGGCAGATATCCTATACAGCCGAACGCCTCCCCGCCTCGAAAGCAAAAGAGATTGGTCTCGTCAACGAGGTGTTTGAAACACCAGAGGCGCTGCTTGACGGCGTCATGGCGATCGCAAAACAGATTGCCGCGCACTCGCCTCTGGCTGTCACTGGAACAAAGCAAATGATCAATTACGCCCGCGATCACTCGACCGCCGATACGCTTGATTATATTGCGCTCTGGAACGCCGGCATGCTCCGCGGCGATGACATTAAAGAAAGTTATGTCGCGAAAATGGAAAAACGCGCCGTCAACTATGATGAGCTGAGGCCGCTAAAAAAATCGCTCTAAACACGCACGCCTGCAAAATTCCTTGATCGCGTCATCTACGCGTCATGCGCTTTTCCGAAAGAAGCCCCGGGCCGGGCGTCTTTTATCGGCGAGAGTTTTAGGAAACGCCGTGCATCGTCCGGGGCTGGATCGCCTGGCCTCAAACTGGCCGGACCCTGGCTTTCAGGGGCGCCTGTTTTCCCGATCCACGCGACAACTCTGGCGAAGGCTTTTCGGCAGAGTGGCGTATCCCTTATCTCGCTCGCTCTCCGCCGCGCAGCTTCATCGCCGATAGGCGCTGATATTCCTCGGGATTGTCTTCCCGAGATTCTTCCTGTTTGAGGCGACGATGAGGAGCAGAGCGCTCCCGGCCCAATATATCCTTCTCGGCGGGAGCCAGGTCATCTTCTATCGCCTGGTGCTGGCCTTTTCACAGCATATTGGCTTTGGACCGGCCTTTGCGCTCATCGCCGGCGCCGCGGTTGTCCTTTCCGGCTATTATGCTGCGACGGTCTTTCACAGTAAGTTGCGCGGCCTAATTGCCTTTGCCGCCTTTTCAGGCGCTTCTGGTCTGATATATTTACTCATGAAATCAGAGGATTATGCGCTTCTTATTGGATCGGTGACAACTTTTGGGGCGCTTGCCCTCACTATGGTGATCACCCGCAATCTCGACTGGTATGGCGCGCGTATAAAAGAGTAATCAGAAAAGGCGTTTCGCGAATGGCTCAGTTGACCCTACCGTCAAATTCGAAGGTCAATAAAAACGGCAGGACTTTCAAGGCGCAGGACGGCGCGAAGAAGACCCGCACCTTTAAGGTCTACCGGTATGATCCGTCAACGGATGAAAATCCTCGTGTTGATCGCTATGAGGTGGATGTCTCCGGCGTTTCAATGGTGCTCGACGGTCTCATCAAGATCAAAGACAAGATGGACCCGAGCCTCGCCTTTCGCCGGTCCTGCCGGGAGGGCGTGTGCGGCTCATGCGCCTTCAACATCAACGGCGCCAACACGCTTGCCTGCACGACAAGTCTGGAGGAGATGGGCGACGGCGATATTACTGTTTATCCGTTGCCCCATCAGCCGGTGATGAAAGACCTCGTTACCGATCTCACAAACTTTTATAAGCAGCACGCCTCTATCGAGCCGTACCTGCAAGCAAAAGATAAAGAGCCTGAAACCGAGTGGAAACAAAGTCAGGAAGACCGCGCCAAACTCGACGGGCTTTATGAATGCATTCTCTGCGCGTGTTGTTCTACCGCGTGCCCCTCTTACTGGTGGAATGGCGACACAGAGAGCGGCGAGAACGAATATCTCGGCCCTGCGGCGCTATTGCAATCCTATCGCTGGCTATCAGACAGCCGCGACCAGCACACCAATGAGCGCCTTGATGCGATTGAAGATGAGTTCAAACTTTATCGCTGCCATACGATTATGAACTGCGCCCAGGTTTGCCCTAAACACTTGAATCCGGCGAAAGCTATTGCGGATATTAAGAAATTGATGGTGAACCGTCCGGCGCAAAAAGCAGCCAAAACGCCGGCAGAATAATTCAAAAAACCATATCCGCCCTGACGTAATTCGGCTGATTATTTTTTCGAATCACCGAGTGTTGCCGGGTTGAGCGTTTGCGCGCGACTGAGAAATTAACCATTAGCGCCGACGTTTATGCTATCATCGGGCTCCCGCAACGACGGAGGGCCAAATGCGCTTTGCATCTAATTTGGCAATATTCGGTGTGGTGTTAATTCTGGGGATGCTTGTTTTTGAGAGCGCCGCGCTTGGCGCCCTCGCCGGTGTTATCATTGTGACGCCGGCCGATGCGTTGATTTGGGACGCCCAAAAGCGCTGAAAACACGAAGACGGGGTAGGCGATTAGACGGATGCGGTTACAGCCCAAACGGGCTGGGCGGAACCTCTTCGCGCGCCGTTTGACCGGCCAACATAAAAGAACGCCGTGCCGGCGCCGGTGAGGTTGAGGTTGAAAACCGCGTCAGTAAAACCCGGCGTTTCGAGAAAGGCGATCCAGCCAATGCTCGCAACAATGGCCGACAAGCCATCACGCGGACCGACAGCATTGCCCGGATTCACCGCGTCCGGCCACGCGCCAAAATTGGTCGAGTCGGTATCAATAGATGTCGCCGACATTGCAGGTATTGCCATAAACGACGCCGCACAGGCGACCATTACGCGCGCAACCAATACTCACCAGCCAGTTAAGTGACTCTCCAGGCCTCTATTTTCGCGGCCGATGTCTTAACGGCGCTATTTCAGAGATGGTTAATATTTTGCGGAATACCGGCTATTGACTCTATTTCCATGTTTTCATATATATCAAAATATGGAAGCAAATGACGCATGTACGGCCTTTTCCGCGCTCTCCCAGGCCTCCCGGCTGGAAGTGTTAAAGCGATTAATTAAGGCCGGCCCCGCTGGCGAGGCTGCCGGCGCGATTGCCCGCGGCCTTGGCGTACCCGGACCAACCATGTCGTTTCACCTGAAAGAGCTTGAACGCACGGGATTGATTCACTCCCGAAAGGATGGCCGCAGCATTATCTACGCCGCCGATTACGGCGGCGTCCGCGAACTCATTGATTTCCTGCTGGCCGATTGCTGTGGCGGCGATCAGCGCCTTTGCGGGCCCTATGTCATCAAGGAAAAAGCATCATGAAGCGACTACATATCCACATCAAAACCGAAGACCTTGACCAATCCATTGCCTTTTACACAGCCATGTTCGGCGAGGCCCCGTCCAAGCACGAAGACGACTACGCAAAATGGCTGCTGGATGACCCGCTGGCGAATATCTCGCTATCCCGTCATGGCGGCGAGCCCGGTGTCGATCACGCGGGGATATCGATTGAAACCCGTGACGAGCTAGACGCGGTCGCGGATCGACTGCGCAATATTGGCGTTCAGTTTGCCGAAGAAGCAGACACCGCCTGCTGCTATGCAAGAAGCAATAAATACTGGACGCAAGACCCTCAGGGCGCCGTCTGGGAGCTGTTCCAGACCTTTGGCGAAAGCGAAACCTATGGCGCCGAGCCCGAACGCGAACTCGCCAAAGCGCCGCCGCCGACACGCCACGGGCAATGTTGCGGCGCTCACGCGGGCGGCGAGAATTGCTGACACGCAACATTCTCTTTTTGTGCACTGGCAATTCCGCGCGCTCGATTATGGCGGAAGCTTATATGAACCATGCTGGCGGCGGGCGCTGGCAAGCCTATTCCGCTGGATCCCACCCAACCGTCGCGCCGAATCCCTTCGCGCTTGAAACGCTTACCGCCAATGATATCTCGATTGATTTTTCCCCGCGATCAAAAAGCTGGAACGAATTTGCAAGCGCCGGCGCGCCGTATATGGATGTGGTTGTCACCGTTTGCGATAACGCCGCCAGCGAGACGTGCCCGATTTGGCCAACCCAAAACGGGCAGGCGCCAGAGAAGCTGCATTGGAGCTTTCCCGACCCCGCCGCGTTACCCGGAACGGATGAAGAAAAACGCGCCGCCTTTGGCGACGTGTTCGCATCGATTCGGAAAAAGATTGATAGCTACCTCACGGAAAGCGCCGCGTGATTTTCTCAACCGCACAAAAGCTCGCAGCAGAAGGGCTGGGAACCACTCTTCTCCTCGCCATTGTCGTTGGCTCCGGCGTCATGGGCGAGACGTTGGCGGATGGTAATGACGCGATTGCCCTCATGGGCAATACAATCGCGACCGGCGCCGGTCTTGTCATTCTCATTTTGATATTTGGCCCCGTCTCCGGCGCCCATTTTAATCCGGCAGTGACGCTCGCTTTTCTTCTTCGCCGAGAAATTTCTCCTACCCTCGCGGGCGCTTACTTCATGGTGCAAATCATTGGCGCCATCGCCGGCGTTGCTATCGCTCACGCCATGTTCGATCTTGAAATTATGCAGCAAAGCGTGAAAGCGCGAAGCGGCCTTGGGCAGGCGTTGGGAGAAGGTGTTGCAACTTTCGGCCTCGCGATGACCATCCTTGGCTGCGTTCGTTTCCGCCCGGAAAACACCGCGATGGCGGTTGGGCTTTTTATCACCGCTGGCTATTGGTTCACCTCATCGACTTCCTTCGCAAACCCCGCGGTCACAATCGCGCGCACCTTCACCGATACGTTTGCAGGCATTCGCAGCGCAGATGCGCCGGTGTTTTTACTGGCGCAATTTGCCGCTGCAGCGCTCGCTGTCGGCGTCGCCGGGTGGCTGTTCTCCCCCCGTGACGAACGGACCGCGGCGCGCTATAGCGATGCCCATGAAAAAGGGGCCAAGAGCGCGCTATGAAGCGCTGATCAGCAGCGGCGCGCTCGATAGCGATCCCGCACAAGCCGACGCCGTCGACAGGCTGCAGGCGCTTCATGACAAGGTGAAACCCTATAGGGGGCCGAAACGCCGCTTCTTCGGTGGCTCAAAACCCCCGCCCAAGGGCCTTTATCTGTGGGGCGGGGTCGGTCGCGGCAAAACGCTGCTGATGGATGTCTTTTTTAATAACACCGCCCACCCGGCAAAACGGCGCGTGCATTTCCACGAATTCATGGGCGAAGTGCATGAGCGCATCGCCGCCTGGCGCGGCGCCGACGAGAAAACGAGGCGTCGTCATAGAGCTCATAACCGCAAAAGCCCCGACGATCCGATGCCGCCAGTGGCGTTCGAAATTGCGCAAGATGCGAGGCTTTTATGCTTTGACGAATTCCAGGTGACGGATATTGCCGACGCCATGATCTTGGGGCGACTTTTTACGGCGCTTTTTGATGAAGGTGTTGTTGTTGTCGCAACATCCAACCGACCGCCGGATGATCTCTACAAGGATGGCCTCAATCGGCAATTGTTTCTTCCCTTTATCGATCTCCTGAAAACAAAACTCGGTATTTTCGAATTACAGGCCGAAAAAGACTACCGTCTCGCCAAGCTTGAGGGGGCGCCGGTTTATTACCAACCATTAGGCAGTGAAACTGACCGGGCAATGGACGCGGCCTGGACGAAAATGATCTGCGGCGCCCGCGACAAAAAACAGGAGATCCATGTCAAAGGCCGAACGCTAACGGCGCCAAGGGCGGCGCGGGGCGCGGCAAGGTTTGAGTTTGCCGATCTCTGCGAAAAGCCGCTTGGCGCGAATGACTATATTGCCCTGGTGAGGCATTTCGATACGCTCTTTATCGATCACATCCCGATCATGGGGCCCGAACAGCGCAATGAAGCAAAACGTTTTGTGACATTGATTGATGCGATCTATGATTCGCGAACAAAGCTGGTGTGCTCAGCCGCCGCCGAACCTGACGCACTTTACGCCGCAGGCGACGGATCATTTGAATTTGAACGCACCGCCTCGCGCCTCATCGAAATGCGGTCGCAGCACTATCTCAGCGCCGACCGGCGCGCCTTGGAAGACTAAAGATAACGCCGGAACGCCTAAAGTCCGGATCCCAATAGAAAATAGCGATTTACGCATTGAGCGTTGCCGCGGCGGGCCTGTTTCGCGTAAACTCGGCGCCAAGGAGAGGACCCGCATCATGAATAGTTTGAGAACCCTAGGCGCTATGGTCGTTGTCGCGATCTTTATTGCAGCCGGCTACGCCTTTGCCTTCAAAAATAGCAGCTCAGGTTTTTCCTTTCATGAAGACGGCGGCAATGCTTTTCGCAACACCGTCAATGGCGATCGCGGCGCCTTTGTTCTGAAAGAAGATGGGCGTGAAATTAAAGCAGAATGGCGCGGCGACTACAGCCTTGATGAGACCGGGACGAGACTTGGCGACCTCGACGACGAATTCGAGCTCGAAATAGAAGACGACAGCGTTAGCGAGCGCCTTGAGATTGAAAAGCGCGGCGACGAGATTGTCACGGCGTATTATCTCGACGGCGAAGAACAGACAGACAGTGACAGAGCAACCGAGGCTGCGAAGGCGCTCTTTTTGAAGTTTTTGCGGAGCAGCGGCCAAAAAGCGGAAGAACGTGTCGCTATTATTTTTGACAATGGCGGCGTCGCGGCTGTCGTCGAAGAGCTGGATGCGCTTGAAAGCAGCCACGCCCTCAGCCGTTATGCGCAAGGCCTTGTCGAGCAAGAAAAACTTTCAACACCTGAAATCAATACGCTGATCAGCAAGCTTGAGTTCCTCGAAAGCGATTATGATCTGGGCCAAGCGCTGGAGGCAATTCTTGAAAACCAGACAATCACTGCCGAGATAACGCCAGCGCTGATCAAAGCCGCGGGAAAAATTGAGAGTGATCACGATCTGCGAAAATTGCTCGAAGCGTTTGCGGAACAAGCACAGAGCGACACAGCTTTTGAATTGCTGCTCAATCTCTATGGCACAATCGAAAGCGATTATGATCTGCGCGCGGCAACGACGGCGCTTTTGGAAAATGACGCGTTGACGGCCCAGCAGGCGGCGCAACTCATTGCCGCTGCTGGCGAACAAATAGACAGCGATCATGATCTGAGGTTGGTGCTTTCGGAAAGCAGCCCGTTTTTTGGCAAGGACAAAACTTTTTCTGAGGCATGGTTTGCGGCCTATGACCGCCTGAGTTCGAGCTACGATCAACGCCAAGCGCTGGAAGAAATCGCCGATGCCGCGGCTGCGGATGAAGAGCTCTTGAATGCCTATCGCAAGGCCGCGCGCAAGATATCTTCCGATCACGATCGCAACGAAGCACTCGAAGCCGTTGGCGACGAAGCAGACGGTTAGTGAGTACTGGTTGGTGTCGCCGCGCCCGCGGGGATGCGGATCGCGTCAACCATCTGTCGAACGGCAAGCGGCGTTTTTGCCGTAAATCTCGCCACAAGGCCAGCGACAACAAAATTGACGGCCATGCCAATGGCGCCAATGCCCTCCGGCGATATGCCAAACAGCCAATGATCGGCGGTATTGGTTGCACCGAACCACGGTGATTTAAAATAGACGATATAGCCAAGCGTGAAGACAAGCCCGGCAACCATACCGGCAATTGCGCCTTCCCGGTTTATGTCTTTAAAAAAGACGCCCATCAGGATTGCAGGAAAGAGCGAACAAGCGGCAAGGCCAAAGGCGAGCGCCACGACCTGGGCCACAAAGCCTGGCGGATTAATCCCGAGATAGCCAGCGACAACAATGGCGGCCGCTGCTGCGCCCCGTGCGGCAAGCAGCTCGGTCTTTTCTGTAATCTGTGGGCGGAATGTTTTCTTAAGGAGGTCGTGACTGATTGAGGATGAAATAACAAGCAATAACCCCGCCGCGGTCGAGAGCGCCGCCGCAACACCGCCCGCGGCAACCAATGCGATCACCCAGGGCGGGAGACCGGCGATTTCAGGATTGGCGAGCACCATAATATCGCGGTCGACCAATATTTCGTTGGCATTGTCTGTCGGCGTGTTTGCGAGCAAGCGCTCGCCATTAACGCCCATGTCATCGGTGTATGAGGCTCGCCCGTCAAACGGCGCGCCGGGGCCATATTGAATGACGCCATCGCCGTTTTTATCCATCCAGGCGATGAGCCCGATCCCTTCCCAGGTTTTCACCCAGTCCGGCGCCTCAGCATAAGGCTTTTCGTGCACGCTGCCGATAAAATTGAGCCGTGCAAACGCGCCCACCGCCGGCGCGGTCGTATAGAGAAGCGCGATAAAAACCAGGGCATAACCAGCCGATCGGCGCGCATCAGAGACCTTCGGCACGGTGAAGAAGCGTACAATCACATGCGGCAATCCTGCCGTGCCCACCATCAACGCCAGCGTGATGGCAAAAATATCGGCGGTCGATTTGGATGCTTCGGTGAACGCCGTAAAGCCAAGATCGACCAGCGCCCCGTCAAGCCGCGCCAACACGGAAATATCGCTGCCCACAACATCAGACCCGAGCCCGAGCTGCGGCACGGGATTGCCGGTCATGAGAATGGAAATAAATACCGCCGGCACAAGATAGGCGAATATCAAGACGCAATATTGCGCAACCTGCGTATAGGTGATGCCCTTCATGCCGCCGAGAACGGCGTAGAAGAAAACGATCCCCATACCGATGACCACGCCCCACTCTATCGGCAATTCCAGAAACCGCGAGAAGACAACACCGACCCCGCGCATTTGACCGGCGATATAGGTGAACGAAATGATGATCAAGCAAATCACCGCGACGACCCGCGCGGTTTTGGAATAATAGCGTTCGCCGATAAAATCCGGCACGGTAAACTGGCCGAATTTTCTCAAATAAGGCGCAAGCAGCAACGCCAGCAAGACATAACCGCCAGTCCACCCCATCAGATAGACAGATGCGTCGTAGCCCGAGAACGCAATAATACCCGCCATGGAGATAAACGACGCCGCGCTCATCCAGTCGGCGGCCGTCGCCATGCCGTTGGCGATCGGATGAACATGCCCGCCGGCGACATAAAACTCCGACGTCGAGCCGGCGCGCGACCACACGGCAATGCCGATATAAAGCGCAAAGGAAAGCCCGACAAAAATATAGGTGAGGGTTTGCGTGTCCATGGCGATTTACTCGTCGCTTACGCCAAAGCGTTTTTCGAGAACATGCATGCGCGCCGTGTAGACAAAAATCAAAATAACGAAGGCGACAATTGAGCCTTGTTGCGCAAACCAGAAGCCGAGCTTGAAGCCGCCAATCTCAATCTTATTCAAGACATCAACGAATAAAATTCCCGCGCCAAAAGAAACGGCGAACCAGACCGAAAGCAGGAGGCCCAGGAGTTTGACATTCTCGCGCCAATAGCGGGTGCTATTGGCGTCCGCAGACTGCGGGTTTTTCTCAACGGTCAAAAGCGCCTCCGATCGCAAGGATGCACATTAGATCGGTTTGCCTGCCAAATGCATCCCCCAAAAGGCCATTGCCAATATCGTTTGTGCGGCGTAACCCGGCGCAATGACCCAGACCGACAAACCCTTCATCATGCCAAAGATCGCATTCCCGGAACTCGTCGCTATCGTTGCGGCGGTGATGGCGCTCAATGCACTTGCAATCGACATGATGCTGCCGGCGCTTGGCCAGATCGGGGACGATCTAGGGGCGACGCGGGACAATGATCGTCAGCTTATCATCGTCGTTTACATCCTGGGGAATGGCATCGCACAGCTCTTCTTTGGCCCGATTGTCGACCGCTTCGGGCGCAAGCGCGTCTTGATGTGGTCATTGGGCGGCTATATTATAGGCTCGGCGCTCAGCGTCATGGCCTCATCCTTTACGTTGCTTCTTGCGGCGCGCGCGTTTCAGGGCGTCACCACTGCGGCGACACGCGTTGCCGCCATCGCCATCGTGCGCGATCAATGTTCGGGGCGGCGCATGGCGGAAGTCATGTCCCTTGCCATCACGATCTTTATGGCGGCGCCAATTCTGGCGCCCGGCTTCGGCCAGCTTATTCTGGTTGCAGCGCCATGGCGCGGCATCTTTCTCGCGCTTCTGCTTTATGGTCTGATGCTCGCCGTATGGATTGGCTGGCGGCTGCCGGAAACCCTGTCGCCGGCGCTGCGCAATCCGCTGCAAGCCGGCCCGATCATATCCCGCTATGCTGAATTCATCCGCAACCGGACCACAATCGGCTACACGCTCGCCTCGGCCCTCTGCTTTGGGGCGCTATTTGGCTATATCAGTGCATCGGAGCAGATATTTCTCGAGACATTCGCTCTCGGACAGAGATTCCCTATCGCCTTTGCGGCAATTGCCGGATCGCTGGGGGTTGCAACACTTCTCAATGCACGGCTCGTTTCCCGCTACGGCATGCGGCGGATAACGCACACGGCGTTGCTGGTGTTTATCATCGCCAATCTTATTCACCTTGCCGCGGCGGCCACAGTGGGCGAGAATTTCATCATGTTTATGTTGTTCATGTCGATCTCCTTTTTCGCCCTCGGCCTTATCGGACCAAATGCAAGCGCAATTGCGATGGAGCCTATGGGCCATATCGCCGGATCCGCAGCGGCGGCAAACGGGTTTGCGGGCACCACAATCGCCGGCTTTCTCGGCGGCGTGATCGCGCAGTTCTATGACGGCACCACCATGCCTATTTTGCTGGGTTTTACATGCCTCGGCATTGGCGCTTTCGCCATAATCATTTGGACGGAGAAAGGCGGCCTCTTTAACACAGGCGACCAGGAAAGCGCCGAATGACGAAGGAAAGCAAACGCATCTGCCTCGGCGCCTTTGCCGGCGCCCATGGTGTCAAAGGCGAAACCAAAATCAAAAGCTTTACGCAAAGCGCGAAAGATATTGCCGCATATGGACCAGTTGAAACCGAGGATGGAAAGCGACGCTTTACGCTTTCCATTGTCCGCGCTTTGAAAGGCGACTTTGTGGTTGCTCGCGCACCTGAAATCAATAGCCGGGAGGACGCGGAAAGCCTTAAGGGCAACCGTCTTTATGTTGACCGCAGCAAACTGCCCGCGGCTGACGATGATGAATTCTACCTTGAAGATCTCATCGGCCTAGACGCTTTCGATGAAAACAACGAGCCGATGGGCGCTGTCAACGCGGTCTATAATTTTGGCGCCGGCGACGTTATCGAACTCAAGAATGTTCCTGGCTTGAATGGTCTTCATCTCGTCTCCTTCACCAAAGAGCATGCGCCGCATATTGATATTGAAGGAGGGCGCATGACTGTCCAGCGCGCAGCGCTCTCCCAAAATGACGAGAACGGGGACGATCAAAAAGAACCTGGCGCAAGCGAAATTTTCGTAAAAGACGCGATGCGCCAGGAAGACTCATAAAACCGCCCAACAAAAATGATCCCTCATCCATGATCGACGATCCGCTGTTCACTGCCTCTTCCCGGACCTGTTTCCGGGCCGTTTAGACGCCTCGGTGCTTGGCCGCGGCCGAGCTGACGGCATTAAGGGGGAGATAATGGCCGAAATTTTTACCGAAACGCCGGAAAAAATTGCCGCTCGCGGGATTGTTCCCTTCGAAGACGGCTAAAAGGCGATGTCGCTTTGGTGCGGGCGATCTGTTGGAATTCAAAAGCATCCTAAATGTAAAAGGCGTACGCGTGATTGCTTTTTCAAAAGATAGTATTTTTGAGATCAGCCTTGTCGACGGCAATATCCGTGATTGCACAAAGCGCGATTTTGAGCGGCGGCTTGAATGGTGATGAACCAGAATACCAAGATTAGATATGCGCAACCTTCATAAGTGATTTACAAATACATTCAGCCGAAATTTTTCGCATTGACGGAACCAAAACACGTCATGCCTGTTTCTTTATTGTGAATACAATACTGAAGGAGTTGATTATGACAAACCAGAACATTGATGCGCTCAACGACGTTACAAAAACGCTGATTGACAGCTGCAAGGGATATGAAAAGGCGTGCGAAGTTTCAGACGATAGCTATGCATTGCGCGCAGAATTTCAGCGCCGTGCGAATGAACGCAAAGGCTTTATTATTGAATTTCAAAACAAAGTTCGCGAACTTGGCGGCGAGCCAGCGACGTCAGGCGGTACAGCGGGCGCTGTTCATCGGGTTTTGACCGATTTTTCAACCCTCTTCCGGGATGACGAAAAGGCGGCAATAAGTGCGATTGACGACGGCGAAGAGTACCTGGCCGACGAAATCGAAAGCAAGCTCGAGCGTGAGGAATTAACGGCGGAAGTAAGATCCATGCTCCAAAAAGCACATACATCGGCCAAGCAAGGCGAATGCTTCGCTGATCGTCTCGAAGAAACAGGGTAAGACACTTTCTATAGTAGCGTAAGAAGGCCGCTCCAATTTTAGGAGCGGCTTTTTCCGTTCATGCTCGCATTGAGATCGTCAAGACTATCAATGATCTCACCTAATCCAAAAATAAGCGCGTCACGAAAAATTCTTTTACGCCCTTCCTGCCCGTCCCCGATTGACAAGGACTGCGCGTCTGACAATGCGGATTTCACTTTCTCTAGCGCCTGTCTTTGATCACCTTCTTTGTCGGCAAACTAAAAGCTTCCATCAAGGTGAACATCGCAGCGGCGGCGACTGCTGATTGGATTGCCAATCGCGCTGAATCACGAATTTCACGCTGGGATATATCGATTGAAAAGATGTTCATCATAATACCTCGACACCCGCAATGCCGGTCAAAGAGCCGGGAAAATTCGTACCAGCTGGGCGACGATAACGTCACGTTTCAAGTACAATCTTTCGCCTTGCCTCCCCAATGGCCACATGCGATTTCAGCGTAATGTGGCATGCAAGCGTCCTCACTCTCTACCCGGACCTGTTTCCGGGTCCTTTAGACGCCTCGGTGCTTGGCCGCGGCCGAGCCGACAACCTGTGGGCGCTCGATACTGTCGATATTCGGGGCTTTTCCGACAATAAATACGGATCGGTCGACGATACGCCCGCTGGCGGCGGCGCCGGCCTGGTCATGCGGGCCGACATTATGGCCGCAGCGATCGACAGCGTTCCCCGAAACGAGCGCCCGATAATCTGCCTTTCGCCCAGAGGCGCGCCGCTCACCCAAGCTCGCGCCCATGCGCTATCTGAGGGGCCGGGTCTGATCGCGCTTTGCGGTCGGTTTGAGGGGATCGATGAGCGGATTTTCGAAGCCAGAGGCATTGAGGAGGTCTCGATCGGCGATTTTGTCCTCGCGGGCGGGGAAATCGCCGCCATGGCCCTGATCGAGGCTTGCGTCCGGCTCATCCCCGGGGTATTGGGCTCGGCTTCCTCTGTCGAGGAGGAAAGCTTTGAGGGCGGTTTGCTGGAATATCCCCAGTATACGCGGCCTAGAGAATTTGAAGGCCGGGCTATCCCGGACGTGCTGCTTTCAGGTGATCATCAACGAATCGCCAATTGGCGGCGTGAAGAAGCGGAAAAAACAACGCGGACGCGACGACCGGACCTCTGGGAGAGGTTTTTAGCCAACGGTCCTATCCGGCGCGACAAGAACAAGGAACCGAAATGATGAACATCATCGAGCAGCTCGAAAAAGAGCACATTGAAGAATTAGGCAAAACCGTACCGGAATTTGCGCCCGGCGACACTGTGAAGGTGAACGTCAAGGTACGCGAAGGCGAGCGCGAACGGATTCAGGCGTTTGAAGGCGTTTGCATCTCACGCCAGGGCGGCGGCCTTAATGAGGCGTTCACCGTCCGCAAAATCTCATTCGGCGAAGGCGTCGAGCGGGTCTTCCCGGTCTACTCGCCGCTGGTCGATTCAATCGACGTTATCCGCCGCGGTAAAGTTCGCCGCGCGAAACTCTATTATCTGCGTGAGCGCCGCGGGAAATCGGCCCGGATCAAGGAGAAGGTTGATCGTCGCGGGAAAAAATCCGCGAAGTAAGATCACAGAATAGCAGGATTTCAAAAACGGCCTTTCGGGGCCGTTTTTTTATTGCCGACTGTTCTGACTGTTAGATCAGATTTACGCCCAAATTTGTAAACAGCGCTGCGTCTTTATCCTGACCCGGATTATTGGTCGTCAGTAAGTCATCAGCGACAAAAATAAGAATTGGCGCCAGCGAGGAAGCAACGTGCGGCAGCAGAGCTCTTCAACATTTTCACGTGCGCAGAGCGCGCCGCCATCGCGCTTGCCTCTCCATCAAGGGCGCTCTCTCGCAAACCAGCGGTCATATGGCTGGCGAGAGGAGGCGTCAGAGCAAGACAACCGGCGGGCTTATTCGACGATGACGACGCCCCGCATTGTTGGATGAAACGTGCAATCATAATCAAACTCACCAGCGCCATCGAAGGTGAATGACCACGCGTCCCCTTTGCTCAATGAGCCCGAATCCCAGGAACCATCGGCGGCCGTTGTCGTATGCGCAAGCACATCGGCATTCACCCAGGTCACCGTGTCGCCTGCTTGAATGGCCAACCTAGCCGGACTGAACTCGAGACCTTGCATTTCAACAATATGCTCTTCTGCGACACTAACAGACGGAGCGCATGCGGCAGCGAGCACTAAAAATGAAACGACGATGTATCGACGCGTAACGCATTGAAATCCGTGTTTCATTGAACGGCCTCGAGCATTTTTTCGGCGTGTGCTTCGTGGGCCTGGAAAGTTTTCAACGCAACGCCGAGCAGTTCTTTAAACTCCGCATTATCGGCTGCGGGAATAAATGTATTCTCGATCGTCTTGTTCACGAATTGATGGTAGGCAAGTTCGTTTTCCGCATAGGCGCGGTCAAACGCATCGCCTGATAAGGCGTTTAATTTAGCCGCTTTTGCGTCCGCTTGCGCCAGTAATGATTGGCTGGTTGGGTTGTCTTCAGGCGTCGCGCCGAGCTTGTTCAATAACGCCAACGCAGCATCGTTTACGGCCTTGTGATCACGCTGCATAATTTCGGCAAAGGCGCGAACCTCGTTGTTTTCAGTTTTCGCCAGCGCGATCTCTGCATAACGTATATCAATCTGACCGGCGGTGTAGGCGATATGCGCAATCTGCATGTCTGACAGCCCTTCATCGCCAGCCTGCGCCGTTACAACCGCCATGAGTGTAGTGAGCGTCGCCACTAGAAATTTCTTCAGCATTGGGAGCACCCTTTTGTTCGTGTTAAATTCAAGAGCGTGTCTTCACTTAGGGCAACGGATGGAAAGTCTTGGTTGCACTAGCTAATAACATA
>JAJFGC010000223.1 GCA_021776345.1 Hyphococcus sp. | reverse complement strand
TTGATGCTCGGCGTTTGTGACAAGATTGTGCCCGGATTGTTTATTGGCGCGGCGCGGTTTGGACATCTGCCGATTATGTTTCTGCCCGCCGGGCCGATGGCGTCGGGGCTTCCCAACGATGAAAAGGCGCGCGTGCGCCAGCTTTATGCGGAAGGTAAGGTGGGGCGCGATGAACTTTTGCGCGCCGAAAGCGAAAGCTATCATTCTCCGGGGACCTGCACATTTTATGGCACGGCCAATTCCAATCAGATGATGATGGAAGTGATGGGGCTTCATTTGCCGGGATCAGCCTTCGTCAATCCAGGCACGCCCTTGCGCGAAGCGATCGTTAAAGAAACTGCAAGACAAGTCGCCGCGACAACTGCCCTCGGCGATAACTACATCCCCTTTTGCGACGTCATTGATGAACGCGCCCTCATCAATGCCCTGGTCGGCCTGAATGCGACCGGCGGTTCGACCAATCACACGATCCATCTTATTGCAATGGCCCGCGCCGCCGGGATCATCATCGATTGGGATGACTTTGCGGATCTGTCTCATGTGACGCCGTTGCTTGCAAAAATTTATCCCAACGGCTCTGCTGATGTTAACAAGTTTCATGCGGCGGGCGGTTTGGGATTTATCATCCGGGAACTGATTGACGCCGGGCTTTTGCATCAAGATGTTACAACAGTGATGGGCGAGGGGCTTCATCACTTTGCCGCAGAGCCGCATTTAGAAAATAACACGCTTGTCTGGCGTGCGCCGCCAAAACAATCTGCTGATGACACCGTGCTGCGTCCCGTTTCAGACCCAGTTGAAAAAACTGGCGGGCTGGTTCTGCTGAAAGGTAATATCGGCCGCGCGATCATCAAGGTTTCGGCAGTGAAACCAGAACGGCGAGTGGTTGAAGCGCCAGCGATAGTTTTCAAAAGCCAGCAAGATCTGATGGATCGTTTTAAAGCAGGTGACCTCAACAAAGATTTCGTTGCTGTCGTGCCATTTCAGGGGCCGAAAGCGAATGGTATGCCGGAGCTGCATAAACTGACGCCGCCATTGGGCGTGTTGCAGGACAAAGGCTTCAAGGTTGCGCTTGTTACGGACGGGCGCATGTCTGGCGCAAGCGGAAAAGTACCGGCAGCCATCCATTTGACACCGGAAGCCTTGGACGGCGGCGTGATCGGCAAGATCAAAGATGGTGACATTATCCGTCTTGATACAGAGAAAGGCGTGATTGAGGTAAAGGGCAGTGGGGGCGATCTTGCCGCGCGTGAGCAAGGGGCTCACGATATAGGTGCGGATCGATGGGGTTCCGGCCGGGAGCTTTTCGCAGGCCTCCGCGCGCTTGTTTCCGGCGCTGAAGACGGCGCCATGACGTTTAATCTGGAAGAACATGAACGATGAACATCGATGATATTTTGGCGGCGGCGAGCGTCATCCCTGTGCTCGAGATCCCGACGATCGAAAGCGCGGCGCCGTTGGCGAAGGCTCTTTCAGCTGGCGGGTTGCGTGTGGTGGAGTTGACGCTGCGGACCGACTGCGCCCTCAAGGCGGTGAGCGTCATGCAAGACGCGGCGCCGGATCTTATCATCGGGATGGGGACAATCAGAACAGCCGATGACATAAAAGCCGCCTGCGATGTTGGCTCATCCTTTGTTGTCAGCCCGGGCGCCAGTTTAACGTTGCTGGACGCGCTTGTGGCGTCAGGCGCTCCATCATTGCCGGGCGTTGCAACCGCCAGTGAGGCAATGACGGCTTTCGACGCCGGATTTGTGGCGATGAAATTTTTCCCCGCAGAACCGGCAGGCGGCATTTCGTATCTAAAGTCGCTCGCCGGGCCGCTGCCTGACATCGTTTTCTGTCCGACCGGCGGCATCAGCGCTGAAAAGGCGCCCAACTATTTAGTCCTGCCAAATGTCGCGTGTGTCGGCGGGTCGTGGATCGCACCAAAAGCTGCAATTGAAGCTGGTGATTGGGCCAAGATTGAAGCAAACGCGCGAAACGCCGCACAGCTATAGGCGTGATGAGGTCACATTCTTTGTGTTGCCCCTAACTTTGGTTGCGAAACGCCCCATATTGTTGTGGAAATGCCCGTGGCGCGATATTCTTGAGGGCGCAAGTAAGGCTAACCGCTGGACCAATCTATGATGTTAAAAAAGCCGCTTATCGACAGCTTTAACCGAACGATCTCCTATTTGCGTCTATCGGTGACGGATCGCTGTGATCTTCGGTGCACGTACTGCATGTCGGAAAAAATGACGTTCTTGCCGAAGCGTGATGTCTTGAGCCTCGAAGAGCTGGACCAGCTCGCGACTGCGTTTATTGATCGCGGCGTCAAAAAAATCCGTATTTCCGGAGGCGAGCCGCTGGTCCGTCGAGACCTGATGAGTTTGCTGCGCCGTCTTTCCGGGCGGCTGGGCAATGGACTTGAAGAGCTAACGCTAACGACCAATGCGACGCAGCTGTCAAAATATGCAAAGGAGCTGGCGGAGATCGGCGTCAAGCGCATCAATATTTCTCTTGATACGCTTAATGATCAAACTTTTGAAATGCTGACCCGGCGCCGGAAATTGAGTGATGTTCTAAAGGGCGTTGATGCAGCGCAAGAAGCAGGTCTGAAGCTCAAGATTAATACGGTCGCCTTGAAAGAGACGAACGAAGACGAGATACCGTCTTTAATATCCTGGGCGCATGGGCGCGGCATGGATTTGACATTAATTGAAGTTATGCCGCTTGGCGAGGTTGAAGAGGACCGGGTCGATCAATATCTGCCGTTGACCGCAGTGCGCGACAGCCTTGAGCAAGACTGGACGCTTGAACCGATCGATTACCAAACTGGCGGACCGGCGCGATATGTACGCATATCGGAAACAGGCGGCATTCTTGGCTTTATCTCGCCACTGACGAATAATTTTTGCACGGGCTGCAACCGCGTGCGTGTGACCTGCACCGGTCAGATTTATATGTGCCTTGGTCATTCTGATCAGCTCGATCTGCGGGCGGCGTTACGTGGGCCGGAGCCAGCGAGCGCTCTCGATGAGTTGCTCGACACCGCCATGTTGAATAAGCCCGAGCGCCATCATTTCAATATTTCGTCGCGCGGGGCTGCCCCTTCTGTGTCGCGGCACATGTCTGTAACCGGCGGGTAAAGCGATGGCGCGGGTGTTATTCTTCGGCAAACTCGCAAGCCTTGCAGGCAGACAAGAGCTGCAAGCGCCATTGCCTCCAGGTGAAACCACTGTCGCGGGTCTCATCGATTTGATCACCAAAGACGATGCGGAGCTTGGCGCTGCGCTTAAGGAAGCGTCAGTCCGGGTCATCATAAACGAACAGATGGACGATAATGCCGTCATCACAGATGACGATGAGGTTGCATTTTTGCCGCCGGTCAGCGGCGGCTAGGCGGGATAATGATCCGCGTTAGCGAAGATATGATTGATCCCGGAGAGGTGCTCGCTGCCTTTGAAAGTAGCGCGACGAATGCCGGCGCGGTGGTCAGTTTTCTTGGGCGCGTGCGCAGCCAAGCGGGTGAGACGGAGGTTAGGTCTCTTTTTCTTCAGCATTATCCGGGCGTCACCGAAAAATATATTGCGAACGTCGAAGCCGAAACGCGTCGTCGTTGGACGATCGACGATATTTTGATTATTCACCGCGTTGGAGAGCTAAAACCAGGCGAGGCGATTGTTTTTGTCTGCGTCAGCGCGGCTCATCGCCGGGAGGCGTTTGAGGCGGCAGATTTCTTGATGGACTATCTAAAAACTGAAGCGCTGTTCTGGAAAAAAGAAATAACGCAAGCCGGTGAGACATGGATCGAACCGCGCGAGCAAGACTATATGGATGCGGCAAGGTGGAACCAATTGAGTAAGGATCGATAAAAATGCATGGCATAAATGAGAGCCTTGAATTCAAGCCGGTGCGCATCGCCGTACTGACAGTAACCGACAGCCGCACGCGCGCGACGGACACATCCGGCGATGTTCTGGCGCAACGCATAGAAGCGGCAAATCATGTTCTGGCGGCGCGTGACCTCGTGCCAGATGAGCCAAAGGTTATTGCTGAGACCGTTTCTGCCTGGATCGATGATCCGGACGTTGACGTTGTTATTTCAACAGGCGGCACGGGTCTTACTGGGCGCGATCTAACCCCGGAAGCAATCACGCCGCTTTTTGAAAAAACGCTTGAAGGATTTTCGGTGATCTTTCATCAGGTCAGTTTTCAAAGTGTCGGATTATCGACATTGCAGTCTCGCGCTGTCGCCGGTCTTGCCAAAGGCACTTTCATTTTCGCCCTGCCGGGCTCCAACGGCGCCGTCAAAGATGGGTGGGACAAGATCATTTCGGTTCAACTAGACTCTCGGCAACGCCCTTGTAACCTGGTCGAATTAATGCCGCGACTGTTAGAAAAATAAACACGTATGGCCGACGAGCTGACACATTTTGACGAGAACGGTCGACCAACAATGGTCGATGTTTCGAGCAAAAAAGACACTGCACGCCGTGCCGTCGCCCGAGGCCGTGTGGTTTTCTCAGCGGACGCCTATGAAACAATTAAAACGCGTGGCAGTAAAAAAGGCGACATCGGCGCAATCGCAGAGCTTGCCGGGATTATGGGAGCGAAACGGACAAATGAGCTTATCCCTTTGTGTCATCCATTGCCGATTTCCGGCATTTCGATAAGTACTGAAAATGATGATCAAGCGTGTGCAATTATTGTTGAGGCGGCAGTAAAGACAACCGGGAAAACCGGTGTCGAGATGGAAGCGTTGACCGCCGTCTCTATTGCCTGTCTGACGATTTATGACATGACCAAGGCCATCGATAAATCAATGACAATTGAGGGCATTGAGTTGATCAAAAAGTCCGGCGGGAAATCTGGCGACTACAAACGCCATGATTAGTGTTGACGACGCAATCGCCACCATTTTGGACGCGACGTTCTCGCTTGAGGCGGAAACTGTTTCAATTGCTGACTGCGTTGGCCGTATAACGGTCAGCAATATAATGGCTCGGCTTACGCAACCGCCTTTTGCCGCATCTGCAATGGATGGCTACGCCGTGAGGATCGAGGATGCGGGCGAAGGCGCGGTTTTGAAAGTAATCGGTGAGGCGCCGGCAGGGAGCCCGTTCCATGGGCTCATTGGTAAGGGCGAGGCGGTGCGGATTTTTACCGGCGGAGTTGTTCCCAACGGCGCTGATCACATTGTCATTCAAGAAGATGTCGCCCGCGCGGACGATGAGATCATCATCAATGAGCCGCAAAAAAACGCGCGAAATATCCGCAAAGCCGGCATTGATTTCAGGGAAGGCGATGTTCTCGTAAAGTCAGGAACGCAGCTTCATGAAGTTCACGGATCAATTTTGGCGGCAGCGAACATCCTGGAAATCTCTGTTAAGCGGCGCCCGCGCATTGCCATTTTTTCAAACGGCGATGAACTGGTCGAGCCTGGAAGTAGTCTAAAACCAGGAGAAATTGTTAATTCCAATCACTATGCGCTATGCGCGATGGCAAAGTCATGGGGTGGTGTTGCGACTTATCTTGGTTGCGCTGCGGATAATGAAGCGGCTATTCGCGCTCATTTTGAGCGCGCCAGGGCCGACGTTATTGTGCCGGTCGGCGGCGCCTCAGTCGGCGATTACGATTATGTCAAAACTGCCTTCAGCAGCCTTGGCGGAGAAGTGTTTTTTGAAAAGATCGCTGTTCGCCCCGGAAAGCCGACCTGGTTTGGTAAGCTCGGGAATGCGTTGGTGTTGGGGCTTCCGGGTAATCCGGCGTCGGCGATTGTAACGGCGGCGCTTTTTCTGCAGCCGCTTGTGCGTCGCTTCGCCGGTGTTGAGGGTGTGGCTGAAACTACAAACGCACGGTTGACAAACGAGTTACCTGCGAACGGACAAAGAGAAACTTATATGCGCGCCATAGCGAAGAAGGGCAGTCATGGCGGCTATGAAGTCACGCCTGTGACTAACCAGGATAGTTCGCTTTTGTCGCCTTTTTCAAACGCCAATACGTTGATCCGACGACCGGTGTCTGCGCCAGCTCTTAAAGCCGGCGACGTCGTCGAGGTCGTGTCGTTGCGCTAAGGCGGGCGGCGCCAACGCTACCAACAACGCCGCTAAGCGTTATTAGGCAAGTGGGAAGATAAAGAACGCCGTCGTCGACAGGCCCAGCATGGCTGCCAAGATGATCATCCGGGTCTTTGATTTTTTCCTCAGATGCAACGCCACCGGGATCAATTGCAGGTTGGCGATGATGAGAAAAGTGGCGTAGGCCGATGTTGGCACCAACTCATCCAGGGGAAACCCGCCACCAGCAAGGCCTCTTGCGAGGAAAGGCAACCCAACGGCCATATCAATGGACAGAACAAGACCAATATAAGCTTTTGCAATGTCGGAAAGTGCGATCTTGCACGTGCGTAAGAGGTCAATCGCTTTTGTGGTCAACGCGAAACCATATTCCCGGCCGGCAATGAGCCCCAGAAACACGAAAGTGGTGCTCATCGGGATGTTGTTGAGCTCTTTGAAATAAAACAGGAGCGATGCGTAGGTGAAGTCGATCACGGTAGCGGAGCGAATATCCGTCACGGCGGTTTTCGATCTCAAAATCCGTTGCACCGGACCGCCCTGATTGGCAAAGGTGAAGGCGAGCAAAGCAACGATGGCGAACATCGCTGTGAACCCCTCAAAGGCGGTCAATTCGCGCGGCAGGAAAACGAAAATATTCGCGAAATCCTGTATCAGCCAGACAGACCATAAATAGGCAGTCGTCATCCATTGCAACAAGACCCAGATTGGATGGTGTTGTTGATGTTCGGTTTTGCGGAAAAATTTCTCGAGCGTGTTGGAGGAGATCAGATAAATGCCAAGGCCAACAGCGAAAGCCAGACCGTATCCGATCAGCGACTTTTGCAACATCGACGTCATGCCTCCGATTGAGGCAAAGACTGTCAGCACCATGAAGGAGGTCGAGACTGGCACGCCGAAGCGCGTAATGATCAAAAGCACGAGTGGAGGCAGCGTGTGATACCACTCTACCGTGACCGGCGGATATTTCCTTTCGTTGGCTAGGCGTCCGTAAGATGGGTCGCCGTCATTAATCATCCATCCATATGTGAACGTAATGACTAGAATGACGGCGGCGAACAGGAAAAGCCAAAACCAGTGAAGTCTGTCGTTCGAACTGATGAACGTTCCCAGCGTTTGCAGGGCGTCATTCCCAACAACGGCATAGGCTGCAAAGAAAAACCCGATAGCAGCAAAAATGGTAATATCAAACACTGACCCGCAAATCCCCTTGCAAACTTGGTCGGGAGCCTCTTATCGGCGAGTCTTAAAAGTTTTGTGACAGGGCAAGGTTTTTTGAGTGGCGAATCGCTCTCGCGTATTTCAAAGTACTATCCTGGCGAATGCGAACCGGTTGATTTGGATAATGTCTGGCGTTTCGCGGACGGTTTGCCCTCTCACCTGTACGATTCTGTCATCAAAAAGTCACTAAACCTTCGTCAAACTTTCACCGTAACTCCATAGACGGCTGCGCCATCGCATTGTCACGAAAGGTATTACTGTCGTGCCGACCCGAGCGCTGAGTTTTTTTGCGACAATATTTTTGTCTGGTTTGTCACCTGTTTACGCTGATGACGCTGGCAACGCCGATTCAAGTGATTCCTTATTCGACAATGTCGAGTTTTTCGGACGAGTTTTTCTGGATTATGCTTCTTTGGAAGGTGACAATACTGCTTTTGATATAAGTGATGCCGAGCTGCGAACCGGTCGAATTGGTTTTAAGGCGAAAATCACAAGCCGAGTGAAAATAAAAACGGAACTCGAGTTTCACGATGACGGCGATGCGGCTTTAACCGACACCTATCTGGAGTGGAAAGCGCAAACTGTAAAATTTCGCCTCGGACAATTTAAGACACCAAACTCGCTGGAAGAGGCGACGTCCTCGCGATTTATTTTGTTGCAGGAAAGAGCAGCGTTTACAGATGCGTTTCAACTCGATCGGCGTGTTGGTGCGGCAGTATTGGGCGGCGACGAGCGTTTTCGATATTCGATTGGCGTCTTCGGGCAAAACATTGAGAGCGGCGAAACATTCGGCGGGTATGCGTTGGCAGGGCGCATGACCTTTGCGCCAAAGATCAGTGGAAACAATGTTCAAGCGCACATTGGTTTATCGGCGCGTTACAGGGATGTTGACAATGATGAACCTGCATTGCGCTATCGGCAACGACCGGTCTCGCATATTCCGGGACGAATTTTAGCGACAAGCAGAATCGCCGATTCAGATTTTTTCGCCGGGGCCGAAGCGGCGCTCTCTAAAAACGGTTTCTGGGTGTCCGGCGAATATGCGCTCGTCTTTGCTGACGTCACCGCAGATGGAGAAAATGCTCAATTTTCGGGGGGCTATATAAACGGCGGCTATATATTTGGTGGCGAGCAGACAATGAAAAACGGCAAGCTTGACCGCCCGATCGTTGATAATCCCGCAGGAAAAAATGGACTTGGCGCGCTCGCCGTCACGGTACGGTATGACACGCTCGATCTACATGACGGCGCCATCAATGGCGGGGCTTATGATTCTTATACGCTCGGCGTTGATTGGTGGCCGACATCTCATTTTCGTCTGGGTCTGAATGGATTTATTGTTGACGCAGACCTCGGAACCATCGCTAGCGGCCTCGATCCCGCGATTGCAGCGGCAGTGGCACGTGGCGTCAGGTCAGAAACCATACGCGGGGTGATGCTCCGAGCCCAGTTCGACTTCAAAACATAAAGCGCTCAAGCCGGGCTTGAGCGCTTTATTTAGGGCCATTAAAATAATTTTGAAAAAAGGCGGGGCTTATTCCGCGCTGGCGTATAGGGGCGCGCCGCTGCAGTCCGCATCAAAACATTCGTCAAAGATGCCACCGACAGTCGCTTGACCGGTTGACACAGCAAGGGGGATTGCCACGGCAACGGCAAGAACCGCCGCAAGCACGTATAATAATGGCCTCTGAACCCCAGGCTTACTCCTAAACATCACGCTAACCTCTTCTATTCTTATTGTTTTTTCTGTATTCAGTATGTAACAGAATTGATAAAAATCTGTCACTGAACTGTCATATATATGCGAAGCTGTGCAAAAAAGTCAACCAAAAAGCGCAAAAAATGCGCAATACTTACTTAACTAACTGAATTTGCTTGATTTATTTTCAGGAGGGTGGCGTCGAGATGGGTGCAAGTGAGCATTCAAGCGCGCAAATCTTTATCTTACCGTTGGTGGGCGGTCAGGGCTCCCGGAGAACGATGAGGCGGTGAACGCCACAGGGTTGGTTGCTGGACAACGTCCATAAGCTCCGTTTAATGCGAGAGAAAACCAATCACCCGGGAGAAAACTAAATGAAAACCAGAGCCGCAATCGCTGTCGAGCCAAACACCCCTCTTGTCATTGAGGAGATTGATCTTGAGGGTCCGAAGGCGGGCGAGGTTTTGGTCGAAATCATGGCGACCGGCATTTGCCATACCGATGCCTACACGCTCGAAGGCAAAGACTCCGAAGGTATCTTCCCGTCCATTCTTGGTCACGAAGGAGCGGGGATTGTGCGTGAGGTTGGCGCCGGTGTGACGAGTGTCGAGCCCGGCGATCATGTGATCCCGCTTTATACGGCTGAATGCCGTCAGTGCAAAACCTGCCTCTCGCAGAAGAGTAATTTGTGTACATCTGTGCGCGCGACGCAAGGCCAAGGCGTCATGCCCGACGGAACGAGCCGCTTTTCCTGGAAGGGTGAAAAGCTCGCCCACTATATGGGCTGCTCCACCTTTTCAAACTTCACGGTGTTGTCGGAGTTTTCGGTTGCGAAAATCCGCAAAGACGCGCCATTCGACAAAGCCTGTTACATCGGTTGCGGCGTAACCACGGGGGTCGGCGCCGTGGTCTGGACCGCCGGCGTGGAGCCCGGCGCCAGTGTCGCCGTTTTTGGTCTTGGCGGCATCGGGCTGAATGTTGTTCAGGGCGCCAAGCTTGTTGGCGCGGACAAGATCATCGGCGTTGACATAAATCCAGCACGCGAAGCGATTGCCCGTGATTTCGGCATGACTGATTTTGTTAATGTGAGCGATGTTGGCGTGGGCAATGTCGTTGAGAAAGTTATTGAGTTGACGGACGGCGGCGCGGACTACTCTTTTGACTGCACCGGCAATACCGATGTTATGCGCCAGGCGCTTGAATGCTGTCACCGTGGTTGGGGTCAATCAATCATTATCGGCGTCGCCGAAGCCGGCAAGGAAATCTCAACGCGGCCCTTCCAACTGGTAACGGGCCGCGTCTGGAAAGGCACAGCCTTTGGCGGCGCGCGCGGCCGCACCGACACGCCGAAAATTGTTGACTGGTATATGGACAAGAAGATTCAGATCGATCCATTGATCACGCACACCATGCCGCTTGAGGACATCAATAAAGCGTTTGATTTGATGCATGAGGGCAAGAGCATTCGGAGCGTGGTGGTTTACTGAGGTCGTTTTTGGATAAGCATCGCAAAGAATTCATTAGGGCTACTACCCCCGGCGACATCGCCGAGGTCAAAAAGCTATTTCAGGAATACGCAGACTTTCTTGATGTCGATCTTTGCTTTCAGGGTTTCGACGATGAAATGGCGACGTTTCCCGAAATCTATGAGGCGCTGTTTCTTGCCCGTGTTGATGACGCCCCCGCGGCGGCAATTGGCTTAAAAGATCTGGGCGGTGGCGTTTGCGAAATGAAACGGCTTTATGCGCGACCGCAGTTTCAAGGTCTCGGTCTTGGACGACTTCTTTCGGAAGCATTGATCAATGAAGCGCAACGCAGCGGCTATAAGTCTATGCGTCTGGACACATTAAAACGCCTGGAAGCCGCGGTCGCCCTTTATAGAAAACTGGGCTTTGCCGAAATCGACAAATATTACGACAATCCGGAAGCGGGCGTGATTTACATGGAGCGCCTTCTTTGACGCAGACACTGGGATGTTGACATTGAGGTAAGGGAGCGTGATGGCTCGGACGATTTCGCTTATGGTAGTGCTGCTGCTCGCAGCCGGCGCCGCGGCTTATTATTTTCTGGCGCAGCGAAATGTAACCCTCGAATTCACCGAAGAGGATTTGCGCACGCATCTTGAAGATCAGCTTCCTTTTTCACAAGACTATCTATTTATCTTCACCGTCACGCTCGACAATCCACGCATCGACCTTGTCGAAGGTAGCGATCGGGTGACCGGCGGCATGGATGCGGTTTTGAATGCCCGTATTGGGGGAAGGGAAGAACCACTTGGCGGCGGGATCGATATTTCTGGCGGGCTTCGCTATCAGCCGGAGACAGGCGAATTTTATTTGAATGACCCGGTCGTTGAAAAAGTACGCATTCAGGGCTTATCGGAGACACTCTCCAATCGTGCGAATCGCGCACTATCACTGGCGCTTGCAGAATTTTATCAGGAGCGTCCAATATACAGCCTGTCAAATCTCGATGTGAAGCATGCTACGGCGCGGCTCTTTCTACGCAATGTGTCGGTGCGCGATGAGACCCTATTTGTCACGTTGGGCCTCAATAAAAACGGTGAGAAGCTTAACCAACCAGCTCACACACTCTCAAACAAGGCAACGCAATGAAGCAGCTTTCACAGGCAAAAATATTTGGCGGAAACCAAAGTGTTTATGAACACGCAAGCGGGGCTTGCGCCTGTGATATGCGCTTTGCGGTCTTTACGCCGCCAGCAGGCGAGCATGGGGAAGGGCCTTACCCAGTGCTATACTGGCTCTCGGGTTTAACCTGCACCGAAGAAAACTTCATTTCAAAAGCGGGTGCACAACGCGTTGCGGCTGAATTAGGGCTTGTTGTCGTGGCGCCCGATACCAGCCCGCGCGGCGAAGGGGTGCCGGATGACCCTGACGGCGCTTATGATTTCGGACTTGGCGCCGGGTTTTATTTGAACGCAACCCAAGAGCCCTGGTCGAAGAACTACCAGATGTATGACTACATCACACAGGAACTGCCAGCGCTCATCGATGCAGAGTTTTCAATCGATGGAAGCCGCGCCGGTATTATGGGTCATTCCATGGGTGGGCACGGCGCCCTTACCATCCACCTTAAAAATCCTCAAAAATTTAGAACCTGCTCAGCCTTTTCACCAATCGTGGCGCCGATGCACGTTCCCTGGGGAAAGAAAGCGTTCTCAAATTATCTTGGCACGGATGAAAAGACATGGGTCGATTACGACGCATCGGCGCTGGTAATGAAAAATCCTAGCACGGCGGAAATATTGATTGATCAGGGAACTGCCGATAATTTCCTGACAGAACAATTAAAACCTGAGCTTTTTGCCGACGCCTTCCAAAAGTCAGGCCAAAAACTAACCTTGCGGATGCAAGATGGCTATGATCACTCATATTATTTCATTGCAAGTTTTATAGAGGATCATTTGCGCTGGCATGCCGAGCGATTGATGCACATTTTGCCTCATACTAAAGAAGTCGAGGGAGAGTTGAGTGAGTAAAAATACAGAACAATTCGATGCCTGGATAAGGTCGGATTTTGTCGCGATGAATACTGAACTTGAAGAAGAGTATTACGCGCAAAACAACCGTTCTGTTGTGGAAGGCGTTGGCGACGACACTAAACAACAGATTTTGAACGAAGGCCGGGCCTATATCATCGACCTCGTCGCCGAAGGAAATACGGATGAAGGCTTTGAAAATGCCTTCGATCTTCTCGGCAATCTTGGCTTATACATGGCGTCGTTGCGTCGACATGAGCTCACCAATCCTGCGCGAGAGGAAAAATCACCCCATCAGGAAGCTTCGGCGCTCGGCATGCATATAGCAACATCGTTGGGCGTGACGCCGCGTTTTGCAACCAGCCATCTTGCAACTCACAATTATGCAAAGCACGGCGTTCAAAAAAGCTTCACGTCTCTCAAAGATGAATTTCTGTTTTTGAACTATAATACGCGCGGGATTTTATCTTTCAAACGGGCCGCCGACGCGCTTAATCGCATTTTGCCGCTCGGGGTTTCTCATCCCGCAAGCCATATGCTCTTAAACGATGCGGCCGACGCTTTGCGCGCTGTTAAAAACTATAATGAGAAGCTTTTTAGCGAGCTTGATACAGACCGATTTTTCTTCTGCGTGCGCCCTTATTACAAACCTTACCGGGTCGGGCGGCATGAATATCGCGGCGCCAATGCGGGGGATTTTTCGGGAATAAACGAGATCGATCTGTTGCTCGGCTTATGCCGTGCCAATGATCCCTACTATTCGCAGCTGCTCGTCGACAAGATGCTGTTCATTATGCCTGATGATCAGTTAAGCCTTCGCGACTGCATGAGCAAGCGCCCAATTTTAGACCAGCTTTTGGATAGTAAGACAGAGGCGAAGGAGCCGTGGTTTAAGAAAAACGCCAATGCGTTTCTTGAAGTTTGCGCCCTGCATGGTGAAGTTGCCGCGCAGCATCACGATCAACTAGTTGAAAAGTTTATCACCGGGCCTTCGGTCAGTTTGGACGAGGAACATCTTTCTCAAGTGACAGCGAGCGGTCCGCCATTGCCGGTATTATTAAAAGCACTAGAAGCGTTGCGCGATCTTCGTCTTGCTGCGGAAGATAGCGACATTAAAACCAGTGCTGCAGAAATCGCCGAGCTAAGAAAGCTGATTGCTTGAATAGCTGCAACCGGCGTCAAGCCGGCCGCAGCGCTATGTTTAAATCAAACAGTTGTCGCCTCAAAAATCTGCATTGAACCCAATGCCCCACCAAAATCCGCTGGCTTTTGACGTGCCTAGAATTGAATCATCGATAAATGCGCCGCCAGCAATATCGGAGCCGCCATACCGCATGCCGGTGTAAATCGAGCCATTATCGGTGAATGCATAGGAAACATCCGCCGACGCTGTTCCGTAAAGATAATCTGTCCCGCCTGTGTCATCGAATACATAACCGATAAACCCGCCAAGGTCGAAACTGGTTTTTTCCGCCAGCGGAAAGGAATGAGAGATATTGCCCTGAATGGTCGTCGTATCGATAAACAAGTCATGATACACATATACGGACGGGGCCAGAGGGACGTCGAAAGAGACGCCAAGATAGGGCTCTAATGTATTGGCGCCGAGGCCGTCACCGTCTTCCTCAAATACATCAAAAAACCCGCTTGCGAGATCCGGAAAGACGTAATAGGTGACGCCGACATCAAAACTGATCATGTCATTTAAGGGCGCAGAATAGCCCGCAATCAGATCCAGCTCTTCGCCCCCCGGCGTAACAACGAGATCGTCATCGCCAATCGGCAAGTTGAACCAGCTATTCAGGTAGAAATTTCCATAGCTTAAGTTGATCGCAGGCTGGATGCTGGTTTCTGCAAATTGAACGCCTCGAAAAATGTAGCGGGATTCGAAGCCAACAGTTGTGGATATGCTCAACTCATCTGCTGTTGCGGTTGTGGTTACGCCTAATACGGATAGAGCAAAAAGGGCAGCGCGGTTCATTTATTATCTCCTCATAATTTGTTCCGAGATAGATCGTCTACGGAGCAATGTGTTTTCCAGGCGAGTAAAAGCGTTGCGCGAAATGCTGCAACGCACAAGATCAAATTTCAGAAAATACGATGAATCGACTATTTACGCGTCAAGAGGCCGCAGAAAATACAATATATTCCATAATAATAGCATAAAACACTACAATATATAAATTTTTTGTCGCATCGCAGTAATAAAATGTTGCATTGCACCCATTCGCATTATAGCGTTTGCGTCGAATCGCAAACAGCTTGGCGAGAAAAGAAAGGTGCTGATGCTGATGAAATATATTGTGGCAATCATAAAACCGCACAAACTGGATGATGTTCGAAAAGCGCTTACCGGCGTCAACGTCGAAGGAATGACGGTCAGCGACGTAAAAGGCTTTGGCAGGCAAAAAGGCCATTCAGAAGTTTACCGGGGCGCTGAATACAAAGTCGACTTTGTTCCCAAGGTAAAACTTGAACTGGCTGTTGAGGCCTCCCGCGCGACGTCTGTTGTCGAAGCTATTCGTGACGCCGCAAAAACAGATCGCATCGGCGACGGCAAAATATTCGTACTGGAACTAACTGAAGCCATGCGCGTGCGCACCGGCGAAACC
>JAJFGC010000222.1 GCA_021776345.1 Hyphococcus sp. | reverse complement strand
CCGTCGCCCTATCTTCACTCACCGTCGCATCCCAGGCCGTCGCCGAAGAATCACGCAGTTTTGACTTGCCGACATTCGACCGCATCGAAGTATCGTCCGGTGTCATGCTCGTTGCCGACATCGGCGACGAACAGTCGGTGATCGTTAAAACCAAAAATGGCGACTACAGCGATTTTGAAATTGAAGTGGACAATGGCGAACTCAACATCTCGCGAGACTGGAATCCCTTAAGCTGGCACAACAAGAAATCCGATTACAAAGTGATCGTCCGCATGCCCGCATTAACATCCCTGGAAGCCTCTTCAGGTTCGCATGCCAATGTGTCAGACATTAAGGCGCGGCGTTTTTCCATTGACCTTTCCAGCGGCGCCTATGCTCGCCTCGATGGCGACTGCGATAATTGTACTGTCGATCTCTCCAGCGGCGCCAATCTTGATGCGAAGGGGCTGAATTGCGACCGTGCTGACATTGATGTGTCGAGCGGCGGTCATGGCGTCGTGAGCGTTATCAGCGCCGTTCGCGGCGATGCCTCCAGCGGCGGTCACGTTGTGGTTTACGGCAGCCCTCAGACTGTCAATATTGACAAGTCCTCCGGCGGGCGCATCAAAATTATCGCGCAAGCGCAAGCGAACCGCGACTAGGCAATCGGCGCATTGCTCTCCGAGCGCTCGTCTGTTTCCGCAAACGGATCAGCAACTTCAGAAATACTATGACGCAACCGGCTATATAATATTGGTTGCGCCCGCGCCAGCTTTCTAAAATCCTCTTCATCCAGAACAATTAGATCGCATACCGATAAAGCAGTGGCGGTTTCTGCCTGTACCCCCGTTAGCAATGAGCGCGCGCCCCAGAAATCACCTTCACCAAGGCGCACCGGCGCCAAATGGGACCGGTCCGCATCAGTAATTTCCACCTCGCCCGACCCAATCATAAACAACGCGCCAGGCTTTTCGCCATCAACAGAGATAATCGACCCCGTTGGCCCGGTTCGCGCCTTCAGGACCTTCAGAACTTCTGCAATCTCATCCGGCTTCAGGATGTTAAAAACTGCCGAGCGCGCCGCCATGCCCCAAGTAACGATAAAATCCTGGCGCCGGAATTCTTCCATGAAGCCGCTCGCAATGATGCCGATCGGCAGCGCGAAAAAACCGAGCCCGGATATCATGACGATGCCGGCAAGCACTTTGCCAAGCGGCGTTTCCGGCGTAACATCTCCATATCCGACCGTCGTCAACGTAGCTACCGCCCACCACATGGCTTCGGGCACCGTTGCGAAATCACTGCCCGGCCGGTCACCTTCCGCAAGATACAAGAGCGATGCGGAAATAATCACCATACCCATCAGAACGATGACGACGCCCATCAGCGCCGATCGTTCACGCGCGAGCACACGGAGCATCGTATTAAACGCTGGAGAAAATCGCGCGAGCTTGAAAAAACGCAGTAGACGCAAAATCCTCAAGACCCGCAGGTCCATGGGAAGAAGAAAGCTCAAATAAAACGGTGCAATTGCAAGAAGGTCGACAATCATCAAGGGGCTTCTGGCGAACTTCAATCGCGCCCGCAGCGGCGACAATCCACGAAATGGCGGATGTTCCGTGCACACCCATAGCCTTGAAACATATTCAATCGTAAATATCAGAATAGAGGCAAGATCAAATAGCCGGAAAAAGACCACATGTTGGTCATGAATTGACGGCACTGTCTCCAGAGAAAAGGCGATCACATTCAAAATAATCAACGCCGCCATCGCGGCTTCAAAAACGCGGCTTTGCCAATCGTGAGAATGCCCCGCCTCTAGAATCTTATAGAGGCGGGCTTTCAACAGTTGCCCGTGCGGGCCATGACGTAGCGCTTGATCAGTCAAATGCGGCCTCCTCGCCCGGGCCGTCCTTCGCGGCGCAGCGCAATCTTCCTTGGTTTTGTCCCGGCCTCAAGGCCCAGCTCGGTTTTTCCTCAAAAAACAGCAAATAGTCAGACGATCATTGCGATTTCACGCAAATTCTGCACGTCTGGCCGATTCTTGCTTTATCAGGCGGCGCAATCTGTCAGTGTTGACGCCTCAGGAAGGGAGAAAATAATGCAACAAAAATTTAAGGCCGTTATTTGCGGCACGGTGATTTCGGCTCTTGTTATCTCTGTCGCTCAAGCAGAATCGCGCGATTTCGATTTTGACGGCTTCACTCAGCTCAGCGCTTCAACCGGCGTGAATGTGAAGATCACCGCCGGGGAAAACTATGACATCCGTGTAGAGAGCGATGAGAAAGGATTTGATGAGCTTAAAATCACCATGAACGGTGATACGCTCCATGTCGGACGGAACAAGAAAAACCGTATGTTTAAGCGACAGCCTACAATTAACGCCTATGTTTCCGTTCCGGAATTAGACGGCGTCTCCGCCTCAAGCGGCGCCGACCTTCGCGCCAGCGGTATTGATGCTGACCGCTTTTCCATCAACGTATCAAGCGGCGCTGAAGTCACGGTCGATGGCAAATGTGAAACCCTCAGTGCTGGCGCTTCAAGCGGATCAGAATTAAACGGCGAAGGCTTGCGTTGCGAAAATGCTACTGTCAGCGCCTCTTCCGGCGCAGACGCAACAGTCTACGCCAGTCAGGAGGTTACGGCGAACGCTTCAAGCGGCAGCGACATCACCGTCCTTGGCGGGCCGAAAAGCAGATCAGTCCACGAATCCAGCGGCGGAGATGTATCAATCCGCAACTAGCGCGATAACCGCCAACAGCTTTAGGGGGCGATCGCCTGCTCAATTAATTTGATCGCTTCATGAGCCTTGGCGCCATCCGGGCCGCCAGCTTGCGCCATGTCCGGACGACCGCCGCCGCCTTTGCCACCCACCGCCTCGGCCCCGACACGGACAAGATCAACCGCGGACAGGCGATCTTTAAGGCCATCCGTGACGCCAACGGCAAGGGCGGCCTTGCCGTCATTGACGCCAATAAAAGCGGCAACGCCTTCACCCATCTTTTTCTTCGCCGCATCGATCAAGCCGCGAAGGTCTTTGGCGGCAACGCCATCAAGCACCCGGCCAGTAAATTTCACACCGGAGATTTCACGGATATCTTCTTCAGGAGCGCTGCCGCCGCCAAGCGCCAGTTGCTTTTTGGCGTCGGAGAGCTCGCGCTCCAGCTGCTTTCGCTCGGCAACCAATGCCTCGATGCGGCTCGGCAGTTCATCCGGAACAGTTTTCAAGGCGTCTGAGGCGGACTTTGCCAAGCCTGCCTGGCCTTCCAGATAGCGCCGCGCCGCTTCGCCCGTCAGCGCCTCAACCCGGCGAACGCCGGCGGCAACGGCGCTCTCCCCGATAATTTTAAACAGCGCAATATCACCAGTGCGGGCCACATGCGTTCCCCCGCAAAGCTCGACCGAGTATGGCTTATTCGAGCCATCCAACGCCTCGCCCATCGTCAGCACACGAACATCGTCATCGTATTTTTCGCCGAAAAGCGCGATGGCGCCGGAAGCAACCGCATCATCATAAGGCATGATACGTGTTTCAACGGGCGTATTCTGACGGATCACCGCATTCACCTGGCGTTCGATTTCGGCTGCATCGTCCGCGGATAATGGCTTCGGGTTGGAAAAGTCGAAGCGCAACCGGTCCGGCGCCACAAGCGAGCCTTTCTGCGCGACATGCTTGCCCAGAACGTTGCGAAGCGCTGCATGCATGAGATGGGTCGCCGAGTGATTAGAGCGCGTGCACGCGCGGCGCTCCAGATCAATTGCGAGACGAACCTCATCGCCAGTGCTCAGTGCGCCCTTCTCAATCTTTCCGATATGAGAAAACAACGCCCCAACCCGTTTCTTCACGTCCGAAATTTTGATTACGGCGCCAGCGTCAGTTTTGATCACGCCGGCGTCGCCGACCTGGCCGCCTGATTCGGCGTAAAACGGCGTCTGGTTGACGATAATCTCAATCGCGTCTCCGGCGCTAGCGCCCGTCACAGGCTCACCGTCTTTGACAATCGCCTGAACAACGCCTTCCGCTTCGTCATGAATGTAGCCGAGAAATTCGGAAGGCCCATGCTCCGTCCGAAGATCGAACCAGACGCTTTCGTCTGCGGCATCGCCAGAACCCGCCCAGGCGGCGCGGGCGGCCTTTCGTTGCGCATCCATGGCGGCGTCGAAGCCGCCGACGTCAACATCGCGCCCCTCTCGGCGTAATGCGTCTTGCGTTAAGTCGAGCGGGAAACCGTATGTGTCATAAAGCTTGAACGCCGCTTCACCGGGCAACGCTTCGCCATCACCAAGTTTCTCGGTTTCGTCATTTAAAAGTTTTAATCCGCGCTCCAACAACGACCGGAACTTTTCTTCTTCGGATTTGAGCGTTTCAACAATCAGGGTCTCCGCGCGACCCAGCTCCGGAAAGGCGCCGCCCATCTCACGAACCAGTAACGGCGCAAGCCTGGCCAGCAACGGATCACGAACACCCAACCCATGTGCATAGCGCATCGCGCGGCGCATAATCCGGCGCAGAACATAGCCGCGACCTTCGTTAGACGGCGCAACGCCATCGGCAATCAAAAAACTTGTCGCGCGAAGATGATCGGCAATAACCCGGTGTGCCGGGGCATCCGCACCTTCAGCTTTGCGCCCGGTTAAATCAACCGAGGCAGAAATCAGCGTGCGGAAAAGGTCGACATCGTAATTGTCGTGCACGCCCTGCAGCACGGCCGCAATCCGCTCAAGCCCCATGCCGGTATCAATCGACGGCCTCGGCAGATCGACCTGCTCACCGCCCGAATGCCTTTCGAACTGCATGAACACAAGGTTCCAGATTTCGACAAAGCGGTCGCCATCTTCATCCGGCGAGCCTGGCGGTCCACCGGGAATATGATCGCCATGATCGTAGAAAATTTCCGAACACGGACCGCATGGACCGGTATCGCCCATCGCCCAGAAATTGTCATGGGTCGGAATGCGAATGATTCTGTTCTCGGGGAGCCCGGATATTTTTCGCCAGAGGTCAAATGCCTCGTCATCAGTGTGATAGACGGTGACGGTTAGCTTTTCCGCAGACAGCCCGAATTCCTTATGGATAAGGGTCCAGGCGGCATCAATCGCTTGTTCCTTGAAATAGTCGCCAAAGGAAAAATTACCGAGCATTTCAAAAAAGGTGTGGTGGCGAGCTGTGTAACCGACATTATCAAGGTCGTTATGTTTCCCGCCGGCGCGCACACATTTCTGGCTTGAGGCGGCGCGTTTGTAGTCGCGGGTCTCGGCGCCGGTGAAGACATTCTTGAACGGTACCATTCCTGCATTGACAAACAGAAGCGTCGGATCGTTTTGCGGCACAAGCGGCGCCGACGGCACAATGAAATGGTCGCGCGCGGCGAAGAAATCCAGGAATTGAGCGCGTATATCTTTCAGCGACGTCATCGGTGTTTTCTGCCTCTCCAAAACAAATCAACGCCGGCCAATAAATTGATCCGGCGCGATTTCTTGTCTTAGCGCTCAAGCCCCTCATTCGTCCAGATTTTTCGCTGCGGATGCGAAACGGGCTCAAGCGGTCAGGTCGTACAGAAAAAATTGAGCTTATTGCCGTCGAGATCACGGAAATAGCCGGCATAAAACGTATCGCCGCGCGGACCGGCCGGGCCTTCATCCGTTGCGCCGAGCTCGATTGCCTTGTTATAGAGCTTGTCCACAGTCTCCGGCTTGTCACAGGCGATCGCCACCATGACACCATTACCGACGCTCGCCTCTTTGCCGTCATTTGGCTTAATAATGGAAACGCCGGGTTTGTCGGGGCTCGTCCCCCAGGCAACAAATCCATCTGATTCCATAAATCGCTTGGCCCCCATTTCGCCGAGCAGCTCATCATAAAATTTGGCTGCGCGCGGAATATTATTACTGCCGAGGGTTACATATCCAATCATCGGTCTCTCCTGATAAGAGGTGATGTCCTGAAGAATCCCAAGGCGATCATGCGCCTTATTTGGGCCTGAGAAAAGTAAAAATGCGCAGCACCGATAGATGCTGCGCACGGGATGACGGTTTTATTATTGCACGCTTGTCTATGACGCTTCGGCTTCTATGCCGTCTTTATCTTTATCGTCATCGCTTTCGTTTTCACCGGTCAGCATTTCCTCAGCGACAAGCCCGGCATTGGCGCGGATTGCCCGCTCGATGTCATTGGCCATGTCCGGGTTTTCCCGCAAGAATGTCTTGGCGTTTTCACGACCCTGACCGATCCGTTCGGAATTATAAGAATACCAGGAGCCGGCCTTTTCAACGACTTCCGCCTTGACCCCAAGATCAATCAGCTCACCGTTTTTCGACACCCCTTCCCCATACATGATGTCAAACTCCACCTGTTTGAATGGCGGCGCGACTTTGTTTTTCACGACTTTGACGCGGGTCTGGTTACCGACCACCTCATCGCCATTTTTGATCGCGCCAATACGGCGGATATCAAGACGCACGGAGGAATAAAACTTCAGCGCATTGCCGCCGGTCGTGGTTTCGGGCGAGCCGAACATCACGCCGATCTTCATGCGAATCTGGTTGATGAAAATCACCAGCGTGTTCGATTTTGAAATCGATCCCGTCAGCTTACGGAGCGCCTGGCTCATCAGCCGCGCCTGAAGGCCGGGAAGACTATCGCCCATCTCCCCTTCGAGTTCCGCCCGCGGCGTCAACGCCGCAACGGAATCAATAATCAGAATATCCACGGCACCGGAGCGCACCAGTGTGTCTGCGATTTCAAGCGCCTGTTCGCCGGTGTCCGGCTGGGAAATCAGAAGGTCATCAAGATTGACGCCGAGCTTTTGTGCATAGATCGGGTCCAGCGCATGTTCAGCGTCAATAAAGGCGGCGGTGCCGCCAAATTTTTGCGCCTCCGCCGCGACATGCAGCGCCAACGTCGTCTTACCGGAGCTTTCCGGCCCGTAAATCTCAACAACGCGGCCCTTGGGCAGACCGCCAATCCCCAGCGCAATATCAAGGCCGAGCGAGCCGGTCGAAATCGCCTCGATATCGACAACTTCGCGATCGCCAAGCCGCATCAGCGAACCTTTGCCAAACGCTTTGTCGATTTGCGAAATCGCGGCGTCCAGCGCCTTTGATTTGTCCACGTTGCCCACCTCTACTAACTTCAGACTGCCCTTGGCCATCACCGCCTCCGTTGCCTTACAGGGGACCGCCCTGTCAATGAATAGCTTTTGTACGCTATTTGTTCTCTTTTTGCAAGGAATACTAACCGTCTGTAATCATATGGAAAATATGATTTGTTCTTTTTTTGTCTTAGCACGTATTATCCGCATATATCCCCTTGAAATATGTTAGCGAGTTTCCTATATTATGAGTATAGGAGATCGCAATGGATAAGACGATGAATATCCAGCAGATTTTCAAGCAGTTCCCCGAT
>JAJFGC010000221.1 GCA_021776345.1 Hyphococcus sp. | reverse complement strand
CCCTTCGGCCTGTCCCAGACGTCTGAATGCCGGTTCGCTGACGCCAAGTTCATCATGCGCCACAATGGCTGGGTCATCGGCGATCAACAATGTTGCAAGGATCGATTTTTGTCCGCTCATGACTTTAATTTTTCTGAGCGCCGTGAACTCCTCCGCTCGATAAAGCGAACAATCGCGCGACAAAAACACTGTATTTTCTGGAGCAGTATCGACGCCGATCTGTTTTAATTTTAACATGTGTTCCCATCGACCTAATTGTTCTGCATTCGCAAAATGGCGAAACGACAAGTATATGCGGCGCAACGCGACTATATTGGCAATCTACGAATTTTCGCCTTTCACGAATTTGCGCAATATCAATCCTTCAAACACCCAACCCTGCTAACCGCTTGTAGCATTCGCTTCAGATTCAAGCGCCTCGAAACGCCGAGATTGTAAAACGCCGTAGCTTGCCACGATATCAAGCAGCTCCTGCGTAATGGAGCTTTGTCGGCGTTCTCTAATTTCTGCATTGAGCGTGGACAGGAAGTCTTCAATATGCTTGTCCGCGCGCTGCATTGCCGCCAGGCGCGAGGCATGCTCGCTGGCTGCTGACTCGGTGATCGCTTGAAATAGACGCGTAAAAAGATGCTCGCGTATCAGCGTTGAAAACAACTCATCTGGCGATACCGAATATGTCGGCAATCCGCGCGCTGGCCAGGGATCGTCTATTAGCTCACTTAACCAGTCTTCAGAAATGGGGAGGATACCTTCTTTCGTTGCATTGGCGTTGCTGTCACTGGTTCTCGTATTATAAACGGCGCTGACTTTTTCGATGGCGGCGGCGCCCCGCAACTCATCAATATGGACGACTAGAGTTTCGACAACATCAGAGATCGCAGTCACTGCTGGAGGCGCCGAGAGGACGATTTGGCTATCAATGTTCAGCCTCACCAAGTGTTCCGCCACCCGAACGCCGATCGACAACACCAAAGCGGCCTCACCACGAGATTCGGCTTCCTGGAATGTGTTTTTCGCGCAAGCGGCAACAGCCTCGTTAAAGCGGCCGCAAAGTCCGCGGTCCGAACCTATCGCTATGATAAGGCACGCATTGCCACCCGAGGCTGGCGGGTTTTGAGTTGGCCGCGATCGCTGCATCAGAGCCTTCAGGCCAAGTCGAATAGTATACTCATAGGCGCGCACGACGTCAGCGGCTTCATCAAATTGTTTGATGCTAACGGCGGACATCGATTTCATAACCCGGACGACGGAATGCAAGTCTTCGCCCACCTCACGGCGACGCATGAGCGTTTCCATCGCCGTCATAATGCGTCCTTCTCGACGGAATAATCGACGCCGCTCAGCGCATCAGCAACGATTGCGAGGACTTCCGTTTTTTGCTTGTCCCCAAACTCCGCCCCATCGAAAAGCGCGTTGCGGCGGCGAGCCTCAATATTCATGACTGCGCGCCGAATTCTGGCGTCTGCATCCGGTAGGACTTTAACAGGAATGGCATCAAGGCGACCCGATGTCGCGGCCATTAGAATGGTTATCTGTTCGGCGACGCTAATTCGATCCTTTTCACTTTGTTTCAGAATTTCGCGTATGCGCCGCCCGCGCTCTAATCGCCCTCTAGTTTCGTCGTCGAGACGCGCACCAAAGCGGGAAAACGTCTCCAATTCCTCAAACTGCGCGTAGTAAAGCTTCAAATCCGACGCGACGGCGCGATAGGCTCGGCGTTGGGCATCGCCGCCAACGCGGGAGACTGAAAGGCCGATATCAATCGCCGGCAACACGCCTTTACTAAACAATTCTGGAGACAAATAGATTTGCCCATCTGTAATCGATATGAGATTTGTCGGAATATAGGCTGCAATATTTTTCGCCTGCGTCTCAACGATAGGAAGGGCCGTTAGAGACCCGCCGCCGCGGCTTGCAGACAAATGCGCCGAACGTTCCAGCAACCTGGAATGAACGTAAAAGATATCGCCGGGATAAGCCTCGCGCCCCGGCGGTCGACGTAAAAGTAAAGACAATTCTCGATATGCGCGCGCATGGCGTGTTAAATCGTCATAAACGATCAATACATCGCGGCCCTGCTCCATGAAATACTCCGCCATAGTGGTGGCGGCGTAGGGTGCTATGAATTGCAACCCTGGCGCCTCATCGCCGCCAGCAACGACAATGATTGTTTGTTTCATCAAGTCACTTTTCTTTAACTCATCAACGACGCGCGCTACGGCTGAAGCGCGCTGGCCTATCGCACAATAGATGCACAGCACACCGTCCTGCCTTTGATTAATCATCGTATTGACGGCGATTGATGTTTTCCCGGTTTGACGATCGCCAAGAATGAGTTCGCGTTGACCGCGGCCGATCGGGATGACAGCGTCGATAGACTTAATACCGGTTTGCAACGGCGTGCTGACAGGCGCGCGGTCCATAATTGCCGGTGCCGGGCGCTCGACAGGCCGCCGCTCACTGAACTTAACTGGACCGCCTTGATCGACCGCGCGACCGAGACCGTCAACGATACGGCCAAGCAATCCTTCGCCAACAGGCGTATCAATAACGCGCTTCGTGCGTTTGACTTCATCTCCTGCTTGGAGGTCATCGCCGTCACCCAGTAGGATAACGCCTACAGCCGTTCTCGCGATAGTCGATGCAATTCCCATCAACCCTCCTGGAAACGCCAACAATTCGTCCGCATGCACCTCAGAAAAACCGCTGATTTCGACGGCGCCTTTGCTGACTTCCTTAACAAGCCCAACCTCTGTAGCTGTAAAATCCATACGCGTCGTTTGTCGCGCCTCAACAAAAGTGTCGAAAAACTCGAAAGAAGCTGATTTCAGATTGGATTGCATGGAATGGCTCATTCCGCAGCGTGACGGTCCGCCGGCTGATCGATTTTAGGAACCAGACCAGACAAACGCTCTTGAAGAGTGTCCAAATATTTTGCGATACTCCATTCAACTTTTTGTCCGCCAAAACGTAATTTTATCCCACCGATCAATTCTGGTTCCTGGCTGAAGTCGACTTTTATATCCTTCTCGATCAGATCGTTGACAGCAGTTTGGAGTTTCGCCTGATCTTCTTGCGTAATTGAAAACCCAGATTGAATTTGACCGCAGTTTTTTTCTCCTAGAGCGGCGCTTACCAGCTTTTCCTTTTCACTATCCGGCGCCATAGCGAGTTGCTCAATGAATTTATCGACTAGCATCTTCTCCAAAGGCGCATTCGCAAGGTCCTTAAGCGATTTTCGCGCTAACGCGAAGAATTCCTTCTCTGTTTGCGCACGCACATCTAAGAGAAAGTCTTTTTTCTCTGCATGCAGTAAATCACGCCAGCGTTCGCTCTCCTGATCGAGTTTCTCTCGCGCATCACGTTCCAGCGAATGCCGCAAGGCTTCCGCTTCCGCGCGCGCCGCTAACAACAACTCATCCCTTTGTCGGGCCAGATCTTCGCGCTCAGTTTTTAGCGCATTTGCCTCTTCATTCGCGGCTCGCCTTGCTTCATCGGCGTCTTCTAACCGTTTTCGTATGCCCTCTTCGCGCGCTGACATCGCTCGCGTGACCGGCCCATAAAGAAACTTCTGTAACAGCCAAACGAGAATGAGGAAATTAATGATCTGGGCCGCGACAGTGACCCAATTGATCTCCATCGCGTCACCCTCCCGCTTGTAAGGCTGCGGTCCAGAATGGATTTGCGAATATCAAGATCATGGAAACAACGAAACAATAGATCGCCGTTGATTCGATCATCGCAAGACTGACAAAGAGCGTACGGGTGATCGTGTTTGCTTCATCTGGTTGTTGTGCGATCGCCGAAAGCGCCTGCGATGCGGCGCGTGCTTCACCGAATGCAGGGCCGATTGACCCGATAGCGATCGTCAATCCGGCGGTTAGAATTGAAACGGCGCCGATAAGACCTATTGAATCCACTTAACCCTCCACTTTAGATGTTCTGGCTTTGCTATTTTTTGATAGATCCGCCTGCGCTGCCGATACGATATAGACCATCGCGAGGACAGCAAAAATGTACGCCTGAATTAGACCTGTGAGCAGCCCAAGCAACTGCATCACGATTGGGAAGAAAAACGGGGTAATGCTGATCAAAATTCCAACGATCAAGGCGCCGCTCATAGCGTTTCCATAGAGACGAATGGCGAGTGCGATTGTTCGTGAGAATTCGCTGATAATTGTGAAGGGCGCCATGAATGGCGTCGGCCGCAAATATTGCATTATATAACCGCCGACACCACGGGAAGCGACGCCAAAAACGGGCACGGCGACAAAAACGCTAAGCGCGAGCGCTGTTGTTGTCGAAAGCGAACCGGTGGGGGCCAAATAGCCTGGAATAATCGAGAGCAGGTTGGCGGTGGCTATGAAGATGAAAAGAGTGCCAATGAAAGGGAGGTAACGGGCTGCTTCGTCGTGGCTGACATCCTTGATTTGATCGACGAGGCCGCTAACCAGAACTTCCAGAAAGTTTTGAAGCGGTGAAATCTTTTCGTCAATCGAGAGATTTCGTGTCACTAAAAATGCGAGCGCCACAAGACCCAGCATGATGAGCCACGTAAAAACAATCGTCGCGCTGAGATCAAACCAACGCCACGACCACAATATCCACTCATCAGGGCTAAGGCGCATGAGGAGCCTCCTCTACGCGCTGTCTCGCGGAAGGCGGCAACTGCGCCCATCGTGTTGCAGCAACGCGCGCCAGAAAAAAGCCGATCATCGAGGCAAGCACATAACTGGGGTCGATACCGCTTGAAAGCAGGCTCGCAAGCAAACCGAAAATAAAGAAAATTGATAGTATCCTTGTGATGAGATATCCCACACCAACTGATCCGGCGCTGACCAAGGCATTTGTGGAGCGCCAGAGTGTAAGGAAATAAAAAGCGCCCAAGCCTATTCCCAAGATTAACGATCCCAAGAAATAAAAAATGTTCATCGCTAATCCCTCCCATCGCCAATTTCATCGCGCCGCTCTTGATTAATCCAAAACCATGCGTTCCAGCATCCTATGCATACGCCGGCGACGAGTAGTGCGAGAGTCCAGGAAAAATCAGAAGGAGCCGCTCGATCGATCCAAATGCCAATTGCAACACCAATGAGCGTCGGGACTGCTACGGCCCATCCAATTAGTCCAAACATACCAAATCCAAACAGAATGCTTTGGCGCTTTTCAGATCGCGCCCGTAGTTTCCGCGAGGCCGTGCGTTCGATCATAGTGGTGCGCCGTTGCATTCGCTCTTGTTCGCGTTCTCCGCTCATGATTGATGTTCCAACTCAATGAAACGGCGTACGAGCGATAGCTCCAGCCTGGCCAATGCTGAACGCGCAGCAACGGTGTGCGAGGACGGGGCTTCAAACTCAGAGCGAACATGTTCACGGAGTTGATCGAGGTCCGGCGCTAATGAGGCCCTGCGCGTCGAAATACGCACATCGTCTGCACATTTAACAAGAACGCCTTCATCCAGCCCAAGGATTCTCTCAGCCCCTGACCGTGTCACATAAGTCAGAACGCCCGCTGATAGCGGCGCTGTAAAATCAATATGGCGCGGCAGCAATGCAAAGGAACCGTTG
>JAJFGC010000023.1 GCA_021776345.1 Hyphococcus sp. | reverse complement strand
GGCGATAGACGGCGTCGAGATTTCCTACCCGACTGAGATCAACGAAGTTTTCGCCTGCTTCCCTGATGGTGTCGCCGATCGGTTGAAGGAGAAAGGCGCGATATTTTTCCCATGGGTGACGCCGGGCGATCCGGCGGGCGGACGTATGCACCGATTGATTGCGTCCTTCAAAAGCACCGATGAAGAGATTGAGGCGTTCCTCGCCCTGGTAGCCAGGGAAGTCTAACTTTGTTCTGGCGCCGGGGCTTTGCCAAACAGGTGATCGCGCAAATAGTAGGCCAGCAATCCAAAGACCAGCAGAACAGCGCCAAGCGAGACCCACCCGATCCAGGGCTGTTCCATCATCAGGGCGCCAACGCAGACAAAGGCGAAGATTGGCGGCGCCATGCCGATGGCGGATGTCCAGAGATAGGTGCGGAAGGGGACCGGGCTGAGGCCTGATCCATAATTGACGACCGTATACGGAACAAATGGGATCATGCGCGCAAGCAGCAGGAAAGGCGCGCCGCGGCGGCGCACCCGCGCCTCAAAACCGGCAAGCGTTTTTTTCGGCACGAAACGATTGACGATCGGCGCGCCGAGCGCACGGGCAAGACAAAAGGCGATAATGGCGGCGATCATGGCGCCGATCCAGGTCAGGATAAATCCCTCAAGACGGCCGAAGGCCGCGCCATTGGCGACGGCGACCGTCTCCGCCGGCAAGGGCAGGAACGATACGACAATCATCGCCCCGACCGCGCCAACCGGCGCCCAGGGGCCTAATTGATCGATAAAGGCCCGGTATTTCTCCGGATCCATGAAAATCGACCAGAATTCAGCGTCAAAAAAATCCATATTGAAAAAGAGCTTAGCCTGTTTTGCTTGATGTCATCTTTACTATGGACGGCGCGCGCGGCAATGGCTGACGCGATCAGCGGAATTGCTGGCGCGTCGGAAGGAACAGGAAACCGGAAAGGTTAAGATGATCAGGCGATCAGGCGAGCCAGCCGGCGGTTTCGCGCCGGGTCAGCGCTTCCAATAAGTCGATCATTTCGTCGGACTCATTCAGGCACGGAATGGCGTCAAAATTCTCCCCGCCAGCGCTTGTGAATGTTTGACGGGCGGCGATATCGATTTCCTCAAGGGTCTCGATGCAGTCCGAGACAAAGCCCGGCGTGATGACCGCAATGTTTTTGACGCCTTCACCAGCAAGCGTCTCAATTGTCGCCACGGTCGCGGGCTCAAGCCATTTTTCCCGGCCGAATTTTGACTGAAACGTCATTGGCGCAAATTCTTCCGTCCACCCCATTTTTTCACGTAAGAGCCGCGCGGTTTTTGCGCAGTGACAATGATAAGGATCGCCGGCGTCGAAATAGCGTTGCGGTAATCCATGAAACGAAATCAGCACCCGCTCTGGCCCCTGTGCGCGTTGGCCAAGCCGGTGACGGGTGATGTTGGCGAGGCCGTCTATATAGACCGGATCATCGTGAAAAGCGGGCGCGATCCGGATCGCCGGCTGCCACCGCATTTTCTTGATCGCATCAAAGACCGCGTCGGCGACGCTTGCGGTGGTGGTCGCTGAATATTGCGGATAGAGCGGGATAATCAGGATGCGCGAGCACCCTTGTTGCTTAAGCGCGTTTAACCGATCGGCAATCGATGGGGAGCCATAGCGCATCGCCCAATCAACCATGATCGTCCCGCCGAGCCGTTTGCCAAGACTTTCTGCCTGGGCGCGAGTATAATAGCGCAGCGGGCTTTCATTGCTCTCCTCGCGCCAGATCTTTTTATAGTTTTTTGCGGTCGGGCCGGGGCGGATCGTTAAAATGACGCCGTAGAGAATTGGCAGCCATAGCGCCCGGGGCAGATCGACAATTCGCGAGTCGCTTAAGAACTCACGCAGATAACGCCGCACGGCGCCAGGTGTTGCTTGATCCGGTGTTCCCAGATTGACCAGTAAAACGCCGACATGTGGCGTCGGTATCTGCGGGTGATTGGGTGGTTGATTTTCCTGGTCAAGCGCCATCTGCGTCTTTCATTGGGCGAGCGCTTAGACGCGCCCGCCGTCACGTTTTGCGCCGGGACGCAATAAAAATGAAGAGGGTAGAAAAACGCCTTATGCCGCAGTCGGTCCATTGCGTGGCTTGTAGCGTGCGGTTTTGTCTTTTGCCCGATAGCGCGATTCATCCTGGCGGCGGAATTTGCGGCGCATCCGGTCGCCATCATCCAGCACACGATAAGCGGGCGTCGCCTGGGCTGCGGTTTTAACGCCTTCGGCGTCGCGGCGTTCATGCGCACGCATCGCAAGACGTGTTTTCATGCGGTAGGAAGATTGCGGCGCGCCGGGCTTTGCCGTTTCCGGGTCCGCCGCGATCGCCAGCAGCCCGCGCTCCCCCTCGCTATCGGTCTGCACGTTGTGGATGTACCAGACAAGCACAACCGCAAAGACGGTGAGGATGGCGATGAATTCAAGTGCTTCCAAAATCTGAGGCCCTATCCGCTCACATTGTTAACCGTTGACGGCGCAAATATGCGACGCCAACCGCACGGCTTTAACTGCAATTGTCATGCAAAATCCGCTGCTTGGTTCCCTCATACACGTGATCGTTGCCGTCGCGCAAATCCCAGTGTTGGTTAACCCGTAAAGATAAAACCGATTAACCATTTCTCATCAACGGCGCTGCGGGGGCGACGCCGTGCGCGCCGCGAGATCGTCGCAAGGGCGGATTGACCAGATCACGATGGCCTGGCCGAAAATCGTCAAGCGCCCGGTCCCCGGCTGCGGAACCGACCGGTCGGCGCTTATTGTCGGCTATTATGGCCGCGCCCTGTCGCTCGATAATTATTATTTATCGCTCGCGGTTGATCTGGGCATAGCGGGGCCTGTCTGTTTTCTCGGCATTATGATCGTCATGATACGGAGCGCTCATGGCCGCGCCAGGCGCGGGCCGCGCAAAGGTCGCCGGTTGATGATTGGTTTCCCCGGCGCGTATGTTGAGGCCTTGGCGGGCTATAAGCACAAGCCCGCCAAGGATGGGCTAAAGTCAGACGCGGCTTAACGCCGTTTGGCGACCCGGACCGAGCCTTGAGTTGCATTATGCACGTGGTCCAAGCGCGGATGATCAATCTTGGCGACAAATTCATTGGCCAGTTGATCAGTGCATTGTTGCTCGAAATTCTTGTCGCTGATCGAGCGCCGGCCGGCGGTGGTGCAAACCTGCTCGGCTTTTGCCATCAGGCTGGTGTGGAGATTTTGCGCGCCGTTAGCCGTTCGAAGCTCGCTGGAATTAAATGAAAAGGCGACGTGGTCGCCAGCGCTGGCTGGGGTTGCCGCAATAGCGATAGCAGAAACGGCGACGATGGAGGCAATAAGTTTCGGGGACATGGCGTACTCCTTAGGTTTAGGTTGCGCGCCCCCTAAGGGATCGATGGTCCAGCGTTGCTACTTAACATCAACCAACAAGATCATCGACAAAGAGATGCTACGCGTACGGTGCAAAACTTGAAATACGCTTTGGCGCGATGCCTCCTCGCTTCATCGAAAAAACAGTCACGCGCGCGTGAGCTTGACGATGTTGCGTGAAAAGTGCTGGAACAGACGCTATGATCTATCAAGGAAAATGGGCGCTCATTACCGGCGCATCAGCAGGAATAGGCGCGGTGTTCGCCGAATCTTTCGCAGCGCGGGGCGCAAACCTTGTGTTAACCGCACGGCGGGAAGACCGCCTCAACACGTTGGCCGAAAAACTGAAGACGGCGCATAATGTTGATGTAAAAATTATTGCAGCGGATCTTGCCGACGCGAACGCGCCAGCGATAATCGCGGATCGACTGCGCACCGACGGGGTGACGATCGACATTCTCGTCAACAATGCCGGTTTCGGGTTGCCTGGTCATTATGGCGATAACGACTGGCAGACCCATCGCGAGTTTATTGAGCTGATGGTGACGAGTTACGCCCATCTGACGCGGCTTGTGCTGCCGGGTATGTGTGAGCGCGGCTATGGCCGTATCATCCATGTTTCGTCGGTTGCGGGGCTCGTGCCCGGCTCGTCGGGGCACACGCTGTACGGCGCGTCAAAGGCTTTTCTGGTCAGCTTCGCGCAATCACTGGCGGCAGAATGTGATGGTACAGGCGTCAACGTCTCGGCGCTTTGTCCCGGCTTTACGTATTCCGAGTTTCACGACGTTAACGACACGCGCGCGCTGATCTCGAAATTGCCCGGCTATATGGTGATGCAGCCGCAACCGGTTGTCGACGGCGCTATCGCGGCGGTTGAAAAAGGTCATGTGGTTTATGTGCCGGGCGCCTGGAACAAGTTTTCTGTCTGGCTGATGAAGGCGTTGCCACGACCCTGGGCGGCGGCGGTAGTAAAAAAACAATCGGCGAAATTCAGAAAGCAGCACACGTAAGATTTGGAATATGAACTCATTCAAGTCGACCATCGCCCTAGTTTTTGTCGCGCTGCAGTTTTGCGCGTCATGTTCAACAGAAGTTGAGCTTGATACGAAGCCCTCTGCCAATGTCTGGCGGCAAGCGTGGATGACGACAGATGAATTTAAAAGTCCAGAAAGCGCTGCAATTTCTCGAAACCACAGATCGATCTTTGTTTCCAACGTGAACGGGTATGAACGCAATGGCCAGGGGTTTATCTCTCGACTTTCTCTTGACGGCCTCGTTGAGGAATTGATTTGGTTAGACAGCCTCAATGCGCCCACGGGGCTTGCTGTCGAGGGAGACACTTTATGAGTGGTCGATTTTGATCGACTTGCAGAAGTTGACATTCCAGCTCGTACAATACGGGCTTTCTACAATACACTGGATGAAAAGCCCCTATTGAATGACGTTTCCGTTACCGAAGCGGGCGAGGTATTTGTCACCGGCTCGGCTACGAATGCTGTGTATCTTCTCAGAAATGGTGAGCTGATTCTTTGGGCGCAAGATGACGAACGTCTCCAATTCGCCAACGGCATTCACGCAACATTAAAAGAGGTTGTCATTGCGGCGTATCACCTGATCCGTGTCGATCGTGAAAATGGCAATATGGAAGTTGTTGGCGATACAGGACTTCTTTACGACTTGGAGGGTGTTAAGCCCGACGGCGATGGTGGCTTTTATGTTTCCGCTATCGGTGATCGGCTATTGTATCACGTAAAAGCAAGTGGTGACACCGAGCCTATGTTCGGCGGCCAATCTTACTTGGCTGACTTCGATATTTCAGAAGGGCTGTTTGCTGCGCCCACGAGCCCGGATACGATTATTGCTTTTGAAGCGCCTTAAGCCTTTTACCCGCACTTTTTCGCCCAGCTGCGATGCTCATCATCGAGCTCATAGGCGGCGATCGCTGCGAGGGTGACAATATCGGTCACGCCGGCGCCGACCTGTGCGATCTGTACGGGCCGTTCCAGCCCGATTAGCGCCGGGCCGATCACCGTGGCGCCGCCGATTTCGCCGAGCAGCTTGGTTGAAATCGCCGCCGAGTGAACGCCCGGCGTAATCAGAACATTTGCTTCACCGGTGAGCCGCGAAAATGGGTAGACGCCGCGGAATTTTTCATTGAGCGCCATGCGCGGCGTCATCTCGCCTTCATATTCGAAGTCAACTTCAGAACGCTTGTCGAGGAGTTCGACGGCGCCCGCGACGCGGCGCGAATGGGCCGTATCCGGGTTGCCAAAGTTGGAATAGGAAACGAACGCAACCTTTGGCGGGAAGCCAAGATGGCGCGCGGCATGAGCAACCTGCACAGCGATTTCGGCAAGCTCCTCTGATGTCGGCAATTCCGTGACGTTTGTGTCCGCGACAAAGAGCGTGCGGTTTTTGGTGAGGATGATCGACACGCCGATCAAGCGCTCGCCGGGGCGCGGCTCAAGCGCGAGCCGAACATTGTCAAGCGCCACATCATAGTGCCGGGTGACGCCGGTCACCATGCCATCTGCGTGGCCATGGGCCAGCATGCAGGCGGCGTATACATTTCGGTCCGTGTTGACGAGACGCTGCGCATCGCGGAACAAAAACCCCTTGCGCTGGAGGCGTTTGTATAAATATTCTGTATAGGCAGCATTATGGGTTGCTGTGCGCGAATGATAGGTCTCAAATTTGGTGTTGACCGGCAGGCCGGCATCGGCGAGGGCGTTTTTAATCTGTTCGTCGCGACCGATCAAAATCGGCGTGCCGAGGCGTTCCTGCTGGAAGGCATAGGCGGCGCGCACCACTGTCTCCTCTTCGCCTTCGGCAAAGACGATCCGCTTCGGCGTTTCGCAGCCGCGCAAGGACGAATAGATCTTTTGCAGGAATGACGCTGACGGGTCGAGGCGCGCGGCGAGCTTTTGCTCATAGGCGTCCATATCCTCGATCGGTTTTCTTGCGACGCCGCTATCGGCGGCGGCTTTGGCGACCGCCAGCGGGATCTCTGAGATTAGCCGCGGGTCGAATGGCGTCGGGATGATATATCCAGGCCCGTATTTCAACCGTTTGCCATAGGCGGCGGCAACCTCGTCGGGAACGTCCTCACGCGCCAGCATCGCCAGCGCTTCGGCGCAGGCGATTTTCATTTCTTCGTTGATGGTGCGCGCGCGCACATCCAAAGCGCCGCGGAAAATATACGGAAAGCCAAGCACATTATTGACCTGGTTTGGATAATCCGACCGGCCGGTGGCGATAATCGCATCGTCACGAACTTCGCGGATTTCTTCCGGCGTGATTTCTGGCGTCGGGTTGGCCATGGCGAAGATGATCGGGTTTTTCGCCATCGATTTGACCATGTCTTTCGAGACGGCGCCGGCGACGGATAGCCCGATACAGACATCTGCGTCTTCCATAGCGTCGGCGAGTGTTCGTTTGTCGGTTTCCACCGCATGGGCGGAGCGCCATTGATCCATACGTTCGGTACGGCCTTTGTAGAGAACGCCTTTGGAGTCGCAGATGAGCGCGTTGTCATGAGGCAGGCCCATCGCCTTGATCAATCCGATCACGGACAAAGCGGAAGACCCGGCGCCAGATACGGCGATCTTGACTTCCTTGATCGACTTGCCGGTGATGTCGAGCGCATTGAGAAGACCGGCGGCGGCGATGATCGCGGTGCCGTGCTGGTCGTCATGGAAGACCGGAATATCCATCAGCTCTTTCAGGCGCTGTTCAATCTCAAAGCTCGCCGGGGCGGCGATGTCCTCAAGGTTGATGCCGCCAAAGGCCGGCCCGAGATATTTGACGGCGTTGATAAATTCTTCCGGGTCTTCGGTGTCGACTTCGATGTCGATCGAGTCGATATCGGCAAAGCGTTTGAAGAGAACGGATTTGCCTTCCATCACCGGCTTTGAGGCGAGCGCGCCGAGATTGCCCATACCAAGAATGGCCGTACCGTTGGAGATCACGGCGACCATATTGCCCTTGGACGTGTAGTCATAAGCACTGTCCGGATCGTCGGCGATCCGCTGGACCGGGACGGCGACGCCCGGTGAATAGGCGAGGGAGAGGTCGCGCTGGGTCGCCATCGGCTTGGTCGGCGTGATTTCGATCTTGCCCGGTTTGCCGCCGCGCGTGTGGAAATCGAGGGCTTCCTGATCGGTGAATTTGGTTGTGTTGTCGTCCATGTCGCGTCCCTTGCCGAAATATCGAACCCTAGCGCTTACGCTGTCGCTCGGGACGTGGCAAGAAAGCTGGACGAGAAGTGAAAGCGATGACAATTAAATTGAAACGCGCCTATGAGGCGCCGGCAAAATCCGACGGCAAGCGCATTCTGGTGGAGCGCTTGTGGCCCCGCGGAGTCACGAAAGAAAAGGCCGCGCTCGATGACTGGGTCAAGGAGATCGCGCCGAGCCCTGAGCTCAGAAAATGGTACGATCACGATCCGGAGAAGTGGCCGGAATTTAAAAAACGCTACCGAAAAGAGCTGAACGCCAATTCAGAGGAAGTGGACCGCCTCAGTGAGATGTGCAAGGGCGCTGCGGTGACCTTTGTCTATGCGGCCAAGGATGAGGCGCGAAACAGCGCCGTGGTGTTGAAAGCCTATATCGAAAAACACCGTTAGGCGGAGCGCTGGGGCCATTGCAGCCTCTCGCTAAAGTGCTTACGTAATCGGCTCGTTACACCGAAAGACGCATTCATGTTTATCCAGACCGAAGATACGCCGAACCCGCAATCGATGAAATTCCTCCCCGGCCAGGCGATCCTGGGCGTGGGCGCGCTCGGTATGGATTTTCCAACAATGGAATCGGCGGCCGCGTCGCCGCTGGCGCAAACGCTGTTTGAGACCGACGGTGTGATGAGTGTCTATCTTGGCGGTGATTTCATCACGATAACGAAAGCCGAAGCGGTTGAGTGGATGCACATCAAACCGGCGATCCTCGGCGCCATTGCGGACTTCCTCACCGCGGGCCTGCCCGTGCTCAACGAAGGCGCGGAAAAAACCTCCGGCAAACCAGCGACGCCTTTGGAGGATTATGAAGGCGAAGACCGCGAAGTGGTTGAGCAAATCATCGAGCTGATCGACACCCGGGTCCGCCCGGCGGTCGCGGCTGATGGCGGCGACATCGTCTTTAAGCATTTCGAGCCGCGCACCGGCGTCGTCTTTCTCGCCATGCAGGGCGCCTGCGCCGGCTGCCCGTCATCGGCGATGACCCTGAAAGCCGGCATTGAAAATATGCTGAAGCATTATGTGCCGGAAGTCGCGAGCGTTGAAGCGGTGGCTTAGGGTGTAATTCCTTTGAGCCTTGCCTTCGCTGGCGTTGTTGTTTCTATTAAACTCAGCACAGAAAGGGACCTCAATGTCTGACAATGTCTATGCCGTGTCAAAAGTCGTCGGCACCTCAAAAAAATCTATCGAAGACGCCATCGAAAACGCGATTTCAACCTCTTCAAAAACCCTCAAAAATCTCGACTGGTTTGAGGTGAAGGAAACCCGCGGCTATATCGACAAGGACAAGGTCGCCTATTATCAGGTCAGCCTTGAACTTGGTTTCCGTTACGAAAAATAGCGGGTTCGCCCAATGCCTCTATTGTCGCTCGTTCCCTGCTCTGTGTCGTCAACTCGTCTGATTTAAAGAACGGCTGACCTCAAGCTGCCTGCCCCTAGCGCCAAACGCCGCTAAGGGTTTCGGCAAAAGGGGGGTCATCATGACCAATTTATCTTCTCTGACTAAAGCGTTCGCTCGCCTGTTTGTCGCCGTTTTCTTGTTCACCGGCCCGGGTGTTTCTGCGATCGCCGCCGACACGCAGCTAACGAACGCGCAATGGCGCGACGACATTGATCAGCTCAAAGCGATTATCCTGGAAACCCATCCCGCCCCCTACGAGGCGACGCCGGAAGCGGACTTTCACGCGGCTTTCGAGATGTTGAAGGGCGACCTGCCTGACCTTTCGACACCGGAGAAGGTCGTGCGGATCGAAGGCCTGCTTGGCCTTTTGAACGATGGGCATAGCGGGCTTCAAGCAACATTTTCGTATCAAACGAT
>JAJFGC010000220.1 GCA_021776345.1 Hyphococcus sp. | reverse complement strand
ATAGGAAACCGTAATAATAGTGATGGAAAACGTGACGCCGGCAACCCCGATGGTCGATCCGGCGATGACAGTTAGCACTGCGCGAGCCCCTTCGGTGCGAGTTGCTGTTAACCAGTCAAAACCGCGAAGCCAGCTCGCGCCGTATCGCGTGTCGAGCCACTGCATGATGAATGATAATAGCAAGGCGCAAAGAGCCATACATCCGGGGATGAACCAGTAACTTGCGCGTAAGTCCTGGATAATTTTTATGAAAGTTGCATGCATAAATGGTCGATCGTTTCGGCGATACAACGCAAGCATGTTTTGCGCGCTGTAGACAGGTTTATTTCACGACGAGGTCTTCGTAAACGAACAAGGGTAAATCGTCGAAGTCACGCATGGCTACACTTGTCCTCAGAGCAGCATTATCGTCAGTCAGGCTGAACATAGTCCAGTCAGCTGCAACCAAACGGTCGCCGACGTCGGCGATACCGCCTGTCGATACAACAATATTATCTATTTTCCACTCTGGCCCAAGGACCAGATCATAAGTATCGGCCACTTTTTGGTCATCGACATTGTAAATGGCGGTTTCCAGAAGCTTCCTTGCGCTCAAGAGAGACGTATCGATCCTGCCTGCTACCGAAAAATCAGTCGGCATAAACGAGACGCCATCACCCAACGTTTCCAATTCTTCGTCGGTAATTGTTATCTCTACGGACACTTCGCCTAAACTGTCTTGCTTGATGAGCAGCCGCTGGATCGCTACGATAACGCGGTCGTCACCGACACCGAACATGCCACCTTCTGACAGGACTGCGAGTGCAGGCTCGCCGTCAGCAGTGAAAAGCAAGTCGTCCATCCGGGCCGCAACGACGCCGCCGCGGGTTCGCACTTCTTCTCCCAAAATATTGCGGATGGTCAAGCCTAGCGCGTTGAGTTCGCTAACTTCTTTATCGACCATTTCCCCAACGGCCTCAGTCGTTTCCTCTAAGCCTTGTACGATTGCCGCCCCTACATCTTCGAGGGCATCGCCAGTTGCGGAAGCGGCTTCTTCCACATACTCACCAGCGCCAGGCTCATTAACGGGCTTCTCATCCGAAGTTGATTCCTGGCCACAAGCCGCAGTCGCCATCAGGGACAACGCTGCCACTGCGGGCCCAGATTTTTTTGGTAAAGTCATTTTTATCCCCATATCACAAGCTCCGCGCCTTGAGCGGCGTTGCCTATGGAGAGAAACCCGCGCTAACGATAAAAGTTTCAGGCCGAGCCAATGTTTTGGGGAGCGAGCAGGGCGACTTGATGTTGATGGAACTAATTCATGCTTGGGAGCATTACTACGGCACAGCATTCCATTTACGTTTTGGGGGAATGGATGCTGGCGACGCCGGCGAGGATAAACGCCCTACACCCTTCTTCGCCGGCGTCTTATTTACCGCCAAAGCATGATGTTTCGCTGCTTCCGTCATGGATTAATCGATTAAGCAATCGCCATCTGGTTGCTGGCGACATGAAGAGTGCGGGTCGGATAAGCGAACTCAAGCCCGGCATCTTCAAATGCTTGGTGCGTGTTGAACAGGACCGCTTCTTGCTTTTCCATGAAGGCATCGTAATCCCGTTTTTCTACCCAAAATACCGTTTCAAAAACAATTGAGGAATCACCGAATTCTTTTAGCCGGCAACGATCAAATGTTACATCTTCGACCTTACTAATCGCTTCTTCCACAAGCTTAGGAAGCCGTCGCAAATCGTCATGGGCTGTCTGATAAACAACGCCAACGTCAAATTCGCCGCGCCTGCGGTTCATACGGCGGAAGTTTCTGATTTCTTTATCCAGTAATTGAGAGTTGCTGACGATAATCTGCTCGCCAGTAAGCGCCCGCACGCGGGTTGTCTTCATGCCGATTTTTTCAACATCGCCAGTATACTCGCCATTGTTGAATTTAATGAAGTCCCCACGAACGAATGGTCGATCGAAAATAATCGCCAGAGACGAAAAAAGATCCTTAAAGAGATTCTGGGCGGCAAGGCCGATCGCGAGACCACCGACGCCAAGACCAGCGATAATCGGGCCAATACTATAGCCGAGATTGGTAAGTATCAGAGCGATTGCGATCGCCCATATAATAAAACCGGACAGGGTTTTGATCAACGTTGCGGCTGTTAATACAGCGCCGCCATCACGGGCGTCATGGTCGCTTAAATAGCCGGATGACGTACGCGCGATGAGTGTTCGCACCCAGATCGCGCCTTGCGCCACGAACATGATCATAAAAGCGGTGTCCAGCGCACTCTTGGAGGGCGCTGTGAGGCTTGGGACAAATGGCGCGATGATGACCGCGCTCAGTAAGGCAAGGAAAAGGCTCGATGTTCGCCCGATCAGCCCGGACGCAACGTTGCGCACCGCATAGTCAGGCCGTTTCTTCGACCTGAGCAGGCCGCATAGTATGCCTCGCATTATGCGCAGGCCAATAAAAAGGCCAAAAAATATAGCTAAAGTAAGAGCCTGTTCAGGGCCCTGTTGCACCAGCCATGACCATGCGGCTTTGACACTAGTTATAAGGTTCTCTGCAAGCGTATTGGCTGTCGCCTTCACGTTTTCAACAACGCGGCGTTCAATTTGGGTTTGTAAGATCAACGACAACGCCCCTAACGCCAACGCATGCCCTGGGCCCGATAATAACAGGCCGGAACCTTATATCCATGGTTGAACGGTCAACACTTATCGGCCGGATCAGTTCCATTGTCTAATCAACAGGATAATCCTGCCGCCATAGGTCCGGGCTTATCTTGCGGCGCGCTCCAAGAAGATTTTTGCGAATCTGTTGCGGACTCGTTTCCATGATGGCGGCGGTCTCGTCAATTGACCACCGCTCAATGACGACGAGCGCCATCGCGGCTTTGGCGCCGAGCGGCAGCCGTTGAAATTCCTGCAACAATTGTTTTGCTGCGCCGGACAGACATACGTCGTTACTGTCAAATTTTGCAATAGGCGCGGATTTTGACGCAGCTTGCTCACAGACTTCCATGATCTTTTGATAAGCCACTTTATAGAGTTTCATCTGAAACGCTCTATCATGTCTTCCGAGTGACGGCCCGATGAAAGGGGTTATTTGAGTTTCCTTCAAAATCCCCGCCGCTAAGTCCAGGTCACCTGACAAAAGGATGAGAAATCTGCGAAGGCGCGCGAACACACCCTCATCTCCACGCAACTTTTTACGCATACGAACGCCATAATCTGTCGCCCCCGCGGGGAGCCATAGAGGCCTTCTGTCGGCGCCGCCTTAACCTGGGTTAAGGCGGGTGGCTTATCCAGAGGGTCTAATAGCGAGGGGGCGCAGGCGATAGCGCGGCGGTTCCGCGTCAAGGTGAAGGTAATCCGCAGAAAAATCGCATTTCGCAATCAACGCGTCTCGATCCTTCAGAACAATGAGGTCTTTATCTTTTTCGATAAGTCCCTCATTGATGAATCTCCGCAAGACACGATTGATGTGCACAAAGCTCAAACCGAGCGCATCAGCAATCAGCACCTGGCTTACAGGCAGGCGAAATTCCGTATTGTCGCCTTCGCCGATGATCATGGCGCGCCGGTGCAGCTCCAGCAGCAGATGAGCAACGCGCTCGCTGGCGTCCCGGCGCCCATTACGGACAATTTGTTCTCTCAAAATGGCTTCTTCCTGAAGCGTCGCCCACCAGAGGGCGAGCCCGAGATTATTGTCTTGGGAAAAGACATCCAACATAGCGTGGCCAGGGATCGCCAAGGCGGTGACCTTTGTAATGGCGGCAATCGAATGGTCTGCGGCGTCGGTGACAAAAACCTGAAGATCAAAAAAGTCACCGGGCAAAAGAAAGTTCAGTATCTGGCTGCGCCCATCCTTCAGCGAAATGTACCGCGCCGCCCACCCGGATTTTACAATGAGCGCTTCGGCCGGATTGTCGCCCTTTTCGATCACGTCCTCGCCCGGCTCGTAAGTACGCTCACGCATTGGCAACGCGAGCAGCGCGTCACGTTCTGCATCCCCGATTTCGCAATAGTGCGTCAGCCGGGCAAGCAATGCTCTCATCAAGATTTCTATAGGGGCTTTGATGACGTTCATAAAATAGGCCCCTTATTGGTTGGTTACAGCATCGGCTTCAGATTGCGGCGCTGGCCACGCGAATATACGGGCGGCCGCCGGCATGTCTGACTTCCGGCAATTGCTCGAGCAGGAAACGCCCACCCTTGGTCGTTACGCAAGCCATCTTTGCAACAACTCCGCATGGAGCGAGGACCTTATGCAAGAAACTGTATTGCTGGCGCTCCGGTTGGAAAATACATTCATTCTTGGAACTAATATTCGCGCCTGGTTGTTTACGCTAATGAAGAATACGTATCTTAACGAATCGCGAAAACGCAGGCGTCGTGGACAACTATCGATAGAAGAACAACCAAGCGAGTACACCATTGATTGCGCGAATCGTCAAGAATCCAGACTCGCTCTGACTCAGGCGATGCGCGCTGTTGATAGGTTGTCTCCGGTGTATAAAGAGGTTCTGGTGCTGGTCGCGCTTCGCGGACTGTCATATGCCGACACAGCCCGTATTATTGGCAAGCCATTGGGGACAGTGCGCTCACGCCTTGCACGCGGTCGCAAGATGTTGAAGGACGCCCTGGAAGAATAGCGTTAGTATCTAATGACCAAGATTACACAATTGCCACCATCAGAGCTTGATCTTCAAGCGTTTCTGGATGACGAGCTACAGCCGCGCGCGCGGCTTCGTATTCTTGAGTGGTTACTCGAGAATCCCAAAAGCGCGCAACAGCTTTTCGAAGTCCAGCTACGCGAAGATCTTCTAAGGGTTGCTGTGAAACTATCGGTGCGCGATGATGATGCCGATGACTATGAAGTGAATACTTCCCGCACAGTCACCTCAGCCCAACCTGATGTTAGCCGCTATGACCGTTTCATCATAGGTTTTGTGGCGGCGCTTGGTGTCGTGGCCGTTGTGGCTGTATTCATGAGCTTGTTCCCTTAGGGCGGTTGTTTTCGCTTTCCAGAATCTCCTTTGCGTCGTCGTCAACCACACGAAATTCACCGGTCGTCACGTTCTGAGTTTCCGGCTCGCCATGGTCTGGGCTTGCGAGGAGCCCGCGGCGTAATAGTTCGCGAAGCGCTGCTGCCCGAGATGGAAAGCGATGCTCGAAACGCCAATCATCAATAGCCGTCAGTTCTTCTTCATCTAGTAAAAGTTGCAGTTTTTCGGAGCGTTTGAGTTGTCTGTGCGGCATGATGCGTCCCTTTGAGAGGGGCCGAGATCCGACCACTCACGATATATAGGTCGCATTGGCGCAAAAAGTTCCCAATCAGACATGACAAAACGAGCAGCTCGGACAAACCGAGCTGCTCGAATGTTGCCAAGCGGGGAGAGAGAGGGTGGGCTTGGCGGTTGAAGGGATTAGTCAGCCGCTATCTTAGTTCGCGATTTCGTCGACGGCGTCATCCATATCTTCCGCAGCGTTTTCCAGCGGCCCGTCATTTGCTTCATTTATTAGCAAAAACGCACCAACGACGACGACGACGACCACAACCAGTCCAATTATTCCATTTTTCGAATTCATTAGCCCCTCCTAGGGTTTTCTAGTGGTTCAAACACCTGCATAGGAATTCGGTTCCATCTGGGCGCAGTTTCGAAGCTCGGCGCGGTCTAAGCCGCAACACTCGTCTCGGGCGCACTGCCTTCCTCTGTAAGTTCCTTGAGACGTGTACGGGCCCGCGACAAACGCGAACGAACAGTGCCGACCGGCACATCCAGAACGGTTGCGGCTTCGTCATATTTCATGCCTTCAACGGCCACCAGCGACAAAATGACCTTGTCGCGCATTGGCAGCTTTTCCAGCGCGGTCAGCATCTCTTTACACGTAATGGTCATGTCCTGGCTCGGCGCGGCAGCAAGTTTCATCTGCGGAGCATCTTCAATCTCTACCGACACGCCTTGCGTTTTTTGTTTGCGAATCTGGTTCAAAAAAATGCGCCTGCAGACGGTGAATATCCAGGACCGCAGGTTTGTGCCCTGTTCAAAATAGTCTGACTTGATCAGGGCTCGCTCAACGGTGTCTTGCACAAGATCGTCCGCCCGGTCTTCATTTCTCGTCAAAGAAAAAGCAAAGCGGCGAAGGGCCGGAAGAACATCGTTCAGTTCAGAAGCTGTAAATGTCGCGCTCATTTTTTTACCTTTGGGTTAAATTGAACGCCCAAACAGTTAGCGGCAAAAATTTAGCGAGGCAAAGCAAAACGTGTACGTCGTAAGTGTAACATATTGTATTAGAATAGGTTATTGAGGTGAAGGAGCTAATTGAACAACCATGGCATCATCAACGTATTGAGCTGCCCTCGGCATGGCAGGTGGCGTTACTTACTCATGTTACGCATATCACCAGCGCCGGTGTTCCTGCGTCTGACATAACAACGGCCCCAAAAGTCGCCAAATTCAGCTTGGACGAAGCTTTATTTCGCCGCGCCACCGCCATCGCCGTAGAGAATTTCTTCGACCTCATCATCGACGACGCCAAAATCGCCCGTTGCGGCGTCTTCAGTGTCTGGCGCTTTATGATGGACAGCCGCCAGAAGGCCGCGCCTTAAAAGCTCTCTGATGGCAGCGGCGCGTGTCGGCATACGATGTTCAAAGCGCCATTCATCAATCGCCTTCAGCTCCTGCTCATCTAGCATCAATTGCAGCTTTTCAGTGCGTTTAAGCTTTTGGTTGCCAGACATTCAAATTCCAGACGCATTGATTCTGAACGAGCCCCACCGGCTCCTTCCAGTTAGAGTAACTTACTCAAAATATGGAAGTGATACAAGTTTCGGTGTGACTGTGACCTAAGCTACCGAAATGGCGCTTACTGGCCGGTTATGTCGGGCGGTTATGCGCCGTGGGTCCGGGAAGTACACCAGCTAACCAAGAAATTTGGTTAATATCCACTTCAATATTGGATATCCAGTCAGCAATCTGCGCCTTCCACGCAGGCCGATTGGCCGTTGCGAAAGCTTTGTGAAGGGCCTCGATAAGCTGAAAATCCCACTTTGTAGTAGAGCTTACCATGTATTCCACGCTCGCATCAGCAATGTCCGCGCCTTGCAACTTGTCAATGGAGGCTATTTCGTCGTTATCGGGATTGGTCGCGCGCTCAATTTCGTCGAATAGTTTCCAACGGCTTAGGAAGCGGCTCATCGCAAATCTTGAAACTGTGTCCGGCCCTGGTGCGCGGGACAACAACTCATAACTGACTACAGATGCCTTGCATTTTTCAAGAGTGGATTGAAGTTTTCCCTGCAACTCGCTTGCAACAGGCAGTTCATAGATCGGCGGCGCATGTGTCTGGACTACTTCGCGCGCTCGCTCGTCCCCCAGCAGAGCTTCTTCGATGACATCATGTTGATCTGCTGAAAGCTGATTTTTCGCGTAGCTGCGGACATCCGCTTCACTTACAATGATGAGTTCGACTTGGGCATTTGACTGTGACATATACAACGAATGGATATCATCGGAAAAAGTTCCGACTTTTTTCGAATTTTGGAACTGCAATGTAAAATCAGCATTTAACGTCTATGGCGAAAACACTTGTTTTGATCAACGAAAAATCCGGCGCAGTCAGTGCGCTGGGCGTGAAAGACTGCATTCGTGCGATACAAGAGACAAGCGCTGACGGCGAATTCCTTGTTGAAGTGGCGAACGGTGACCCCTCCAAATTAATCGATCAGGCTGCTACCGCGATCGAAATAGGCGAAATCGAGAATATTTACGCCATCGGGGGGGACGGAACGATGGCTGCGCTGGCTGGTGTTCTCGCCGGTTCCGATCTCAAATTGGCGCCGCTTCCGGGCGGCACGATGAACGCTCTTTCACTCGACCTGGGCTTTGACAGCGATCTGTTGACCGCCATCCGCCAGCTTTCGTCGCCTCAAACAAATAAAATCGACGTCGCTTTTATCGGTGAAATGGCTTTTTTGAACAATGTCGTTTTTGGCGCTTATACGAGCGTCGCAGAATCTCGCGAACATGTTCGTGATGTCGATGGCATCATTGAGAAAGTTGGCGCGCTCGGCGAAGTTGTTGCTGCGGTGGCGCATTCGGAAGTTAACGAATACCGGATAAAAATGGATACACAATCAATTCAAGCCTCAACCAATACATTAATGGTCTCAAATAATTTCTATGATGGAGCCGATCTTTTGCGCCCGTCCCGAAGTCGGTTGGATAGCGGTAAACTTGGTATCTATGTCGCGCAATCAAAGTCGCCAGTAGATTTTTTGTCTGTCTTATTCGACGCTCTTTCAACCGGCCTCACACAGTCAGATCTGGTTGATATCCACAACTCAGCATCTTGCGTTGTCGACAGCGACGACCATGCCCTTCAAGCGACGGTTGACGGTGAGGTGATGGATTTAGAAGGGCCGATGGAACTTCGCATGCGACCGAAATCCCTCAACGTTATTACGCCGAGCTGATCAGGCGGCCGCGTCTTCATCCGCATTTGCGATCATTGCCGCGATAGCGCCGACCGCGGCGGTCGCCGCAATCGTCGCAATTGGCGCCTTTTTCATCTGTCTGGCGAATAGACCAGAAGCGATAAGGTCCATCGGTGCAGCGATAGAGCCGAATGACTTTGTGATTGCTGCGAGGGGCGAGGCTGACTGCGATGAGCTTTCTTTGGCGCTTTGAGAGGCTGTAAATTCGCGCTGCCCCAAAAAGAAAACGATTGCCGCGATAATACCAACCGAAACCGAAATGATTAAGAGCGCAAAGTGAACTGGCATGAGTGTTGATAGCCAAAAAGCAGCGCCAGCCGCGGCGAATAAAAGGGCAACGCACCCCAGTAATATAGCGGCAATGCCGAATGCCGCCTCAACGGCGAGACCTTCTACGGCGTCGTGCGCTTTTTTTATTGCTGAAACAAACATGTTCTATTTTCTAGTGACGCCAGCGATGAAGTAACCAATTGCTAGCGCCGCCGCCATCGCGGTTAACGGGTTTTTCTTCACGGCGAGTTCTGTTTGGCGCTGGATTTCCTTCATTTCTGTGGCCCCCACGTCAACAGCATCGCTTACACGCTCTTCTGCAGATGAAATTTTATCTTTTAATGTGGCTTTTGCCTCTTTCGTTGCGGCTGTAGTGATTGATGTCAGGTCGTCCTTCAATGCCTTCAAATCGGCGCGCAGTTGCGCTATCTCGGATGAAAAATCTGTCTCGCTTTCGCCAGCCGCATGGGTGGTCTTTTGACTAAAGTTTGTAGTGTCTTCACGTTGCATAATATTCTCCTGTGACCCTATGGAACCTGTACCCTAAGAAACCGCCGCCGATGATTGATGGCGGACGAAGGCGTTTGGTATTGAGCTTGCTAGTTTTGCCGTCTCCCTTACCGCGCGCTTGAGGCTGTGACGAATAAACCTGTAATAAATGCGTTCTTCATGTCGTGGTCTCTAATGGTGTGCTTCACCCATTAAACACGTTGGCTGCAGATTGGTTCCCGTTTTTTGAACAGGAAGGGGAGGTGCGCCGTTGCGTGGAACGCTTCAGGTTGATTGCTGTTTGTGGGAAAATAATCACTCGAACCAAGGAAAATTCTCTGTGAAACCCGGTCGCGTCATTGTTACATATGGTCGAAGTCTCATGTCCCTCGTCATCGCCCAGTCATTGAGCCGGCGTGGTGTGGAAGTCATTGGGTGTGATGACGTTGATTTTACCGTTTTGTCGTTTTCTAATTATGTTGACGAAACATTTCTTCACTTAAGCCCGGAAGATGGTGAGGACGCTTACATCGAATCGCTTTTGCAGAATATTAAGAAATACAAACCGGACGACGATCGTCCTTACATTCTAATGCCGGTTTTTCGAAATACGCGTATCATTGCCCGTCACCGAGAGCTGCTCGAGCCGCATATCACCATAGCGGCGCCAACTTGGGAGAGTATCTCAAAGATTTTTCCAAAAGAAAATCTCGCAGAGACGGCGAAGGGCGTAAAGGCGCGTGTTCCAAAGACACTCTATACGGATGATAAAATTGAGCTTGAGAGGAATATAAAAGATTTCCACCCGCCGGTTATGATCAAGCCGGTTGCAGGCGTTGGCGGCCGCGGAATTAAAACTTATGACAGCCTTGATGGGGCGATGGCGGCGCATGCTGATTTTTTCAAAAAGCACGGTGAGGCGCCGCTAATCCAAGAGCGGGTAGACGGAGAGGACTATTGTTTCACTGGCCTGTTTCATGATGGAAAATTGATCGCTCATATGGCCTACCGCAATCTGAAGAGTTTTCCTCGTGAGACAGGAGCCGGGGCAATCCGCGAGACGGTAGATGATAAAATATTTATTGAGCCGGCTCAGCAGTTGATGAGAGAAACGGGCTGGAACGGTGTCGCTGAAATTGATTTTCTTTGGACTGGAAAGCCCGAAGATGATCCTTATATTATCGAAGTTAATCCTCGGTTTTGGGCCGGCTTGTTTCATTCTGTGAAGTCAGGCATCGATTTTCCGTGGCTGCTATACCAATTATTCGCTGATGGACAAGTTTCGGATGCAGGGGAAGCAATAGTCGGCGAAACCACCAAGGCGCCAGGCCTTTGGCTGGCGTCGACAGCTCAAGAAATCGCACAGTCCGATATTAATTTTGGTCGACTGAGTAGGGTATGGAGTAAGGGCACCGGCGGCGGCCTAGTTGAAAAACTGTCTCGATCAGCAGTTGCCTTAAAAGGCGTGGTTGATCTTGACGATGCGTGTTTCAGAATACTCGATACGATGGATATCGCGAAGAATAGCAGTGACGAATTCTCCGAGCACGAAGATCCTCTAGCGGGTCTTGGTTTCCTGTTTATTTTGAGTTCACTTGCGCGCCACGGGAGGCTTCCAGATGAAGTCAAACTTTAAAGTTTAAGGGAGTGGAGTAGTTTTGCGGCCTGTAATAGCCATTACGAAACCTGAGAAAAAGGATAACTGGGCATATGCGGCCGTTGCGGCGGCAGTAAGGGTTGCGGGCGGCGACCCTGTGGCGCTGACCCCCGCTGAGAGCCGAAAAAAATTACTCATAAATGGTGTCGTTTTTGGCGGCGGGCAGGATATTTTTCCAATGGTCTACGATGAGACGCCTAAACAAGGGTATCTCTATGATCGCGCTCGTGATGCTCTTGAAATAGCAACTGCGGAGCAAGCAAGTGCGGAGGATATTCCCGCGCTTGGTATATGTCGCGGGGCGCAAATGATGAATGTAGTTCGCGGCGGGGCCCTTCATGCTGACGTCTCGGCAGAGTATGAAGACGCAACGTATCCCAGTGGGATTTGGGGGAAAGCGTTCTTTCGCAAATGCATATTTCTTGAGGACGGCTCTGCAATTCGCCAGGCCATAGGCGATGAGGAGACGGAGGTTAATTCTCTCCATAAGCAAGCCATTAAGCGTGTCGGAACTAACCTTCGCGCGACAGCAAAAGAAAAGAATGGCGTAATTCAGGTCATTGAAGACAGTAGCTTGTCTTTTTTTATGGGGGTCCAGTTCCACCCTGAGTTGCTTATTTACCGTAACGATATACGAAGAATTTTTCAACACCTTGTTGAGGCTTCAAGCTCACGGGAAGCAGTTGAGGTTAAGGGTTAAGCGTATTAACGCTTGCGTAGAGGAAAATCTTAGCAATAGAACGATATAGTTGCTTTCAGCCTAGAAAATATCTTGATGATTTCACGACTTCTCATAGTGGCGGTGACGGCGGCGATAGGCGGGGGCGTAGCGCTTGGCCGAAAATCAATAAACCGGCAGATTGAAAACAAGATGCCGACGGCCATAGAGGCTGCTCAAGTGTTGGCTCAGGCCGAGCTTGATAAGCAAATCAAGCAGGTGATTTCAGAACGGCTGTTTGCATTCACAGTGAATTTGTTTGTTAAGGCCGCACTTGTCGGGGGCGTTTATCTTCTATTTGATTTGGGGCACCTGAGTGCGCAAGGGTTAAAAATTGTAATCGGGTTCCTCGTCGGTGTCTTCTTGTTCCGCGACGCACTAAAAACGCTGCCCTATTTTGCACCAGCCATGAAACATATCCGCCAGAATAATTGGAATTTGCGCAGAGCCTTGACAGAATTTATTGCGGGTGTTGCGTTTGAACGCGCCTATGCTGAGGCGATGATAACCATGGAAACTGGACCCAATAGATTGCTTCTGGCGCTGTCCAATTATACCGCACACAGTATTTCAAATGAAGTTGGTGAAGCCGTCAGGGAGGTTGCGCGATCCACCAGCTTTGACATCGTGAAATGGCGCTTTTTGATAGCGGTTGTTTTCACGGCTGTGATGTCAGGCGCCTATGCCGCGTTTGTTCTTCTGACAGTCGGCACGATCTGAGCTCCAATGTTCCACTATAGAGTCAAATATCGTGACGCCGCGACTGATTGGTGTGCGCCTTACGATTAGTCCTCTCGCTATTATTCTCAATATTAGTTTTTGGACATGGATATGGGGCCCGCAGGAGCCGTCATCTCAATCCCGGTTTTAGTGATATTCAAAATTATCTGCGACTATTCGAAAACGCTGCGCCCGCTGGGCTTGCTTATCGGAGATTCTGAAATGTTTCGCCCGGCGAAGCAACGCGCGCGTCAGTCTGCATAAACACCGCCGTCTGGTTTGTTAAGCCAGGCCTTTAGCGGTCATCGCCTAATAGAAAAAAGCTTGAAACTGCGATTGACGTGCTTCCGAAAATCATACTTAGCAAGATTGTAGTTAGCACAAAAGTCATCGAAAACTCCATCGTTTGTTGCTTTTCAAACATCGTGGTTTGGCTTTAGTTCCGGACACCGCCACCCCTTGGCATTTTGAACTCGTTACCGGCCAGGGAACGAAGCGCGCTTTTGAGTGTTAGGTGTCCTAAATGCCGATAGCGAAGGAGTTCTGGTCGGCGACTACAGAAATGAAGGAGATTTTCATGCTTGGATGGGCCCTTACTTTTTTTATTATCGCGATAATCGCGGCATTTTTTGGCTTCAGCGGCCTTGCGGCTGGCGCTGCTGGAATCGCAAAAATTCTGTTTTTTGTGTTTCTCATACTATTCGTCGTATCAATGGTGGTGCGCGCTTTGCGTGGGCGACCGCCGATTTAGCGGTTTGAATTTGTATTTTTCGAGGGGTTGGTTTTCCACCTTTTTATTGTTCCATTTTCCCGTGTTTAGGTATTGGCGGCTCCGAGGAAATTTCTAAAATCTGCGTGCCAGTGAAACACACTGGGTCAGCACGCAGGCGTGACTGCGCCGAATAATACTGACGCTGTTGGGCTATATCTCCGGCTATTCATGCGAAGCGCCACAACCGACTCGCTGCGTAGAGGCTTCTGCCGAGGTAAAAAACAATCTCGCTCCAGTAATGTGCGAACTAAACCGGCGCAATCAAAATGTTCCGGTTATCCATCAGCGATGTGTATGTCGGGAACCATCCTTTAAACTTGGTGTTTACGTAGGTGAGGAGCACTAATCCGCTGGCTGAAACCAGCGCCAACAAATAGGGAGATCACTATGCTCAGATGGGCAATTACCTTTTTCGTTATTGCGATTATAGCCGCGGTTCTGGGGTTTGGCGGTATTGCTGGCGCAGCGTCCGGGATCGCACAAATTCTGTTCTTTGTTTTTCTGGTGCTGCTCGTAGTTTCGATAGTGATGCACCTTGTGCGTGGTCGCGCGCCCTAAGCGCCGAATTAGCATTTTGCGGCGCCGGCCTTTTTGGGGTGCGGCGTCGCCGGTTTGCAACTCACCAACAGTCTGCGACGGAACGGAGCATCATCATGGATATTTACATTCGGCTTACTGCTGATCATGAACATCAGCGCGATCTTTTCGAGCGCATTACCGACACCGAAGGCGACACCCGAGCGAGGAAAAACTTGTGGCGGCAGATCAAGGTGGAGCTTGAGGCGCATGCCTCAGCGGAGGAGCAGACATTTTATGCCGAGCTGATGTCACGGCCAGAAGGTTCGGACAAGGCGCGGCACAGTGTTGCTGAACACAAAGAGGCCGCTGATCTCATTAAGGAGCTTGACGACATCGATATGTCATCACCAGCTTGGTTGAAGAAGCTGAAGCATCTGAAAGATCGCGTCGAACATCACGTCGACGAAGAAGAGAAAGAAGTGTTTCCAGCCGCGAAGAAGTTAATCTCGTCCAGTCGTGCAGCGAGTCTGGTACAAGACTTCAATCAACGCAAGCCGGCAGAAAAAGAAAAAGCTGCATAAAAGCGCTCTACCGGGCTCAAGGAAGTCAAGTAACATTCCTTCGGCCTTGCCCGACTGACTTCTATTCATACATCGCACGGCCTAGGCACAACTACTCACGATTTGTGCGAGTGCTTTGGGGAACAATTGGGCTTCGAGAGTGTTCGTTGCATATATTAAAAAAGCGGAGAAGTGCTTAGTTGCTGCTTCGCAAAGAAAGGAAATTCTGATGGCTGATAAAGAACATGTAAAAGGCGCGGCAAAAGATGCCGAAGGCAAAGCCAAAGAAGCTGCCGGCGAAATTACCGATGATTCGTCGCTAAAGGTAAAAGGCAAGCTTGACCAGACAGAGGGTAAGGCGCGCAAGGCAGTCGGTGACGTAAAAGATAAAATGAAGGACTGACGTTTGCTCGACTACCGAGTTGAAAGTCATTTTTGGCGCCGCCGGGCTTAGTGGTCTAGCGCTACGCTCCGGGGCGCCACTATATAAAATAGGCCAGATCTGTTTCACGCGAGGCTAATCTGGTTCTGTCTGCCAATTGTACACCTGTAACCCGTCAGCGATCATGAGACGTTTTGAGGGATTTTGTTAGTGGAGGATTTTGGTTCATCGTAGCTCTGAGGAGGAGCGAAGATGAGACATAAACCTGGGCCGCATGGATCGGCCGAAAAGACCGTAAAAGACATCC
>JAJFGC010000219.1 GCA_021776345.1 Hyphococcus sp. | reverse complement strand
ACGTCCCAGACAGAATTCACGCGCGCGAAGCGGCCTACTCTCTCATCGCCTGAAAATCATGACGATCTGCCCGTTCGCATGGCGCAGCATTTTTCGGCTTACGTTGCAAATAATGCACGCAGCGCCATGCAAGTATCCATTACATTTGGGCTTTTTCTGGCGGGACTTGTGGCCATCGCCGTTGCCGCCCCAACGATGTACTGGCTATCGCTGCTTCTTTCCGCGCCAACGGCCGGGCTGCTCGTGCGGTTGTTTATCTTTCAACATGATTGCGGGCACGGATCATTTTTTACGTCGCGAAAAGCCAACGACTTCGTCGGTCGATGTTTGGGTGTCTTGACAATGACGCCTTACGACAACTGGAAAAAGTCACATGCAGGACATCACGCAACGAGCGGAAATCTCGATAAGCGCGGCGTCGGCGATGTGCCGACACTGACGGTCAACGAATATTTGACGTTGCCCCCCCTGAAACGGCTTGGCTATCGCCTGTTTCGCAATCCACTGATTATGATTTTGATTGGCGCGCCAGTAAATTTCATCGTGTTGCAACGCTTGGCCTTTGGCCGCCGCTTCAAAGATCGCAGCGCGCTGCGGAGCATCATGGCGCAGAATCTGGCAATGGTGGTGGTGTTCGGCGGCGCCATGATGGTCTTTGGTGTAAAGCTCGTTCTCGCGGTTTATCTGCCGATGATGATCACCGCCGCCTGGATCGGCGGCTGGTTGTTTTATGTACAGCATCAGTTCGAGGAAACCTATTGGCAGCGAGAAGAAGGCTGGGATTTTCATGCAGCCGGGCTCGGCGGCAGCTCCTATTACGCCCTACCGCCAGTGCTACAATGGTTTACCGGCAACATTGGCCTCCATCACGTCCACCATTTATGCTGTCGCCTTCCCAACTACCAACTCCAGCCCTGCCTTGACGCACTGCCTGAGTTAGACAAGCTGGCGACGCGCATCACGATGCGCGACAGTCTGCGTTGCGCCCGCCTCGCGCTTTGGGATGAGCGCGGAGGACGACTGGTGAGCTTTGGCGACCTGCGCCGTCTGGCGGCCTAGCCACGCCAATCCCAACTTTGACAGTGCGATAAAAATTTTCTTTTCCGCCGTTGCTACTCAACGAAATCCGTGCACTTTCGCCTTCGGACAAGTGGTCGAAGGCGCGCCCTGCTAATTTCATCCGTGTTAGGACTAATTTATTAAGAACAACACCTTACCGGGCAACTGCTATAACTGGTGTGTATTTGGTGCAAGCAAATATTATTAAATTGACAAAAATTCGCCAATAACCGCCTACGCTAAACATGTGCCTGAACGGCTGCTTTCAGAACTCCCATTGTGCTAGTCGCGCCCGTGCGTCTTTTTGGAAAGCTTCTGGAAAAAGTTTATACTCAACTGTATGATACCATCCGCGTGACATTAAGAAGTCTCGGTATTCTTCTGGCGGCGTTTTTACTACAAGCCAGCCATCTTCATTGCATTCTCCCGAAACCACTGTTTCAGTTGAAGTAAGATTCCAGCACATCAACGGATTATGAGTTTTCTCCCCCGACGGCATTGGTACGGAAGAAAGAAATGAAGGGATATAAGCGATTCTATCCCTTGCATTAAAAGATAACACGCAATTTACCTGGTCAGGTGAGCGGCATTCTCTGAAAGGCGTATTCGAACTTACATAGTCGATAGGAATCGGGTAACCGATTGCATACACAACAGCGACACGCGCCAATAATTCAGGCTCATCGCGAAGCGCCTCGATGAGCGCCACAGCATGATAACTGCCCTGACTATGCCCCGCTATGATGATCGGGCCTGTATGCTGTGACGCAAATACCTTAAATGCCGCTACCACATCAGACGACGCTAATTGCCGGGCTAATTTCCCAGACTCAGATTTATCAATAAAAGAGTAAAATGCCGCTTGCCGGTAATACGGCGCATAAACCGGCCATTGCTTGAAAATTTCAATTTGCTTGGGCGCGAGAGATTCTAGGAAGCTATCAGCCTGCGCATCTTCAAGAGGCTGGTTCCAGGTCTTGCCTTTTAGGAGCGTCGTAGGGTGAATATAAAATACGGCTCCGATTTCGGAGTTATCGCCTTTTCCGTGAGCAATCCACGCTTCATTAGCATGATAATTCGGTGCTGGCCCTATTGATTCATGACTAAAATTCCCTGGTGGCTTAATGATGAATACAGCACTCCAACCGAGTTCGTACCTCCAATTATATAGAGCTGCGATTATCGCGGTAAGAATTATCACAGTTATTACCAAAGTACGCATATGATTGCCTCAACTCTCATCGGGGTACGTCTGCTTAAATTAGTATATTAGCAATTGCGAATTGAAAAGTGACTTGCATGAAGACTTAACGAAACTCCTGATAACGCAGCCGCTCCAATTGCGTATCCCAACGGAAGTAAAAGTAGCAGAAATCCCACACGGAACGGTCCGCTTTCGGCCCAATATTGCCATCGACCTAATTTATCGGGCGTGACTGCTTTGTAGGCAGAATAACGCACCTAACGGTTAGAATTGGGAATGTTGGTCAACTCAGATCCATTCCGGTCAAATTAAATCCGTTCTTGAAGGAAGCCGCTCCCGTGAATATGGAGCAGTGGCCTCGCTCATCAAATCAAGCGCACCGAACTCAAAATGAAATTCCCAGTATTGTTAAGCTGTTGAGACTACCTTTGGCCGCCAGTGGGCTTGCCTCGAAAACTGAAAATGAAAACGGTGCATATCTGGTGCAAAAATTCCAAGCCAAATTTACACACCCAGACCAGAGTCTGCTAAGCCGTTGTAATTGTTATAGGCGCCGGAAGGTGCGCGGCGGTGCAAATTGCTGCGAAAGAAAGTGCCTCTTTTAAGCAAATCTGGTTGCAAATCCCAATGTTTCCGGGCAGAACCGGCGACGGACAGGTGGCCGAGTGGTCGAAGGCGCTCCCCTGCTAAGGGAGTAGGCGGGTTGAACCGTCTCGAGGGTTCGAATCCCTTCCTGTCCGCCACAGAAAGCGCTTCTGCATTAACCGGCAACAGCTTTAATGCCTCTGCTCATTTTCCTCTTCTTCATTACCGCCGCGCTCTACGCCTCCGTCGGCTTTGGCGGTGGATCAACCTACAGTGCACTGCTTGTATTGCATGGCGTTGACTACCAGATACTGCCGTCAATTGCGCTGATCTGTAATATCATTGTCGTGACCGGCGGCACGATTAGTTTTGCGCGCGCCGGGCATTTGAAATTTCAAAAACTTCTGCCTTTTATCGCCGCCTCTGTTCCCGCCGCGTGGATCGGGGGGCGCATCCCAATTTCGGAAGTCGTTTTTGTCGGCGTGCTCGGCCTGTCGCTTCTTGCCGCGGGACTTCGCATCGCGTTTGAAAAAGACACCATCGACAAAAGCGAAAGCCCAAGCACATCGACCATGATGGCGCTTTTCATTGGCGGCGCGCTTGGGTTTGTTTCTGGTCTAGTCGGCATCGGCGGCGGAATATTTTTAGCGCCCGTTCTTTATGTTCTGCGTTGGGGCAGCCCCCGCCAGATTGCCGGCGCCGCAAGCTTTTTCATTTTGGTCAATTCTCTGGCCGGGCTTGTCGGCCAGACAATGAAACTGAGCGACCTTGGCGCCGCCAGCGCGATCCTCAATTACTGGATGTTGTTTCCAGCGGTCCTGATTGGCGGGCAAATCGGGTCGCGTCTGGCCACAACCGGAATATCGCCGACTATCTTAAAACGCTTGACATAAATTTTTATCCTTTTTGTCGCCGCCCGTATCTTGTGGCGCTGGGCCCATCTTGTTTTCTGATTGACAATAATATTCCCTCATGGGCATCTTGAGCTTAGATGGCGCCCTTAATCGGGCTTAATAGGGAAGCCGGTTTAATTCCGGCACTGTTCCCGCAACTGTAAGCGGTTAGCCGCCAGCCACAAACCACTGGAGCGATCCGGGAAGGGGGCTGAAGGCGCCAGACCCGCGAAGTCAGGAGACCTGCCATCGCGTCGCTCGTCCGAAGGCCGGGATAGCCAGGTGGACAAGGTCTCATTTCCTCGAGAAGCGACACATTAAAAACCCTCGCCCGTAAAGGCGAGGATTTGTCAGCTCTCAGTACTCGGATGATATCCGGTGGAGGAAATTATGATGACCAAAAGAAAGATAAAATATTTGTCCCTCTTTTTAATCTGCCTGGCGCCGACGGCCCTCGAAGCAGAGACCAACAGCAAGGACGAAATTATCGTGGAAGGGTTGCGGCTTCCCTCCCCCGCCAGCGAAGTCGGCTCAAGCGTATCAATCATCACGGCGGAAGACATTGAATTGCGGGGCTACGCTTTCGCGCTTGATGCGCTTGCCGCCGCGCCTGGCGTCACCATCAATCAGAACGGCGCCTTTGGCGGCCTCGCCACGGTGCGCATACGCGGCGCCTCAAGCGATCAAACATTGGTCTTGCTTGATGGCGTCCCGCTAGGCGACCCCACCGCTGTTGGCGGCGGCTATGATTTCTCGATCCTTGATGCGGCGGATATCGAACGAATTGAAGTTTTGAAGGGCCCTCAATCAACGCTCTGGGGATCGGACGCGATTGGCGGCGTCGTCAATATCATCACCAAGCAACCTGAGGACGGCATTGGCGGGAAGCTTTTTGCGGAGGGCGGCTCGTTCAAAACCTATCGCGGCGGCGCGGCGATTTTTGGGGCCAACGATACGGGTGACTTCCGCCTCTCCGCCTCCGGCATTACCAGCGACGGCATTTCAAAAGCGGACGCCGAGAATGGCAACGGCGAAACGGACGAGTATGACGGGCTAACTTTTGCGGCGCGCGGCGGGATCAACCTGCCGCACGGTCTGAGACTGGAAGCGCTCGCTCGATATATGGATGGCGAAACGGATATTGACGGCTTTCCGCCGCCAGACTTTTCAATCGCTGATACCGGAGATTTTTCCGGAACAGAACAATTCACAACGGCCGCAACATTGCTGGCGCCATTGTTCGACGAGACGCTTGAAAACAGTTTCATGGTTGGCTTCACCGATATTGAACGCAGCGGAAATTTCGGCGGCTTTGAAACATTGGACGAAGGCGACCGCCTGATCCTTCGCTACCAGGGCACGCTTAACATCAACGATCGCAACCGCCTCGCTTTCGGCGCTGAGCGGGAAGAAAATGAAGCGAATGGCGATGAGACATCTATCAACGGAATTTTCGCGCTCTATGAAGTGAAACCGATTGACGGCCTCACACTCTCAGCCGGCGTTCGTTATGACGATCATAGCCGCTTCGGGTCGGAGACGACAGCGCGCGCCGCGGCTGCCTGGTCCCCTTCGCAATATCTGACGGTGCGCGGCAGCTGGGGCGAAGGCTTCAAAGCCCCAACCATCTTTCAGCTGACCCAAACATTTGGTCTTTTGCCGCCCAATGGCGATCTTCAACCAGAGACCAGCGAAGCCTTTGACATTGGCGTTGACCTCACAGCGCCCAACGACCGTGCGCGGCTAAGCATCACCTATTTCGATCGGGATACGCAGAACCTGATTATCTTTGCGCCGAACTCTCGTTATGAAAACCTTGCTGAAACGATGGCAAAGGGAATTGAAACATCGCTTGATATTGCCTTGACGCAGACACTCAGCATTGCCGCTTCTCACGCCTATATTGATGCAGAAGATGCAACGACAGGGGCGCGGCAAATTCGCATTCCGCGTCATTCCGGCGACGCGGCCCTGATCTTCCAGGGCGAGCGCCTCTCCGGCTCAGCTGTTGTCCGTTACAATGGCACCGAAACAGAAGGGCCATTTGGCAATGACGTTGATGCCTGGGTCAGGGTTGATCTCGCCGCCAGTTACGCGGTCAATGAAACCATTGAACTTTACAGCCGTGTCGAGAATTTATTTGATGAGGACTACCAACAGGTCTCGGGATTCGGGACGCCGGGCCTTTCCGCTTCTGGCGGCGTCAGGTTGACCTTTTAATATGCTCCGCTGGCTGATATTTTTCGCGACTTTGACACTTTTTGCCGGGAGCTGTTCCCGGCAAGAAGCGTCGCGCACGTCAGAGCGCAGCGGAAAGAAAATCATCAGCCTTGATTTCTGCGCCGACCAATATGTTTTGAAAATGGCGAACCATGGCGACATCATTGGTCTGTCGCCAGATGCGGATAAAATTTTCTCTTATATGCGCGATGAAGCCGTGCAATTCCCAACGGTCCGTTCCCGTGCTGAGGATATTCTGTTGCTGGAACCCGATGTCGTGGTCCGCACTTATGGCGGCGGACCAAACGCCACCGTTTTTTTTGAACGCGCCGGTATCGAAGTCATACAAATCGCCTATGCTGGCGACCTTGCCAGCGTAAAACAAAGCATTCTGGATACGGCAAGGAATTTTG
>JAJFGC010000218.1 GCA_021776345.1 Hyphococcus sp. | reverse complement strand
GAACGGTTTCACCCGGTTCTGCGTCTTCCAAGCTGATACGACAGGGATAGCCGGGCTTGGCGTCGGCTGTTTTGCGGACAATACCGCGCTCGGCGAGTTCGTCATCGGAAAGACCAACCAAGGGTTGGAATTCGTGCGGGTCGAGGCCGGTGATCGTAAATAACATGAAGATGGCTCCTGTGTTGGTGGAGCAATCATGGCCGGTTGACGATCAGCAAACGACCCGGTTCTTGCGCCCGAATTTCACCCATGAAAAACCCCGCCGAAGCGGGGCTGATCATGAAATCCAGAGTTGCGCTTGGGCTAGCCCAACGCCTCTTCCAATTCCGGCAGCGCCTTGAAGAGGTCCGCGACCAATCCGTAATCGGCGACCTGAAAGATTGGCGCTTCCTCATCTTTGTTGATGGCGACGATGACTTTTGAGTCCTTCATGCCTGCAAGGTGTTGGATCGCGCCGGAGATGCCGACAGCAATGTAAAGTTCCGGGGCGACGACCTTGCCGGTTTGGCCGACCTGATAGTCATTGGGGACATAACCGGCATCAACCGCCGCGCGAGAAGCGCCGACAGCGGCGCCAAGCTTGTCTGCGATCGGGAAGATGTATTTTTCGAAGTTCTCGTAGGATGCGAGCGCGCGCCCGCCAGAGATGACAATCTTGGCGCCGGTGAGTTCCGGACGGTCAGACTTTGTCAGCTCTTCGCCAACAAAAGAGGATATGCCCGGATCGCCGGCGGCGTCGATTTTCTCGATTGTGGCGTTCCCGCCTTCTTCAGCGGCGGCGAAGGATGTCGCGCGCACAGTGATCACTTTTTTCGCATCGTTCGACTTTATCGTCTGCATCGCATTGCCGGCATAAATCGGCCGAACAAAGGTGTCCGGGCCTTCGACAGATACGATCTCTGAGATTTGCATGACATCGAGAAGCGCGGCGACGCGAGGCATCACGTTTTTGCCAGTTGTCGCGGCGGTTTTGAGGATGGCGTCATAGTCGGCGGCGACCTTGACGATCAAATCCGCGAGCGGTTCTGCGAGGCGGTGTGCGTAGGAAGGGTCATCCGCATGCAGCACCTTGCGCACGCCGGAGATTTTTGCCGCCGCCGCGGCTGCATCATCGGCGCCGTCGCCAGCGATCAAGATATCGACATCGCCGCCGATCGCTTGTGCTGCGGTAACCGTTTTATGCGTGGAGTCGTCAATTGAATTGCCGTGAACATCGGCGATTACCAATACAGCCATTATATTACTCCCGCTTCGTTTTTGAGTTTGTCGACCAGCTCCGCAACGCTTTCGACTTTGGCGCCGGCTTTGCGCTTCGGCGGTTCGGTCACTTTCACAGTCTCAAGCCGCGGCGTGACATCGACGTCATAATCGCCAATCTCTTTGACATCGAGAGGTTTTTTCTTCGCCTTCATAATGTTGGGCAGAGACGCATAACGCGGCTCGTTCAGGCGAAGGTCGGTGGTGACGATCGCGGGCATGTTGATAGCGATTGTCTGCAATCCGCCGTCGATTTCGCGGGTGACATTGAGCTTGTCGCCGTCTTTCTCAACTTTCGAAGCGAAGGTGCCTTGCGGCCAGCCGAGCAAGGCGGCGAGCATTTGGCCCGTCTGGTTCGAGTCGTCGTCGATTGCCTGCTTACCGAGTATAACCAGCTCCGGTTTTTCTTCATCGACCACAGCTTTGAGAAGCTTGGCGACGCTGAGGGGCTCAACATTCTCGTCAGTTTTGATCAGGAGCCCGCGGTCAGCGCCCATGGCGAGCGCCTGGCGGATTTGATCCTGCGCCTTTTCCGGCCCGATTGAGACGGCGACAATCTCGGTTACCGTTCCCGCTTCTTTCATCCGGATTGCCTCTTCAACGGCAATCTCGTCAAACGGATTCATGGACATTTTGACATTGGCGAGATCGACGCCGCTCTCATCCGATTTAACCCGGACTTTGACGTTGTAATCGATCACGCGTTTGACAGGCACGAGGACTTTCATATTCAGCTCCTGACGAGCCCCAAAACACGGGGGGGATTTCTTGCGGGATAGGCGCGAAGGGCCTGCCGCTTCATTGATTTCGCGCCGCACCATAGCGAGGCGTTCGAGCGCTTTCAATGCGCTACGGCGCCGGCGCGGGTAATTTAGAAAATGGGCCTAATCGCGCGCTATCCTCAGCCGCTCGGACCCTTGCCGATCAGGATCAGAAACAGCGCCATCAGAGCAATCGCAATTGCCTGGGCGGTTACCCGCAGGCGCATCAGCTTGTTGGAGTTTTCCTTGGCGAAAGCGCCGCCTTTGGCGAGGGAATAAATCCCGACCCCAAGAATGATAAGTGTCGCGAGGAGGGCGATGGGGATCAGGAAGAACACAAAACCGCTCATTGGATACGCCTTTCCGGCAGCATTATATGATGCTGCCGCCTATAAATATACGGCGGCAGCGACTTTCAAGGTCAATGAAATAATGTCGCAGGCGGCCTTAGCGCTTCAGATTGTCAATTTTTGAGCGTTCCTGATTGAGCCGCGCGTGCCAGGCTGGGAAGAAGACGCCGTCATTTTCCATTGCGTCGCTAACGCGGACAACCGCGCCAGCCGTGTCATTTTCGGCGACAAGCGGCGGCTGAAGACCAACCAGGTAGCCGAGAATATTAGCGTCCGCAGGCGCTTCAACGCCGAGGCCGCCTTCTTCCGGCGCGGCGATCATCGGCGGCTTTAACTCATTAAGGGCAAAATCCATCCGCACATCGTAAGTGCGTTCCGCCTGATAGCGCAGGAACCGAAGCGCATTATGCCATTGGGTTTTCGTCTCGTCGTCAGTGCAGCTTTCAAGCTCCGCGCCGCGTGCGCCCCAGCGACGCTCCGGGCAATGATAAGGGTCAAATGAAATCTCAAAAAGCCGGTCCATGACATGCGCAAGATTAAGCCGCATTCGCTTATTGTCAGACCGCCAGTAGGAAACGGTGCAAGCATCTCTTTCTTCGTTGAAGGCGACCAACAAATCGTTGGGAAGATTATCCCCGTCATAGCGAACACCCGCCGCGCCATTTTCAACGTCGGTGACAAGGTGCTGAATATCGCGGCGCAACTCGATGAAGCTGACCTTGAGGCGCGCATCGCGAGACGGCGTCGAGTATTTTTCCCATTCGCCATAGGCGCCGTAGATGTTGAGCGGCAATTTTCTCGGATGTGGTTTTAGGTGGACCTTCGAACTGACGGCATTGTCTACCGCAACTTTGCGCGCTTTGATGGAGCCGCAAATGGTCTGCAGGCCGAAGCGTAACTCCGACACCGGATCATACTCAAAGCCTGGCGCGGCTAATTTCCGCCGGACGTAGTCGTAAAATTTAAACGTGCGATTCTGATGGCGAAACTCACCATAATGCCAGACCCCTGACGGGTGCGGCGTGTTGCCGATATGTTGTTCAAGGGAAAAATGCGGGAGTTCGTCATTACGGGCCGCACGGAATTTTCCGCCTTTAAGCGAGCCGTCCGCATTTTTTGATGCGCCCTCAACTGCAATCGGCCGCCAGGCCTTGAGCCCAGCGCCCAGCGCCGGTTTTGATCGCATGAAATTTGGGCCGTAAGTCGAGCGGGTGACGGATTCGTCCGGGTGCGAAGCAATAACCAGAACGCGCCCATCCTCCAGCACCTCATAGACAATGCCGACATGACCGTAGATGTCGTAAGCAATGACGCCTGGCGTTACTGCGTCACGGGAGATTTCAATCGGGTAGAAATCATCATGGGATCGCCCGCTGCCGGTTTCCGGGTGAGTGCGAAACATCGCGGTTGAGACCTCGCCGCCAATGCTCTGGAGATAGGCGTGCGCGTTCGCGACCTGGTTGCGAATGCCGCGGCGCCCGGCGACGACGTTGCCTTCTTTCGAGTAACGCAGATCATCGCGAGAGCCGTCCGCAGTGCGCATGGCGTTTTGAAACGAGAAAGGCAACCCATTTTTCCAGGCATAATAAGCGCGCAGGATATAGGCCATGTCGGCGCAGTCGCCGCGCAAGTCGGGGTCAGTGTCGGCACGGTAGGGGTTGGCGTCGCTTTTCAGGCAGGCCTCGAGGGAGTAACAATTTGAGCGGCCAATGCCTTGAACGAAGTCAGCGTAACCGGCCTCGTCGTCTGGCTCCCAGCGCTCTTTGTAGACCTTCCACTCTTTGCCGGTATTGACGACCGTCGGAACCTCGGCATAAGCCGACGCCATCACCAACGCCGCGAGGCCAAAAACCACCCCGCTGGCGGCGATCTTACCGGATCGGCCAAGTTTCCTCTTCATACCCATAAGGGGATGTTAACGCCCGATTAACCGAGTCGGTAGGGGGCTTAGCACCGCTGATAAAATTTTGATGGGCGGGCGTTGCAAGGATGCCGCGCCTGCCAACTCAGACTGAATTTCTTAAGAAAACCCTTGGATTTCAAGGAGGTAGTGCAAAAAATCGGATTTTCAAGTCTGGCGCCGGCATACGTGAAGCCCTGGTTGCATAAGACGCAAGCCGATCATTTAACGCTCAATGAGCGCGGCGCCCAAAAGATTGGCCGCAGGGCGGCGGTTGATCAACACTTTGAAAACGGCTCAGGCAAAGTGCGTCTCGGCGATACGCTATGGCTCGCTGATGGTGAAGGCGGACAAAATTTCGCGAAAGGTGCCGAGGTTGAAGTGACGCGCACTGAGGGAACCAAACTCTATGTGAAGGCGGTGTCAGCGCGACGGTAGGAAATTGAAGAGCAAGGGAATAAATCGGCGATTTCCGGAATAAACGCGTCTTTCTATTGCCCGGCGGCGGTCCAATCGGCTCTTGTCATTTCCCAGTATTGTGACGGCCGCGTTCCGCCGCCGGGCAACTCACTGTCAATATTTCCTTTATGTTGAAAGCCGATGCGCGTCAGCAATTTTGCCGTGCGGATATTATCAACGGCGGCGGTCTCACAAATGAGATCGACGCCAATGTCGATAAATAACCATTCAAATGATGCCGTCGCACCGCGTTCGCCGGCATGTCCACCCTGCAGGTCGACGCGAATGGCCCCGCCAAGCTCGCATGCGGACCATTCTGGCCAGAATTGTATATCCTTATAGTTGGCTGCAGCCTCATCTCCGTCCTTGGCGATCAATAACACTCCCTCACCGCGTTGTTGCTCTTGGAGATGGTTGCAGATGAATGTGCTGATGCGATCGCGCGTGACCGGTTTTGGCAGGGAGTAAATTGGATCTGAAATACGCGGATCCGCCAGCAACGCTGTAAGCGCGTCTGTATCGTCCAGCGTTGCGACACGCCCGCCGCGAGGCGCGTTCTCGATCGCACGCACAGCGTTGCGGATTGCGTTTTGTTTTCTTGCGGACGCTTCAATGCGCGTTAGAGGAATTAACGTCATGACCGTGCTGCCTCGCACGCACGATAATGCTTTCAGCGGGGGTTTGCGAGCGGCGATAGCAGTTTTGCGGCGGGTGGTTGGCGATGCTCGGCCGTTTAGTAGGCCCGGCCGCTGATATCGCTATGAACGATGGTGCGCCCAATCGGCCAGAGGGAAAAGCCAGCAAGTTTTAAATGCGCCCAGGCGAACGGCAGGCCGATGATGGTGATGGCAAAACCCGCCGCGGCAATGACGTGGCCGAGAGCAAGCCACCATCCCGCGAGAATGAACCAAATCACATTGCCGAGAAAGCCGAGCGGGCCGGTGCCGATATCTTCCCCATAAAGCCGGTCACGGGCCATCGGCTTTGCGCCAAAGGGCCAAAGGGCATAGACGCCATTGTCAAACGCCGCGCGCGCCCATGGGATGCCGATAATGGTGATCGCCATGACCAGCGCGGCGATAAACCAGCCGACAGCGGCAAGCGCGCCGCCAAGGACGAGCCATAATATGTTCAATACCAAGGCAACCGGCGTCAGGCCGCGCTCATCGGTAAGGGGATGGTCTGGATACATGAAATACGCCTCCTTATCGTCTCCTTTATATAGGAACGGTAAGGCGATTTTCATCACTCTCCGTCGCAGCAGACCGGCGGTCCGCCGCAAGATATCAACGCTTTGAAAGCAAACGATCGGCGGACAAAGTGTCAAATTCCTTGAACGCCAGCAGGATCAACGACGCGACGGCGACTGTACTGGATGGAAAGAAAAGTATGTTCCGCGTTCCTTCGGTCAGCAGATAGAGCCCAAGCGGGTCGAGAAGGTATTGCCAGATCGCCAAGGCGCCAACAACCAGAACGATCGCCTGCAGCGGATACACCACCATGCGGAACAGCCCGACAATAACCAGTACGCCCAGCATGATCTGAGCGATGCCCAGCGGCATCTGCAATGCATTCTCGCTGATCGCGCCATCATAATATTTATCGGAAACATGGACCGCGATTTCCGGCGCGAACGCCTTGATCGATCCCCAGATTATCAAGAGCGCGCCGGTCGTCACCCGCAGCGCCAATAGCAAAGCAGCTTTCATAATGTTCTCCGTCTGATGGGGCCTTCTACCGTTTAGCGTGTGCGACGTCTCATCACATTTCTACGAGCCGCCGGAATAACGCCCTCTGTCGGCCATGATTGATTGCTAGGGGGGCAAATCTCGAGATTTTTTTACCCGCCACGGCATGCGGCTCGCCGCGCGCGATGACCCGGCTGATTATCTACCCGGCAACATTGTCGCTTGGAATTTGAGGGGTGATCAAGGCTGGCTGCCGCATATCGGGATTGTCACCGACCTGCGCCATCGGGCAGGCCAATGCTGGCGCACAATATTGGCGCCGGGCCGAAACTCGAAGACGTGTTGTTCGATTGGAAAATCATCGGGCAATAGCGTTATCGCAAAGGCGATGGTTAAAGGCCGATCCTGACTCTAACTTCCGCCAGCGTCACACCACTCTCTCGCAACGCCCTCAAGGTGATGGATTGGTCGCGTTTGGCGAACCGCGTGCCATTTTCGTCCGTAATAAGACGATGGTGGCAATAAATCGGCGCTGGCAAATCCAGCAATTCCTGCAACAACCGATGGAGATGCGTTGTTGGAAATAAATCCTCGCCGCGAATGACATGGGTGACGCCTTGCAGGGCATCGTCACAAACGGATGCGAGATGATAGCTTGTTCGCGCATCCTTGCGCGCAATCACCGGGTCGCCGAAAATTTCCGGCGTCGCTTTAATATGCCCGGTCTCACCTTTTGGGCCGGCGCCTTCTTCAACGAACCTTAGCTTATTCGGATCGTCGCCGAGGATGGCTTGCGCCCGGGCCATGGACAACCGCCAGGCGAACGGTGCGCCTTTCGCGAGCAACGATCTCTCTTTTGCGGCGGTCAGCCTTTCGCCCACATATTGCGGCCCTTCCGGGCCGTCCGGCGTCAGATGCGGGGCGCGTGTGATTTCATCGGCAATCTCTTTGCGGGTTTTGAAGCACCGATAAACGACATCGCGTGCTTTCAATTGTTCGAGCGCGCCGGCGTAGTCGTCAAAATGATCTGACTGGCGCCGCACTGGCGTTTCCCAATTGATGGCGAGCCATTCCATGTCCTCGAAGATCGCTTGCTCGAATTCTGGCTTGCAGCGCGTCTGATCGATATCTTCAATACGCAGAATAAATTTGCCGCCTGCGGTGCGGGCGGCGTCATAGGCCGTGAGCGCCGAAAATGCATGGCCAAGGTGTAAGAGCCCGGTCGGAGAAGGCGCAAAGCGTGTGATGAAATGGGTCATACCGCCCGCTTCAATATCCTGATTGCCTGTGGTTAGAAACACCAGCCGCGTTCACCTCCCTTTTCGCTGCTAATCTAATTTGCTAGGCTGGAGTAAGGGGCGCGATGAGTGAATTTGACGGCATTGATGACGACGAAGCCATCCCTGGCGCTGTCGAGGGCGGCGTTGAAGCTGTTGTGCTGGCGGCGGAAGAAGGTCGCGCCATGTCATCCGCCTGTCTTTCTTGCGGCGCGACAACGATCGATGCCTTCTGCGCCAATTGCGGCCAGAAAAATGACGATTTACGGCGCAGTATTTTTCTGCTCGCCCGAGATTTTGTCGAGGATACGTTTAGCTTCGACAGCCGCATGTGGCGGACGCTTGGCATGTTGGCGGTAACGCCGGGCAATGTGCCGAAAGATTACGCCCATGGGCGGCGGTCGCAATTCACACCGCCGGTGCGTTTGTTCCTCGTCGTCAGCTTTCTTTTCTTTTTGACCCTCAGCCTGACGCAGACGTTGTTTGTGGCGATTGACGTTCGCGAGCCAGCAGACGGACAGTCAAGCGGCGTCACGTTTCTTACCGACGATCAAGAAAACAAAAAAGTTGTCGTGGACGGGGCGGAGAAGAACTGCAACTTGATAGCGAGTTTGGAGTTTTTTGTTCGCGCGTCAACGCTCAATAATACTCAAGAGCGTTGGGTTGCTTGCATGGAAGATGCACGCGAGGCGGCGCTGGCTAGCGTTACAGACGCTGAAAATAATCAGGACGCAAAGACCGCTGACGCGCTAACGATGGAAGAGGCGGCAAAGCTCGCCTCGTTGCTTGAGCGGTTGATTTCAGGCGTGTCTGCCGCTGTGGAAGATCCCAAAGCGTTTAACGCCGCTTTCAATAACTGGCTGCCGCGGGTCATGTTTTTGATGACGCCGATCACGGCGCTCTTGATGGGTGTTTTTATTCGCGGACGCGACGCCTTGTTCTTCGATCATATGGTGCAATCGCTTTACGGTCATTCCGTTGCTTTTGCGTTGGTGGGGCTTGCCGTTATCGCAACACAGTTAGGAATACCCTTTGCCGGGCTCGTAACAGCGCTCGGGTTGTTTATCTATTTTGTTCTGGCCATGAAGCGGGCTTACGGGCGCGGCTGGGTGAAGACAATTTATTCCAGCGTGATGGTCAACATATTTTACATGCTGATCCTATTCACGATCGTGATTTTAATCACCGCGAAGATAATTCTGCAGGGCTAGCGTTGCGCCGTTGAAAATTCTTGCCGTACGTCGGCCAGCCGCGATTTGTTGGTTGGTCATGAGAACAAAACGGCCCGCCGAAGCGGGCCGCTCTGCTGAGAGCTATTTTCTTATCTGCGCTTTATCGGGCTCGCGTCCACGGAAATGGCGCATTGGCGTCGCGGTGGCGACCGCCGATGCCAGCGGCAAAGTACGCTGCGGCGCCAGCGATAAGGGCGCTTGCCGCCATCAGAAACGCTCCGATGGCGCCGACTGCGCGAGTATTCTTCGCGGCTTCAGCGGCATTGACTTCCCACTGCTCAAAGCGTTGTCGAGCGTCGGTTTCGCTGAGGTCCGTGTTGTCGGCGATAATATCGACTGCAATCGCCCGATCATTTTCATCAATTTCACCATCGGCCGCAGCCCGAGCGAGAACGCCGGCTAGCGCATCCCGGTCGTTAGCGTCTATGTCGTCACCGCCGCGCAGCATCACTGCCGCCTCGCCGGCATTGACCGCGATTGCGGCGCGGCTATTGACGGCGCCGGTTGCTGCGCTTGCCGCAATAAAGGCGCCGAGCAGCAAGCCTGTCGCCCAAACCGTCAATCCATGCGCTCCGTCGCGAAACTCCACAGCATCGACGCTGGCGCCGGCAACCGGCCGACGCAATCGTCCGGCAATATAGCCGCCGGCAATGAAACTGAAAATCATGGCGAACAGCACGTATGCCATCCCCAGATAGCTGACGGTTTTTGCCGACAGTCCGTCAACGGAAAATGGCGATGAAATAGTAAGGCCGAGGCCGCCGCCAAAGGCGAAAAGAACGAGTGAAAGCGCTGATGCAACAGCCGCGCCGGCGAATACCGGAGCCCATTCCATGTATGAGTGCGAAGTATCGCCCGTATCGGCGACGATAACCGTGTCTGTGGTGCTCATAACTTAAAGCCCAAGCAATGAAAGAACGGCCAGGACGACCACTACAAGTCCTACCAGATAGATAATTCCATGCATGATTTCTCTCCTTTCGCCGCCGCAACAATGCGGCGATCATTTCAGTCAAGGGACAAACACGACCGCGCTGAAGAAGTTCCCCCGCGAACAATATCGTGTTGTATCGTTCCATGTGTTGCCGGATGGGGATTAATCGAGCCGCAACGGTCTAAGCTGCTGCGCCGCCCACGGTCAGGCGATCAATCTTGATTGTTGGCTGACCAACCCCGACGGGCACGCCTTGCCCGGCCTTACCGCAAACGCCAATGCCCGGATCAAGCGCAAAGTCGTTGCCGATCATCGAGACTTTCGTCATCACTGAAGGGCCGTCGCCTATCAACGCAACGTTCTTTAACGGCGCACCGACTTTGCCGTTTTGGACGCGATAGGCTTCGGTGCAGTTAAAGACAAATTTCCCTGATGTGATGTCGACCTGACCGCCGGAAAAATTCACTGCGTAAATTCCATCCTTGACGGTACGGAGGATTTCTTCCGGATCATGATCGCCGCCAAGCATGAACGTATTGGTCATGCGGGGCATTGGCTGGTGGGCGAAGCTTTCACGTCGACCATTGCCGGTCGCCGCCACACCCATCAGCCGGGCGTTGAGGCGATCCTGCAGATAGCCCTTTAAGATGCCGTCTTCGATCAAGACAGTGCGCGAGGTTGGGGTTCCTTCATCATCAACCGTGAGGGAGCCGCGCCGTCCATCCAGTGTGCCGTCGTCAATGACCGTAACGCCCGGCGCCGCGACACGCTCGCCAATGCGACCAGCGAAAGCGGAGGTTTCTTTGCGGTTAAAATCGCCTTCAAGGCCGTGGCCGACAGCTTCATGCAAGAGGACACCGGTCCAGCCCGGGCCAAGCACAACTTCCATTTCGCCGGCAGGCGCGGCTTCGGCTTCCAAATTAATGAGCGCCTGGCGCAGGGCTTCGTCGACCTGGCCCTGCCAGGCGTCTGGTGTAATGAATTTGGCGTAGCCCTCGCGGCCGCCGGCGCCGGAGCTGCCGCTTTCCTGACGGTCGCCGTCGCCCGCGGTCACTGACACGTTGAGGCGAACCAGCGGCCTGAAATCGCGAATAACCTCGCCGCCAGGGCGAAGAATTTCAACGGCTGACCATTCGCCTGAAAGCGATGCGGAGACCTGCCGTACGCGGTCGTCTTTGGTGCGGGCGTATTCGTTAATTTCTTCGAGCAGCTTGGTTTTCGCCTCGAACGGCATATCGCCGAGGGGGTTTTCATCCGGGTAGAGTTTGGCGTTGGTGCGGGCGGGCCCAGCACTCATCTCACCGCCTATGCCGGATTTTACCGCCTGAACTGCGGCGCCGGCGCGTTTCAGCGCTGCTTCGGATAAGTCCGACGCATGAGCGTATCCGGTGGATTCGCCGCAGACGGCGCGCAAGCCAAACCCTTGATCGACGTTGAAGCTCGCCGTCTTCAGCCGATTGTCATCGAAGACGAAAGCCTCCGATTGGGCATATTCGAGGTAAAGCTCGCCATCGTCGGCGCCCTTTAGGGCGTTGTCGAGAACGGCTTGGGCACGGTTACGGTCAAGATCGGTGCGGGAAAAGAAAAATGAATCGCTCATAGCCCAAAGACTTAGGGGCTGCACCGATTGATGTGAAGGCTTGGACCTTACATATCGGCGGCGTTAGGCGTTTCCGCCTCAGCGGTAATGCGGCGGGGCACGCCATTGCGCTCATATAAGGGCTTTGAGAGTTCTTCGAGCCGGCGCAAGGCTGTCGGCTCGGTTTTCTTGATTTCCAGCGCCGCCTTATAGTCCGCGCGCGCCAGGGCGTCGAAGCGCAGCGCTTCGTAGGCGAGCCCGCGATTGGTCAGTACCCGCGCCCTTACATGAATGTCGCGGTCCAGCGAGGCGGTAAAATCTTCAATCGCGGCTTCGTAATTGCCCATATTAAAGTTGATAACGCCCCGGTTGGCATAGGCAATCGCGTGTTTACGGACGCTGAGGCCAGTATTTTTAATTGCGCGGGTACACGGCGAGATAGCGTCCTTACCGATCACCTCGTTGCGGGCATTGGCAAAGCAAGCACGCAGATCGGTCCAGTCATTTTCGATAACGGCCCTGGGCTCGTCCAGACCTTGTTTTGAGGATTGTCCCAGCACCGGAACGATCTGAGTAACGCTGGCCAAGACGGCCCCGACAGCAAGATTGCGCATTTTCATCATATCGGTTCTTTCAGCGATGATCCTAGCCTGGCCGGGACTTGAAACGCTAGTTCTGGCGTGCCCGACGCTGCGACCATTTTTCCTCGCTTTGCGCCATGACGAAGTGGGCGGCGCGGGCCTATAAGCTGGCCTAATTAATTGACCTTGGGCGGGGCCTGCGCGTATCGACGCGCATTCGTCGCCTCTTGGCGGCTGGCCTTACTTTTCGGCGCAGTTTTTAGAACTGATTGGCGCGGGACCTGACAATGCAAAATACCTTCGGGAAAAAAATGATCGCAGCTCTTTCCGGCGCTGGCGTTTGGGCGCTCAGCACGGCGCAAGCGCAAATAACGCCGGGCGGCGTTGGCATGCAGCCAGCGAACTCGGCGCTGGCGGAAGAAGTTCACTTTTTCCATAATATGATATTGATGCCGATCATTACGGTGATCTGCGTCTTAGTGCTGGTGCTCCTGCTCTGGATTGTGTTTCGCTACAATTCAAAAACAAACCCGGTTCCGCGCAAATTCAGCCACAATACGCTGATCGAGATTGTCTGGACGGGTGTGCCGATCTTGATCCTGCTTGCGATTGCGCTGCCATCGTTTGAGCTTCTTTACAAAGAAGACGTGACGCCCGACGGCAAACAAGCGGTGACCCGCGGCGACGGACAAACCGCGGATTTTGTCTTTTTAAATGACTTTACCGATAGCCGCATGGTGCGCCGTCCCGGCCATCTGCAAGTGATCGTCGACAATGGCAATGAGCAGCGCCTGTTGAAACATCGCGCCGATTACAAGATTAGCGGTCTTGGCGAAGAAGAGGTTGTGGTTTCTTTCGATGCGCCGCCTGCTGCCGGCGACAGCGTGATTATCCGCGGCGGACGCTCCTCTGATCAGTATGGCAACATTAACCTGGCGCCAACCATGACCCTTAAGGTCAATGGTTATCAGTGGGGCTGGACCTATTCTTATCCAGACTTCGGCGATTTTGAATATTCCTCCAACATGTTGCCGGAAGATCAGACAACGCCGGAGCTATACCGCCTTGAAGTTGATAATCGTATTGTCGTGCCGGTTGGTGAGGCGATCCGCGTGACCACGACGGCGCGCGATGTCATTCATGCTTTTGCGGTGCCTGCTTTCGCCATCAAAATTGACGCTGTGCCTGGCCGGATCAACGAGACCTGGTTCAAAGCTGACCGCGAAGGCGTTTATTACGGTCAATGTTCGGAAATTTGCGGCATCAGGCACTCTTTCATGCCAATCGCAGTGGAAGTTGTTTCCCGGCCCGCCTTCGAAGCCTGGGTCGATAGCCAGCGGGCGCTCGCCGGATTGTCGCCAATGTTTGAAACTGAAACAATAAAACTCGCCGACGCCGGCGCGAATGCTCAGTAAGGGGCTTTAAGAGATATGGCAGACGCATACGCCGCACACGGGTCTGAGGACCACGCAGATCACAAGCCGTCCTTCTTCGTTCGCTGGTTTTTCTCCACGAACCACAAAGACATCGGCACGCTTTATTTGTTGTTCGCGATCGCCGCCGGCGTTATCGGCGGCGCCATGTCGGGCCTGATGCGGATGGAACTTGCCGAGCCCGGCGTGACTGTCCTCACGGCCTTTACCGGCGGCAATCTCGAAGCCGCTTATAATTTCTACAATGTCCTGATTACTTATCATGGCCTCATCATGATCTTCTTCATGGTGATGCCGGCGATGATTGGCGGCTTTGGCAACTGGTTCGTGCCGATCATGATTGGCGCGCCGGATATGGCCTTCCCGCGGATGAACAATATTTCGTTCTGGCTCTATGGCGCTTCCGGCATCTTGATCACGCTGTCCATGTTTGCACCGGGTTACGGCTCCAATATTGGATTTGGCGGCGGCTGGGTGTTGTATCCGCCACTGTCGACAAACACGGGCAGTCCCGGGCCGGCGATGGATTTGCTGATCCTGTCGCTGCACCTTGCGGGCGCCTCGTCGATTCTCGGCGCGATTAACTTCATCACGACGATCTTCAATATGCGGGCGCCCGGCATGACGCTGCACAAGATGCCGCTTTTTGCCTGGTCGGTGCTGGTCACAGCGTTCCTGTTGGTCTTGTCTTTACCGGTGCTGGCTGGCGCGATCACGATGCTGCTCACAGACCGTAATTTCGGTACGTCGTTCTTTGATGCGGCCGGCGGCGGCGACCCGATCCTCTACCAGCACCTGTTCTGGTTCTTTGGTCACCCCGAAGTTTATATTCTGATCCTGCCGGGCTTCGGCATTATCTCGCACATCGTATCGACCTTCTCGAAAAAGCCGATCTTCGGCTATCTCGGCATGGCCTATGCGATGGTCGCGATCGGCTTTGTCGGCTTCATCGTCTGGGCGCACCACATGTATACGGTTGGCCTCAGCGTAAACATGAAGGCCTATTTCGTTGCCGCCACAATGGTTATTGCCGTGCCGACAGGCATCAAGATATTCTCCTGGATCGCAACCATGTGGGGCGGCTCCATCGATTTTAAAACGCCGATGCTGTGGGCGATGGGCTTTATCTTCCTGTTCACCATTGGCGGTGTTACCGGGGTCGTTCTCGCCAATGCGGGTGTCGATCACTATATGCACGACACCTATTATGTAGTGGCGCACTTCCATTACGTGTTGTCGCTTGGCGCGGTCTTCGCGATTTTTGCGGGCTGGTATTACTGGTTCTCAAAAATGACGGGCAAAGAGTATCGCGAGTGGCTTGGCGTCCTACATTTCTGGGTGATGTTTGTCGGCGTGAACCTGATTTTCTTCCCGCAGCACTTCCTTGGTCTGCAGGGCATGCCGCGGCGCTATATTGATTATCCGGAAGCGTTTGCACTGTGGAATCAGGTTTCCACTTGGGGCTATTTCATCACGATTGCCGGGATGTTTGTGTTCCTGGTGGCGATGATCGACGCATTTTTCATCTACCGAAAGAAAGCGGCCGCCAACCCCTGGGGCGTGGGTGCGACAACTCTCGAATGGACCCTGCCGTCGCCGCCGCCATACCACCAGTTCAACGAGCTGCCACGGTTCGATAAGGGCGACGCCAAGGCGTTCTAGCCAGCCGCGAGACTACTATAATGGGGAAGCCCGCCGGTGTGCTGCGGCGGGTTTTTTCGTGTTTAGCGTGTGCAGAAATGCTGCGGCGCAGCGTGACGCAGCAAAAAAAATGTCGTTAACCTTTGCTGAGGGGAAGTTAACAAAACGAACGGGGAAGAGTTCTATGGAAGGGATGATCGGAGAAATAAGGGCGGTTGCTGAAGGAATATTCCTTGGCGGCGATTGGACTTATTTGGGCATGGTGATTGTGGCGGCGCTTGTTGGCGTGGCGGCGATGCGCAATGTCGGACAGATTTTTTGTGTCAGCTTGCTGGCAATGGTGGTTCTGGGGTTAATCTGGCTTGTCTTTGGCGGCGCAATGAGTGAGGCGCCAACCGATCCGGCGACCTATCTCGGTCAGCTTGAGACAGGCTGGGCGTCCATTGGCGAAATGTCAGGGACGACATTGGTCAGCTATCTGGTCACCTTTGCGGTTGCTATCGGCGTCTTGTTTATTGGCAAGTCGCTGGTGTTCCGCGGATAAGATTTCAGGCGATTGAAAACGGCGGCTGGCAGATTCTGCAGGCCGTCGTTTTTGATGGCTTTGGCAATGCGAGCCCCGCAAGCAGCAAGTGCGGGCGCGCATACATAATGAAGGAGGGGCTTCATGCTTGCAGCGATTGTAAATGATGTCGTGTCGATTTTTCGGGCGACTTTTATGAGCGGCGACTGGACGGCGATCGCCGTTGCCGTGCTTTCGGTTTTGATTGCGGTTCTGGTGATGCGCCGCGGCACGCAAATAGGGTCGATGACGCTGCTTGCGCTGACTGTTTTCGTCATCGGGTGTTTTGTCCGCGGATATTTTTTGCGGCCGGCGCCAGCAGGCGGCGAAGTAGTTGACGGCAATAAGGTCGTCAATCAGCTTGAAGCGAGCTGGCTTGAATTTTCTGCCTTACAAGCGGGCGCCATTCTGGCTTATTTCATTGCCTTTATGGTGTTGATTTTGGTGCTTTTCGGCCTGAAATCTGTCTTTGCACGGGGCTAAGCCGACAAGCGATGCTTAAATAGCGACGCTCAGCCGCGCCTGTTTGCGAGGGTGCGGCTATTTCTTTCGTCTCGGGCCTGAGGCATAAGCCGCTGCATGAGCGAGACCATGACGAATGCTGACCACTCGGCGCTGGCGAAAAGCAGCTCGCAACTTGCAGGGCCGGGCGACTATTTTGCGCTGCTGAAGCCGCGGGTCATGTCGCTTGTCGTTTTTACCGCCTTTGTCGGCATGGTCGCCGCGCCGGGCGTGTTGCATCCGGCGCTCGCCCTGATTTCGTTGCTGGCGATTGCTGTTGGCGCTGGCGCCTCTGGCGCGCTGAACATGTGGTGGGATGCAGATATTGACGCCGTTATGTCGCGGACGCTCAAACGTCCAATCCCCGCGGGGCTGGTGCCGCGTTCCGAAGCTGCGGCCTTTGGCGGCTTTCTCTCCGCCTTGTCTGTTGCGCTGCTGGCGCTTGCTTCAAATTATCTTGCCGCCGGCCTCCTCGCGTTCACGATCTTCTTTTATGTTGTTATTTATTCGATGTGGCTGAAGCGCTCGACCCCGCAAAATATTGTTATTGGCGGCGCCGCCGGCGCGCTTCCGCCGGTCGTGGGCTGGGCCGCTGTCGCCAACGCCGCGCCGCTCGAATCATGGGTGTTGTTCACGATTATATTCCTGTGGACGCCGCCTCACTTCTGGGCGCTCGCGCTTTTCAAGCGCGGCGACTATGAGCTTGCCGGCATTCCGATGATGCCGAATGTGAAGGGTGATCTTTCAACCCGGCGTCAGGTCTTTGCCTATTCGGTTGTGCTCGCTCTTGCCGGTCTGGCGCCTTACTTCGTCGGTATGGTGAGCGCATTTTATCTGATTGCGGCCGCGCTTCTTGGCGGCTGGATGGTTTGGCTGTCCTGGCTTGTTCTTAAAGCCAGCGCTGAAGATTTTGGTCCTGCGAAAAAGCTCTTCGGGTTTTCGATATTCTATCTTTTTGCGGTGTTTGCCGCGATCCTGGTCGAGCGATTGGTGGCGATCTATGTCTGACGAGAAGCAGAGATTGCCGACGCCCACTTCCTACGGCCTGACGCCGGAAGAAATGGCTATGCGCAAAAAGCGCAATCTGGCGATTGCACTGGGGCTTGGCGTTTTCATTATTATTATTTTTGCTGTCACGATTCTGCGTATCGGCGGCGCCGTTGCCGATCGCTCGTTCTAGTGGGGCTGGATTGATGACGAACGCGGCAAACAATAAAAAAACAGCGATGATCATTAGCGGCGTTGCAATTGGCATGGTTGCGATGTCGTTTGCGGCGGTGCCGGCTTATAAAGCGTTCTGCCAGGTGACCGGTTGGGGCGGTACGACCCAGCGCGCGGAGGTAGAAGCCAACCGCACGCTCGCCCGAAAAATTACCGTCCGTTTTGACGCCACTGTTTCTCAAGGCTTGGCGTGGCGCTTCAAGCCCGAGCAGGTCTCCCAGGAGCTTCATATCGGCGAGACCGGGCTGGCCTTTTATGAGGCCGAGAACCGGTCCGGCAAATCGATCACCGGGCGCGCGACCTTTAATGTTTCGCCGGCCAAGGCGGGGATTTATTTCAAGAAGATTGAATGTTTTTGTTTTACCGAGCAGACGCTTCAGCCCGGCGAGAAGGCCTCGATGCCGGTCACCTATTTTATCGACCCGGCGCTCGCCGACGATAACAACCTCGACGAAGTCCAGACGATCACCCTCGCTTATACTTTTTTCCCCTGGGATGACGCGGAAGAGGCTCCCAGCGTCGGCGGCTCGCGGTAGTTTAGCCCCAAAACTGCGGCTCTATAGCGCGGTGAGGAGTGGTTCGCAGGCTTGGATTTTCAGCCCGCCACGCTATAGAAACCGATAAACCAGAGACCACCAATAATAGGGGCATTCCATGGCCGGCGCTGAAGTTAAACACGAATATCATCTGGTCAATCCGTCTCCGTGGCCGTTGATCGGAGGGATCGCGGCGGCGCTTATGATGATCGGCGCCGTAACCTGGATGGAAACTGGCGCGGGCGGTCTAAAACTGGGCGGCATTGCGGATGATAATTCCGCAAAGTGGTTCACGCTTAACGGCAGATGGCTCTTTCTCGTTGGCTTTTCCGGCATTCTCCTCACCTTTGTTGGCTGGTGGCGCGATGTCATCAAAGAAAGCCTCACCGGCGAGAGCACCTCGACCGTTATTCGTCTCGGCCTTCGTTACGGCATGGTCCTTTTCATCGCCTCAGAGGTGATGTTTTTCGCAGCCTGGTTCTGGGCGTTTTTTGGCGCGGCGCTTTTTCCGGGCGCAGGCGACCCGATTATCCTTGCCGACGGCACGCAGATGCTGAACCCCGGCGGCGACCCCGCTTTTGCCGGTAATGACGGCCGCGTTCACGCGACCGGTGCTGTCTGGCCGCCGGTTGGCGTTGAGCCGTTGAGCCCATGGGGTCTGCCGCTGATCAACACGCTGGTGCTTCTGCTGTCTGGTACGACCGTTACATGGGCGCACCACGCAGTCATGCACAATGATCAAAAAGGTCTCGTGCAAGGTCTTATCCTCACAATCATCCTTGGCATCTTTTTCACGGCGTTGCAGGCTGTTGAGTATTATGAAGCGTTGTCGCTCGGTATGTTCAAATTCTCTGGCGGCGGCATTTACGGCGCCTCATTCTTTATGGCGACGGGCTTCCACGGCATGCACGTGATCATTGGCACCATCTTCCTGATTGTGTGCCTGTTCCGCGCGCTCGCCGGGCATTTCACGCCGGAGCGCCATTTTGGCTTTGAAGCGGCGGCTTGGTATTGGCACTTTGTTGACGTGGTGTGGTTGTTCCTGTTCGCCTTTATCTATGTGCTCGGCAATCAAGGGCTACTGTCTTAAGGCCCACGCCTTAACCCCTGAGGAGGGCGAGGATGCGCTCTCTTTCTCTGTTGAAATCTTCACCTCTCGCGTTTGCGGCGTTGGCGCTTTCCGGCTGTCTGGTGTCGGAAACGCCGATCCTCAACGCTGAGAATGGAAAAGCGCGGGCCTTAAAGCCCGGCGACTATCAGATGTGCCCGCTTTCCGATGACGTAACACCGGATGATTGCGACCCCATTCGCATCACGAAAGCCAACGATTATGCAATCCATATGGTCAATCTTGACGACGCCAGCGACGTGATTGAGCTTAGGTTTCGCCGGATTGCGCGGAGCGCCTATGCCGTCCAGCAATGGGAAGTCGGCGATGATGGATACATGTATTATTACGGCAAGGGTAATGCGAAAAGTTTTGTCATGACCCTTATGATATGTTCGGACTTGCCCGATCGTCTGCGCGCGGACTTGATCAGCAAAGGCGATCTCGAGCCGGAAGACGAAAGCTTTGATAGTTGCGTCGTCGAGACCGCCGATGGGCTCGTGCAATCGGCAAAGGCGTATCATCGCGGCGAGGCCGTGAGTGATGAGCCGATGAGCCTTGAGTTCACACAAGCGCCAGCTGTTCAGTGACATATTACCCGCCGATTTCCCCTTACGCTGCGGGGCTTGGCGGCAAATGCCCGCGCTGCGGGCAGGGCCCGTTGTTTGAAGGCTATCTTGGCTTGCGCAAAGAATGCGAGGTCTGTCGCCTTGATTATGCCAAGGCCGACGCCGGCGATGGGCCTGCGGTTTTTATTATTTTTATCGTTGGATTTTTCTCTGTCGCTGCTGCGTTTATCGCGCGCTATGTCTGGTTCGCGCCGATCTGGCTTGCCTTCCTCATCAGTGCGAGCCTTGCTGTGGGGTTGATCCTCGGCCTTTTGCGCCCGTTCAAAGCAACGATGATCGCGTTGCAATATGCCAACAAGGCGGCCGAAGGCCGGACCGGGGAATAGACAATGTTGGCTGGCCGGCAGTTTTTATTCCGCCCTGTACTGACGGTTTTTGCGGGCGTCGGCCTGGCGATTTTGATCTGGCTTGGTTCCTGGCAGATGCAGCGTCTGGAATGGAAGTCGGATTTGATCAACAAAGTTGAGGCGCGTATCGATGCGCCGCCAATCGCGTTTGACGAGGCGGTGCAGCGCGCCGAAGCGGGCGAGAATATGGAATACACACCCGTAAAACTGGTCGGCATTTGGCGGCCAAAGTCTGAGGCGAAAGTTTTTGGATCGTATGAGGCCAGGGCGGGCGTCTATTTGTTTGCGCCGCTTCGGGCTCTCGGCGGCGGGCATGTCTATGTCAATCTTGGGTATCTGCCTCAATCGATGGCGACAGCAAAGGACCACGCGCCGCTCTATTTGACGATCGATGAATCGGAAGTCACCGGTCTTTTTCGGTATCGGGAGGAATTGTCGCCGCCGGCCTCATGGTTCCGGGCGGCTGAGCAAACTCACGACGGGTTATGGTTTGTTCGTGATCCGGAACGGTTTGCTGGCGCCGCCAGTATCAGTACGCCGCCATATTACATCGACAGTTTTGCACGTGAGGGCAGCGCGTGGCCGAAAGGCGGGACCACGCGCCTCAATTTTCGCAATAAGCATCTGGAATATGCGTTGACCTGGTACGGCCTTGCCGCCGTGCTGCTGGCGATGTGGTTGATTTTTTCCTTGCCAAAAGATCAAAGATAAATTACTTTAAAAAACAAAGTGAAATTGATCTGCCCACCCTATCGAGGCTGTGACGGGGTTGGCGGTTGGCCGACCTCACGCTGAGGTTTGTCGCTCTGGGCCGGTTTTGGATTTCAACCTGGTCGTCGCGGGAGAGTAAAAAATGTCATTGAGCCCATTATTATCGGCGCCGTGGATCATTCAGATTCATGCGTTTGGCGCGATCGCGGCGTTTTTCTTGGGCGTGGTTCAACTTGCGGCGCCAAAGGGAACGCTGCCGCATAAATCTCTTGGCGTCGTCTGGGTTTTGTTGATGGCGACAATCGCTGTCTCCAGCATCTTCATTCGCCCGGCTTTTCACCCCGGCTTGCCGATCGCGCGCTGGTTTGGGCCGATCCATATTTTTACCATCATCACGCTCTACGGCGTGGTTCAGGGCGCGTATTTTTTGCTGAGAGGCGGCCCGACCTTAAAATTTCATGCGCGCCCGTTTCGCGGTATATTCGTGGGCGGATTAATTATCGCCGGCGCTTTTGCATTCTTGCCGGGACGGATCATGCATGCGGTTGTGTTTGGGGCATGAGATTATTCCGCCGCCCGTAGTTTTTTCTCATAGGCGTTAACAAGCGTCATGTACGGGCTGACCTGGTCAAAGATCGGGTCGGTTTCCTCGTCGGGGGCGTAGTTCTGATACATTTCGAAATGTAAGTGAAATGTTGTCGGGACCGGATCGCCTGCGGAATTGAAGAAGTCGTTCGAGACTTTGCCGATGCGTTGGCCTTTGGTGACGAACTCACCATCGCCCACCGCAAGCTGGTCCATCTTAAGGTGCATGTAGCGATAGAGCGTCCCGTCGCTGGTTTGCAATTTGACCGTGTATTTTGAGCCTTCGAGCCCAACGATGCGCCCATCTTCAACGGCGACCGCCCAATGAACAGCGCCGGTTTCCGGGATGCACGAGCCAGCGCGGATATCAACGCCCTCATGCCCGCCGGTAGGGCACATGATCTGTTCGCGCGAGCGCGACTCGCAAAAAGTATCCTGCCAGGGATAGTCATAATTTGACGGATGGCATTGCCCTTCGGTCATACCGTTGAGACCGCCGTTCGAGCCGCCATGACGATAAACCTGGCTGTTTAGGAAGGCGGCGTCTTCCAGCGGAAACGTGATATCCGGGCGGTAAATCGTTGTGTCCGAATGGCCGGGCCCTGATGAGGGGAGCAGGTCGCCTGCCGGCACATAGCTGAAGACGCGGCCCTCATTGTCCTGCAGAAAATCATCGTCTTCAGGTTCAGGGAGAGGTTCTTCCTCTGCCGGTTCTTCCTCGGCTGGCGGGTCGCCTGGCGTTTCTGATGCGGGCTCTTCTTGTGTGCAGGCAGAGAGGAAAGCAATGAGGCCCGCGAGCATATAGCGAAGGTCAAGTTTCATCATTCGCCTCCCGCACGCTCGGGGTTAATCAGGATCATGGAATCGGCGAGGCGCGATATATACTGATCCTCAGTACACCGTTCATCATTGTCAGTATCACCGCATTCGATTGTTATGACATAGCCGCAGCCGAATTTGGAAAAGCTCAAATCAACGCCAAACTCGTTACGGCTGATGTTGTATCGCGCCCTTAGCGCCGTCAGGCGCGGTGGACCTTCGGCCATTCTTTTACGTAGCGAAACAAGGTTAGGCGCGCCGCCGATCACGCGATTGCAGACGCCGCTGATCGACAAGCTAGCCTCATTATCAATTTTACTAACGGCGGTGTAGGTGTTTTCCTGGCCATAGACTTTGAGGTTATCACGCACGTCAGGGTGCGCCGGCGCCAGCAACGGGATCAACACGATGTCGGTCTCCCCACGGTCAGTGCGCGGCAGGCGCTCTGCGGCAAGAGCGCGAAGGCCCGACGGCGGCGGTGGTGGGCGGTTGCCGCGCACTGGCGGCCGGCGCTGGTCAATCCCGGTTTCGTTATCTCTGGTTTCGTCGTCCGCGCTCGTGCGCGCAAGCTCAGCCCGCACGGCTTCCCAATCCGGTTTTCGCGGAACCAACCTTGCGCGATCAGAGCGGCCATCGTCGCTGGCTTTCAGCGCCGCGGCGAGATCACTCGCAGGAATGCGGATTGCTTTGGCTTCAAGCTCGCGTTGTACAGCGTCGGCGTCAGGCGGCGCTGCGGTTTGAGCAAGTGCTGCGCTGGCCATGGTCGAGAGCGTTAGGCATGTGAGAAGAAGGGTTCGCATGGTTCCTCCTATTTCGTTTTATCGTTCCGTCAGCTTGAATTCGATCCGCCGGTTTTGTGCGAGCGCAGTGGAAGAAAGTCCGGAAACGAGCGGCGACGATGAGCCCGAACCGGTGGCGAGTAAACGCCTTCCGGCGACGCCGCGGCTTGTCAGATATTGAACCACCGAAATCGCCCGCTGGGCCGACAGATCAAGATTTGAATCAAACAGCGCCTGACAGGATGGGCCGAGCGGCGACGGGTCCGCATGGCCGTCAACGCGCAACACCCAGTTCACTTCCGTCGGGATGTCGCCTTGAATATCGAGGAGCGCAGTGGCGAGCTTGTTCAATTCGAGTTTGCCGGCGTCGCCAAGGGTGGCTGAGCATGACCCAAAGAGAATATCGCTTTCGAAGATAAAGCGGTCGCCAACGACTTGGACGTCGGTGCGGTCGCCAAGCGCCTCGCGCAAGGCCTCGAAAAATCGCGAACGCACTTCTTGCAACTCCTGCACCTTGCGGGCGAGCGCGGCGTTGAGGCGGGTTGAGAGGTTTTCAATCTGCGTTTGCTGTTCTTTGTCTTTGGCCTCGGCCGCGTCGAGCGCTTCCTGCAGGCTGGCGAGTTGTCGGCGGAGCGCGGCGATCTGTGCATTGAGCGTCGCGAGCTCGCTTTTTTGTTGGTCCGAGAGCGCTTTTTCAGCCTCAAGTTCTTCGGCCGAGGCGGCGACCAATGCCTGGCTGGCGCCCAGGGCGGCGGTCAATCCGGCGAGCTCTTCGCTCTGTTTTGAGATCGTGTCTTCGAGCGACAAGATCTGTGTTTGCAGGCGCTCCTTATCGGTTTTAGCAAGGCCAAGCTGGTCGTTGAGGGAATTGATCTGCGCAATCAAGCGCGAAAGCTCGTCATCTTTGGAGGCGAGTTCGTCTTTCACCGTCTGCAGGCGGTCGCCCAGATAAAATTGCGCCACCACAAAAATCGATAACACAAACATCAAGACCAGGAGCAGCGTTGACAAACCGTCAACGAAGCCCGGCCAGATGTTGGCCTCGGCTCTGGAGCGCCGGCGGGCCATGGCTACTCCTCGCCGCCGACGCGGATCAGTGTGCGGTTAAGCGCCCGGATTTCGTCTTTGAGTTCAGCATTTTGACCGGCAAGCGCTTTGATTTGCGTTTCCGTGTTCGCGGCGAGTGCGGCTTCGAGATTGTAAATTGCGGTTGCGATGTCCTCTTCGTCGCCCTCTATCGCGAGCTTGGTGCCGTCGCGCGATGTTGTGCGCACGGTTTCGGTCATGCCCGCAAGCCAGTCTTCAAGGTCCGTATAGAAACGGTTCTGCGCTTGCCCGGCCTGCAAGTCGAGAAAGCCAACAACAAGACTGCCGCCAAGACCGAACAGGGATGATGAAAACGCCGTACCCATGCCGGAGAGCGGTTCCTTCAGATTGGCGATAAGCTGAGAGACCGCTTCTTCCGCCGGGCCATTGGTGGCGGCCAGGCCGTTGATTGTCGCGGCTACTGCATTGACAGTTTCAAGCAGGCCCCAGAAGGTGCCGAGAAGGCCGAGAAAGACGAGCAGGTTCATCAGATAGCGACCCATCTCGCGACCTTCATCCATCCGTGTGCCAATAGAATCGAGAATGGCTCTGGTTGATTCAGGCGACAGGCGCGAAGAACGGGTATCCGCGTCGAGCAAAAGTTTCGACATGGCGCTGATAAGCGCCGGCGGTCGCGGCATGCGCGCGCGCGCGGGATCGACCGACTCGCGGAAGGATTCCACCCAGCGCACTGCCGGGGCAATGACGCCGGCCTGGCGCAAATTATAAATAACGCCAATGGCGAGAACGCCGAGGATCAGCCCGTTGAGCGCCGGATTGGCGTTAAATGCGTCCAGCAGCAGCGGTGTTGGCTGCGGGCTCCAGGGAGAGAGGTAATAAATCACCGCCCCAACCGCCAAAATGAACAGCAACATGTTCATGATGTAACGGCCAGGCCTGACAAACTTGACCGATCGTTCCAGTGAGCGCGCCATGAAATCCCCTGACTAAACTACCCCGCGTCAGGGTAGCTTAATTCAAAAACGGGGCCGCGCCAAAGCTTTGATGAGGATTCCCACATATTTGGGGCTGCGGGGACGTGCATGGTTGGCGGTTTTGGCGAGCGTCGGGCCTGTTTTCGCGATAAAGCGCACTTTATGCGCTAATTCGTGACGCAAAAAAGGGGCGCAGATTGATCTGCGCCCCTTATCCTTAATAATGGTTTTTCAACCTAAAGATCGCCGAGGCTCTTCACCTCAACATCGCCGAGATTGAGCGCGCGAATACCGCTTTCAATTTTCTCGCGGTCGCCAACGATCACCCAGATGAGGCTTTCCGGGTGAATCACTTCATTGGCGGCGCTGGAGATTTCGCTTGGGTCGAGAGCGTTAAACTTCTCCGTCAGCGTTGCCGGATAATTCCATTCACGGCCATAGCGTGCGCTTGATGTCAGGCTGCCGATAACATTGCCGGCAGTCTCAAATGAGCCGGGCAGTGAGCGAGTGTTGTTGAGGATCGTGCGTTCAATCTCCCGCGCCGTTGCCGGGCGTTCTGACTTATAGGCATTCAACTCCTTCACCAGCTCAGCCAGCGACTCTTTGGTTTTATCGGTTTGCACTGGCGCATAAACCATCCAAGGGCGTTGCCCTTTGGCGCCCTGGAAGAATGTGTAGGCGCCGTATGCCCAGCCTTTGTCTTCACGCAGGTTCATATTCACCCGGGCGGAGAACTGACCACCGATAATATCGTTCATTGCAGTAATGGCGACATTGTTCGGTGCGTTTGAAGGCGGCGCGACGTGACCGGCAAGGATCAGGGACTGCGGCGAGCCCGGCTTGTCGACAATGATGACTTTGCCTTTAGACGTGCGTTCAACTTGTGCGACGTTCTTTGTTGGCACAGCGCCTGACGGCGCCCGCCAATTACCGAAGACGCGTTCAAGCTCTGGTTTGATTGCCGCCATCGTGGAGTCGCCGACAACGAAAATTGTTGCGTTGTCGGGGCGTAACCAGGTGCGGTGGAAATTTTGAAGATCCGCACGCGTCAGGGAGTTGATCGACTCGATTGTGCCTGAACCGGTGAACGGGACGCCATAAGCATGGCCGTCGCCGTAGATCTCAGGCGGCAGCATGCGCAACGCAAGTTGAACCGGATTTGCCTTTTCCTGTTCGATGCCGGCGAGCCAGCGTCCTCGCAGCTTGTCGATCTCCGATTGGTCGAATGCGGGGTTGCGCAACACGTCCGACAGGATATCGAGAGAGGGTCTGAGGTTTTCTTTCAACGCCGACATGTTGGCGGTCGTCATGTCAAGATTGGAACCAGTGGAGAGGGTGGCGCCGAGGGATTCTAGTTCCTCAGCGATGTCGAGCGATGACCGGCGCGCCGTTCCCTCATCAAGCATGGCGCCCGTGAATGAGGCGCCGCCGAGCTTGCCGCCATCAATTGAGTCCGCAGCGTAGCCTGCATCAAACTGAAGCGCGATCTGCACAACCGGCACTGCATTGCGTTCGGCCAGCACGACTTTCATGCCGTTCTTCAAGGTTGCTTCCTGGACATCGGGGAAGGTCAGCTCCGGCGTATCTGTGACGGCGGGAATGCCCGTGGTGCGGTCAAGTGTTGATGCTGTTGTTGTGTATTCCGGGTAGGGAAGAATATCGATATGATAGTAGCCGGCGTTCATGACGCTGCGTGCAGCGCGCAGAACATCCGCCGGGGTTGCAGCGTCGAGCCAATCGAGCTGCTTCAGAATAAAGCCCGGATCGTCAGCGTAAAGCTCGCCTTGCGCCAGGGTGACAGCTTTGCCGCCAAAACCGCCGACTTTCTCAAGGCCGCGAATAACGTTAGCTTTGATGCTGGCTTTTGCGCGTTTTAGTTCAGCGGCCGTCGGTCCCTTTTCAAGAAACGCATCAAAGACTTTTTCCATCTCGCGTTCGACACGCTTCAGGTCGGCGTCTTTCTTTGCATCAACTGTTGCTGAATAGATCGCCAGGAGTTCATGATCCTGATTGGCGGCGGTTGCTGTTGTTGCTATCTGCAATTCGTCGACAAGTTTGCGGTAAAGCCGGGAAGTTTTGCCGCCGCCCAATACTTCTGCAGCGAGGTCGAGCAACACGGCGTCGCGCGTCGTGCGACCAGGCGCGACCCAGTTTCGGTCGAGGCGCGGCTGCGGCACTTGATCGTACATGATGTCATGTTTGTTGACGGCAAGTTTTGGCGCGTTGGCTTTTGATCTCGTTAGCGGCGGCCCGGCCTCAATATGACCAAAATATTTTTCCGCCAGCGGGCGGGCGGTCTCGGTGTCGATATCGCCAGCGATCACGAGAACGGTGTTGGCGGCGCCGTAATATTCCTTGAACCAGCTTTTCACATCATCAAGGGATGCCGCATCAAGATCTTCTAATGAACCGATTGTTGAATGGCTGTAAGGGTGACCCGCGGGCAGCAGTCCGGCGAGGGTGGGATATTCCGCCCGGCCATAAGGCTGGTTATCGCCCTGGCGTTTTTCGTTTTGAACGACGCCGCGTTGATTATCGAGTTTTTCCTGCGTGACAACGCCGAGCAGGTGACCCATCCGGTCAGATTCCATCCACAAAACACGTTCAAGCCCCGGCGTTGGGACGGTCTGAAAATAATTGGTGCGGTCGAACCAGGTCGTACCGTTCAGGTCAGTTGCGCCGATTTCTTCCAGCGGCTCAAACCACTCGCCGTCATAATGTTCCGACCCGTTGAACATCAGATGCTCGAAAAGGTGAGCAAAGCCGGTTTTGCCTTCGGGCTCATCTTTCGATCCGACATGATACCAAATTGAAACCGCGACCAGCGGCGCTTTGCGGTCTTCATGGACGACGACCGTCAGGCCATTGTCGAGTTCAAATTTGTCATAAGGCAGGTCGATATCTGCGGCGGCGGCAGGCGCGGCAGTCAACAAGAGGCCAGCGCCAAGGGCGGCTGAGAATATTCGCATTCAAAAAACTCCAATCTATGGGAGGCGTCCCCGGGAAACGGCCTAACATTCGAGAAAGTGCCTGCCGGGTCAAGCAAGGCCCTTTCGTTTTACCGTGATAGCAGCTCGGCTCGTCGCAGCATGGCGCAGCGACAACTGTCGCTGGGCCGCCTAGCGCGGGGCTCGTTTGGCGAGGATGCGCTGCAGCGTGCGCCGGTGCATGCCGAGGCGCCGCGCCGTCTCTGAAACATTGTGATCGCAGAGCTCGTAAACCCGCTGGATATGCTCCCACCGCACCCGGTCTGCCGACATCGGATTTTCCGGCGGGGCTGGCCGTTCGCCTGGTTTGGCGAGAAGTGCTTTTTCCACATCGTCAGCGTCAGCGGGTTTGGAGAGATAGTCGATGGCGCCGGCTTTGACGGCGGCAACCGCCGTCGCGATATTGCCATAGCCCGTCAGCATGACGACACGGCAGTCGTCGCGTTTGTCGTGGATTTGATTAACCACTTGCAGCCCGTCGCCATCTTCCAGCCGCAGATCGACAACGGCGAAGGCCGGTGCGATTTCTTTGAGGATGGCGCCAGCATCCCGAACGCCCGCCGCCAGGATAGGCTGAAAGCCACGCTTTTCCATGGCGCGGCCAAGACGATTGCGTAGGGGTTCATCGTCATCGACGATTAACAGGGTCGCATCTTCAGGGAGCGTGCGATCCACTGCGCGCGCGTCTTCCAGGCTGGTCATCAAATTTCCGTTCATCAACTGTTTTATTTACGCCCTAAATGCGCGTTCTGGACCATAAATTCAAGCAACCGGCGCTGCAGAAAGCGCCTCAATCGGCCATATCGCCAGAACACTGGCGCCGTTTTGAGAGGGTCGATCGCCCCATTGTCGATTATTGAAGACAATATCGGCGCCGGCGTTCTCGAGCAGGGTCTTGGCGATGAAAAACCCAAGGCCCATGCCGCCCTTGCGGCGACTTTGAGCCCGTGCGCCGGCCCGCGCATTCACATAGGGCTCGCCGAGGCGCATGAGAATTTCCGGGGAAAAGCCGGGGCCGTCATCGTTAATAAAGACTGACAATTCCTCGGCGTCCCATTCAGCCGTCATTACGACTTCGCTGCGGGCAAAATCAACCGAGTTTTCAATGAAATTGCGTAACCCGAAAATAATTTCAGGACGGCGTTGGAGAACCGGTTCCGGCGCGCCATCCTTGCTATTGGTTTCTATGCGGATTTCGGGCCCGCCTGTCTGATCGATAAACGGCGCCGCCGCCTCTCTTAACAGGCTCGCAGCCTCGATCCGGTCATGCATGGCGTCGCCAGCTTCGCCGTGTTGGGAGAGGCGGCTTAATATTTCCCGACATCTTTGCGTTTGACTGACAAGCAGCGCTGCGTCCTCGTAGAGGTCATCCTCCTCACTCAATTCACGGAGCATTTCTTTTGCCGTCAACTGAATAGTGGCTAGCGGCGTGCCCAGTTCATGCGCGGCGGCGGCGGCAAGGCCGCCTAGCGCCGAGAGCTTTTCTTCGCGGCCAAGGACTAGTTGTGTTGCGGCGAGGGCGCTCCGCATTTGTGCGGACTCTGCGGCAATGCGATGCGCATAAGCGGCAAAAAACAAAAGCGAAAACGACAACGCCGCCCACACACCGACTTTATAAATCGGCGCCATCGATAAAGTTTCGCCGGGTCGCCACGGCAGCGGCATATGATAGAGAGACAAAAGACTAACTCCAGCGACGCCAAGCGCGCCGATCAAGACGGTGAGCCGTAAGGGAAGAACACTCGCAGCAATTGTCACCGGCGCAATAATCAGTGCCGAGAATGGATTCAATAAACCGCCGGTCAACGCCAGCAGAACGCAAAGCTGAACAATATCGAAGGCGATATAGGCGGCTGCTTCCCGGTCGCTCAAAAAGCGTTGCGGAGAGAAACGCAGCACCGTGAACAAATTTAGCCATGCACTGGCGGCGATCACGCCGAGGCATAGGCCGAGCGGCGTTGAAAAACCGAGGGCGAAATGAACGCCCAAAATCGCGACGGTCTGGCCGAAAACCGCCAGCCAGCGCAATGCCGTCAGCGTGCGCAAGCGCACTGGCCCACGAAGGGCGTTCAGGGCGGCCTGGCTGTCGGCTAAAGCATGCGGCATTCGGCGCTTGTAGCGCGACTGTTGTCTGCAATGGAAGACGTCTAAGAAATACAAAGACCTTATGAGGATGCCTTTTGATGACCCGCAATCTGACCCTTTTCGCAATCGCTGGGCTGGCTTTTTTCGGCTGCGAGCGCGAAGCCTCCACGCCGATCCCGACACAAGGCGTCATCCGCCTTTCTGAACAATTTACCGGTGACTTTGCCTTGATCGATAAAACCGGCAAAGCCGTTGCCGACGAGGACTTTGAAGGAAAGGTGATGCTGGTCTATTTCGGCTTTACCAATTGTCCCGATGTTTGCCCTGGCGATGTCGGCGTGATGAGCGCGACGCTCAATGAATTGGGCCCAAAGGCGGCCGAAATCGCGCCGATCTTTATCTCCGTAGACCCTGAGCGGGATACGCCCGAGGCGCTCTCCGACTATTTTGCCTTTGATGACCGCATTATTGCGCTCACCGGAGACGTCGAAGCGGTCGCAGAGGCCAGAAATGCCTACAAACTTTTCGCCCAGAAAGTCCCGCTTCCGGACAGCGCCCTTGAATATACGGTCGAGCATGGGCGTTTTTTCTATATCAATGACCGATCGGGCCAGCCGCAATACGGCGTCACTGGCGGGGTCAGCCCGCAAGAGCTGGGCGCTTTATTGCAACGCAGCATAAAAGCGCGGTCTTGAGATTTATTCATTTCTAATGAAATCAATAACTTAGCCGATTTCACCGTCAGCATGTCGCGTTACAAAACCGTCAGAAATGATTGATTCGGCCTCGCAACTAGGCTCATAGTCACGGTTCTTAAAAATTTTAGGCGTGATTTGTGCTATGCAGCAAAGCGTCAGGTAGCGTTAGGGGCGGCGATCATCAATGCTTTATTCGGCTTATGAGATAGCTTACGCGGCAGTTGCGCCGGCAAGGATCGCGGCGGGGATTGGCGCGCGGTTCTGGCGCTCTCCTTTTAATCCGTCGGCAGATACGTGGCCGGCCCGCTCGGCGGCGGCGGCGTTGGATCTTTTTGAAAACATGATGCGGCGCTACCCGAAGCCGGAATGGTCATTTGCGACAACGACCATCAACGGCGTTGACGTGCCGATCACAATTGAGGTTACGGCGAGCAAGGATTTCGGATCCTTGCTGCGGTTTCGGCGGGATGAGACGGCGCTCAAAAAAGCGCGTGGCAAGAAGCAAGTTGACCCGAGTGTCTTAATTGTTGCGCCGATGTCTGGTCATTACGCGACGCTCCTGCGCGGAACGGTCGAGGCAATGGTTCGCGACCATGATGTTTACATCACCGACTGGGCGGACGCGCGAAACGTACCGGTTGCCGCTGGACGGTTCGACCTCAATGATTACGTTGATTACCTGATCGACTTTATGCGGATCATTGGCCACGCCTCGCCAAACGGGCGCGCGCATGCCATGGCCGTGTGTCAGCCGGGACCAGCGCTACTCGCCGCTGCGGCCGTGATGGCGGAAAATAATGACCCGGATCGGCCGGCATCGATTACGTTGATGGGTAGCCCGATCGATACGCGCAAATCGCCGACCACGCCAAACATACTGTCGCAGGAACGCCCATACGAATGGTTTGCGCAGAATATGATTTATACAGTGCCAGTTCCATATGCAGGCGCCATGCGCCGTGTTTACCCAGGCTTCGTTCAGCTTTCGTCATTTCTTGCGATGAATTCTGATCGGCATATGAACGCCCACTATGACTACTTTCAGCATCTCGTTGAGGGCGATGGCGACAGCGCGGATAAGCATCGCGGATTTTATGATGAGTATCTCTCTGTCATGGACATGACCGAAGAGTTTTACCTGCAGACGATCCGCGAAGTGTTTCAGGAGCATACACTCGCCGACGGCAAATTCATGCATCGCGGGAACCTTGTGAAGCCTGAGGCGATAACCGATATCGCGCTTTTGACCATTGAAGGTGAAAACGACGATATTTCCGGCATTGGCCAGACCCAGGCGGCGCATGATCTGTGTACGAATATTCCGGCGACTATGAAAATGGACCATGTACAGTCCGAAGTTGGTCACTATGGCGTTTTCAATGGCTCGCGCTGGCGCAATGAAATTCAGCCGAAAGTCGCCAAATTCATTCGCAGCCATAATGACGAACGCAAAACGGCGCCGCATAAAATAGCGGCTGAATAGGCGCGGCAAGCGCTAGAGTTCATTTACGCCGGCCGACAGGTGAGCCAATGAAACAAGGCGCCGCGCGCCCGCGCCTTTTCGCCGGCCTCTATGCGCCATCCTGCGGCGCCGACCAATGCGGTCACCTCATGCAGTGAGCGAATGTGATAAACCGATGCTGGGCTATCGGCGATAAAGCGCGAATCTTCGCTGGAACGGAAGCACAGAACGAAACGTCCGTTGGGACCGACGATGCGGCGTATCTCCTTCAGCTCTGCAATTGGATTGTCCCAAAAATAAATCGTGTGAACGCTCATCGCCGCATCAAAGGTGTTATCGTCAAACGGCATGTCGTTAGCTTCCCCGCATACGATATCAACAATTGTCAGGGCGGCTTTCTTTTGGGCGACGCCGACCATGACCGCTGAGGGATCAAGACCGCTGACGCGCCCAAATTGGACGCGCCGGGCCAGGACGGGCAGCGATGCGCCATGGCCGCATCCGACATCAATCACAGATTGCCCCGGTTGAAGCTCAAGCAGGTCAATCGCTACGGCGTTCTCCCACCCTGTTTCCCGGCTCATGATTTGAGCGACAATCCAGCCAAGCAGTCCGCGTGGTCGTGCAGCTTGTCGGGCAATGAATTCCGGCTTCGCCATAAAATCCTCCAGCAAATTTGCAATCAATGCTCAGCATCGCCGGAAATGTTTGTGCGTTCTCGTCGATCCTGAAAAAAAGCTGATCGGATTTGAAAATGTCCTAGCGATTGTGCGATTTGCTGCGCTATTTTGAAAATAGACCGCGGTAATTTGTTTTCCCCAAACAGGGCAGCAAGGTCTTTCCAACCAGCCGTTTCGTCACATTACAAATCCGATCCCTAGAACTTTCACGGAGGTTCTTCTATTCAGGATGAAATCAAAATGGGAACCACTGCACAAGATGCCCGCAAAAACCAAAACCCCCATGCGCCTCTATCTTGTTGACGGCTCAGCTTACATCTTCCGCGCCTATCACGCGCTGCCGCCGCTAACGCGCAAATCCGATGGCGCGCCGATCGGCGCCGTCTCCGGCTTTTCGAACATGCTCTATAAATTGCTCACCGATATGGCGGATGAGCATGATCCGACGCATTTTGCCGTTATCTTTGACCATTCCTCACAGACCTTCCGCAACGACATCTATCCTGAATACAAAGCCAATCGTGATGAACCGCCGGAGGATTTGCGCCCGCAATTTTCGATGGTCCGCGATGCGACGCGGGCCTTCAATGTCCCATGCATCGAAATGGAAGGCTATGAGGCTGACGATCTGATCGCCACTTATGCGCGCCAAGCCGAGGCGGCCGGCGGCGAGGCGGTGATCATCTCGTCGGACAAGGATTTGATGCAACTTGTCACCGACAAGATTTCTATGTTCGATCCAATGAAGAATAAAAAGATCGGGCATGACGAGGTTGTTGAAAAATTCGGGATGGGTCCTGATCATGTAATCGATATCCAGTCTCTTGCCGGCGATTCCACCGACAACGTGCCCGGTGTTCCCGGTGTCGGCGTCAAGACAGCCGTGCAATTGCTCGAAGAGTATGGCGATCTTGATACGCTGCTGGAGCGAGCGGCGGAGATTAAACAGAACAAACGCCGTGAAAATCTGATTGAATTTGCCGATCAGGCGCGCATTTCCCGCGACCTGGTCACGCTCAAGGTCGATGTGCCGGTTGATGAAAAGATCGAGGAGTTTGAAACGCGCGCCATCGACCGGGATATGCTGCTCGCCTTTCTGCAGGAGATGGAATTCACGACGCTGACGCGGCGGGTCATTGCTGACCTCGGCGGAGACGCGGTTGCGGATGTCAGTGCGCCAGCGCCGCTTTCTGGCAAGGCCAAGTACGAAACGGTTTTCGATGAAAAACATCTGCAAAGCTGGGTCGACATGGCCTATGAGCGCGGTGTCGTTGCGATCGATACCGAGACCGACAGCTTAAACGCGATGCGCGCCAATCTGGTTGGCGTGAGTTTGTCGGTTAAGGCGGGTGAGGCCTGTTACATTCCGCTCGGCCATGGCGGCGACGGCCTTGCCCTCGATGATGAGGACGCCAGCAAACAGATTAAACTTGAAAAAGCGATCCAGATTTTAAAGCCGATGCTGGAAGATCCGTCTGTCTTAAAGGTCGGGCAAAACCTTAAATACGACATGGTTGTTTTGTCCCGATACGGTGTTTCGATAAAGGCCTTTGATGACACAATGCTGATCTCCTACGCCCTTGATTGCGGTAAGGGCGGCAATGGCATGGATGAGCTTGCCAAGCGCCATCTCAACTATGACACGATAAAGTTTTCTGATGTCGCGGGCACGGGAAAGAAGGCGAAGACCTTTGATCAAATTCCGATCAAAGAAGCGTCGAAATACGCCGCCGAAGACGCTGACATCACTTTGCGCCTCTATGATTTATTAAAACCGCGTCTTGCAGGAGAGGGAAAGGCAACCGTCTACGAAACGCTGGAGCGTCCGCTGGCGCCGGTGATTGTCGAGATGGAGCGCGCGGGTGTAAAGATCGATCCGAAGGTTTTGTCGCGCCTTTCCGGTGACTTCGCACAGCGCATGGCGGCGTCCGAAGCAGAGGCCTACAAACTCGCCAACGAAAAGTTTAATCTCGGCTCGCCGAAGCAGATTTCGGAGATTCTCTTTGGCAAATTGGGCCTGCCTGGCGGGCGAAAAACCACCAAAGGCGCGTGGTCGACAAAGGCTGACATCTTGGAAGAGCTTGCCGTTGAGGGGCATGAATTGCCGCGGGTGATCCTCGATTGGCGCAGTCTCTCGAAACTCAAAAGCACCTACACAGACTCGCTGCCGGGTGAGATTAATAAAGACACCGGCCGCGTCCATACATCTTATGCGCTCGCCTCAACCACAACAGGACGGCTCTCATCCAACGACCCGAATTTGCAAAACATCCCGATACGGACGGAAGACGGGCGAAAAATTCGCACCGCCTTCGTGTCCGATAAGGGTAACGTGCTGATCTCAGCCGATTATAGTCAGATTGAATTGCGCCTGGTGGCGCATATAGCTGATCTAAAATCAATGAAACAGGCTTTTGCCGATGGCGTTGATATTCATGCGATGACCGCGTCTGAAATGTTCAATGAGCCGGTAGAGGGGATGGATCCGATGGTGCGCCGCAGGGCCAAGGCGATCAATTTAGGTATTATCTATGGCATTTCCGCCTTTGGCCTTGCCAACCAGCTTGGTATTTCCCGCACCGAAGCCAAGGAGTATATCGACAGCTATTTCAAGAAGTTTCCCGGAATTCGTCAGTATATGGATGATACAATCGCTTCTGCGAAGGCCAACGGATATGTTGAGACAATCTTTGGCCGGCGGACTTATGTGGGCGGCATCAACGATAAGAACCCGGCGATGCGCGGTTACTCCGAGCGCCAGGCGATTAACGCGCCGATTCAGGGCGCGGCGGCGGATGTTATTCGGCGGGCGATGATCAACATGCCCGGCGCGTTGAAAAAAGCACGGCTGAAGGCCCGTATGCTGTTACAGGTCCATGACGAATTGATATTTGAGGCGCCAAAGGAAGAAGCCGACAGGGCGTGCGAAATAATTGCCAAGGTCATGACGGATGCGCCAGCGCCGGCGGTTAGTCTGTCGGTGCCGCTCGATGTTGAGGCGCGTGCTGCTAAAAACTGGGACGAGGCGCATTAGCGCAAATCGTTTTCCGCCTGGTTATCGTCATCGGGCTCATCTTCGTCAGGCCGCAGGCCAGACTGTGCAGTGATAATAGCGTTGTCTTCTGCTTGGCCGTTTTCGATTTGGGTGTTGGCAGCTGCGGCTTTGGCGGCTGAAGGCTCGTCAGCGTCGTTGCGCGGCAAGGAAACAATTGCCAGCAGTAAAAATGCGGCCGCGAACAGCACGGTTTCAAACTTCATTTATAGCCCCCAAACACAACAATCGGACGATGATAATGACGTCCCTATAGGGCTAAATTATGGCGACCTCATCACAAGGAACGCTTGGCCGGTAATAGCGGCGCGGCCGGCTCCAGGCGAATTTCAATGCGCCTGTTGCCCGCAGCATAAGGGTCTTGCGGATAAAGCGGCGCCGCTGCGGCGCGGCCGGTGACACCGCTAATCCGCTCCGTCGGCAAGCCTGCAGTCTCGAGGATGCGGCGGGCAGCGTTGGCGCGGTCGGCGGTCAAATCAAAAGCGGAATAGGCGCCAGTTCCGGCAGCGTCAGCATGGCCTTCGATAATGATCTGATTGGGCAGCGGAATGATGGCGGCGGCCACTTCAAGCAGCAGTGTATTTGCACGTGCTGTCGGTTCGGCCGCGCCGGTTTCAAACATCGCCTCGCCCGCCGTATCGACGAGGATGACCTGCAAGCCTTCTTCGTCGAGTGTGACGATGATGGTCTCTGCGGCATCCTTCAGCAATGGATGCGTCAGGATTGCTTTTTCAAGTGCGTCTTTTGTTGCCTGCAGCCGGCGGAAATCGGCATTGGCGTTTTGATGAGCGCCGTCATCGCCAGTATCGCCGGAAGACGGATTGGCGCTCAACTGTTCGGTAAGGCCTGTGGCGCTTGGCATCGGGGTCGGGTGAATATTACCGGGCTGGCGTTCTTCCGGCGTTCCGTCGAGGCGGAAATCGCCAGCATAGCGGCGTTGCTCGGCAACGCCAAAGGCATCGCGCATGGAGCCCGCGACCACTTCCATCTTCACCTGATCCTGAATGGAGTAGGAAATGATCAGGACAAAGAAGCAAACCAGGATTGTCATCAAATCCGCATAGGTGACAAGCCAGCCGCCCGCCGGTTTGCTGGTGCGATACGACGCCATCTTCTTAAGCGCCTAATGCGGGAGACGGCGCAAACGGTCCGCGCGCTTTTTCAGGCAGGTAAATGATCAGCATATCGGTAATGGCGTCCGGCGATTTGCGATCGGAGACCTGGCAAAGACCGTCAATGATCAGCGACAGGTTGGTTTCCTGCGCTTCAAACTTCATCGCAAGTTTGTCGGCGATCGGCAGCGCCACAACATAAGCTACAAGCGCGCCATACAGTGTCGTCAACAGCGCGATAGCCATTGATGGCCCAATAGTCGATGGGTCATCCATTGTCCACAGCATTTTGACGAGACCGACAATCGTGCCAATCATGCCGAAGGCGGGGGCGGCCTCGCCAATGGCTCGGAAAATTTTCTCGCCTTCAACAAGCCGTTTGATTTCAAGTTCCCGTTCCCGGATCAGCTGCTCGCGCAAATGCTCCGTCGGCAGGCCGTCCGCGATCATCTGTTTGCCGCGCGCAAGAAATGGGTCGGAAACTGACGCCCGCTCTAGCGCCATGGGGCCCTGGCGCCGGGCAATATTGGCAAGGGTGCGCACTTCTTCGAGAATATCGCGCGGCTCGCGTTGATGATCGAGAAAGGCGATGCGGGCGCCGGTCTGTAGTGCGGCAAGCACCTGATCAATTGGAAATCGCAAAACAGTCGCGGAGACGGCGCCGCCTATCACGATCAGAAAACTCGGCGCATTGAAGAAAACGCCGACCGCCCCGCCCATCGCAATGGCGAGGCCGACAACAAAAAATCCAGCAACGATGCCGCCAACAGTGGCGAAGTCCATGCGCATAGGAAGCGCCCTCACGATCTAGCGTTCGGAAAACTCTAAAGATTTGTCGTAAAGGCGGCGCTTAGAGAACGGCTAAAATGCGATCTTTCACTGTTAACAGCGCGTTAACTTTCGGCGCCGTCAGAATGCGCATTCATCGCGCTGTGTTCTCAAAATATAAAACGCCAAACGGGGGTCATCGGGGAACGTTTGTTCACCCGCCTGTAAAGGTTGGGCGTTGATGGCGCCGTCGGGTAGGCGTGGCGCCACAGCATTCGCAACCATGCTGTTTTGGAAATAGACGCATCGCCCTGCACGCTCAAAGGCGGTTACCCCTGCTGCGGCGCGCGCGATATTGTTATCATCGGCGACCAAAATGGCTGAGCCTTCTCGCTCCGCATTGATCAGCAGGATGGGTAAACGTGTCAATATAAGCGCTTTGTCAGGTAAGGCGGCGGCAATTTCCTGGGCAATGGCGTGTTGTTGCGCGCGGGCTTTTGCGTCGCTCGTGATATCTGAAAAACTGAGAAACATACTATAGCTGAGCGCGAATATGGACATGCCAAGGACGGCCTGCGCGCGTCGCCCCGACGAAGGATTATGGAGAAAGGCGATTGCGCCGCCAGCGCATAAAAGAGCGATAAGCCATTGGGGATAGAGCGCCGTAGGTGCGTAAAGCGGCTCTGAAGACTGCCCGATTGTCTGCATCGTGAGATATAATGCGGCTGCGGCGAAAATGATGAGGAGAACTGTCTGCCGGAAAATAACGGCCCTTTCGGTGAGTTGAAAAAGTCCGGCGGCGCTCAGAATGGAAAGAAACGGCAGGGCGGGCATAAAATAACGCATATTGTAACTGCCGCCGCCATGCCATTGGTTCAGGGCATAAAAGACAACAGGCGCACTAATAGCCAGCAAACATAGTGAAACGGCAGCGAGGTTCTTTCCGCGAAGAAATCCGGCAATTGGCATAATCACGAGCGGCAAAAATGGCAGGCTTTGGATCAGCGCCTTTTTTGCGTAGCCCCAGAAAAGAAGGTGGCCAAAAGCGTTTCGGTCAACGCCCTCTTGATAATAGGCGTCATGCGCCTGAAGGTTGATGATCAGGACATAAACGCCATAGATGATCTTCCATAAAAACGCCCAGCCAATCAGCGCTACCGCAACGCTCGTAATACCCGCCAGACACCAAAATCGCTTTACACTGACCTTTGCGGCGATCGTGGCGAGTGTTGCCGGAACATTGACTAACCATATGCCAATCAGGACGGCTGTTCCGGCAAAAATAACTGGCGCATAACTAGCAATATTGTCCGCGCCGTCATGAGGCCCATATGACAATGGCGTGAAGGCTCCGAATTTGACCTGATTGAGCCATGCCGCAAAAAACATTAGTGGCGCCGCGCCGGCAATGATCAAGACCGGCCCTAGTCGGCCCTGCGGAAGCGCAAAGAGTCGAAGCCAGAAAAATACGACAGGAAATATTAAAATCGCATCGACGCGAATGTGAATGCCGGCGCCAATCAGCAAACCACTTCCGACAAACAGAAGGGCGCGGTTTTGTTGATGCGTGGCTTGTGTCGCTAAGATCACGGTGTAAATCGCGCCGAGTCCGATCGTGAGCGAGAGGGCCTGTGGCCAGATAGAGACCGCGTAGCTGAGAAAAAAAGTTGCAATGAGCAGAATGAATGCTGCGGCGCGAGCAATTTTTTCGTTGTAAAGCGTGAGTGCGATGCGCCAGGTCAGCCAGATAGAAACAACCGCAGACAAAGCGTTCATTAAAATCAGACCACGCACGCCAAAGGCCGTGTAAAACGGCGCAGCGACAAATGCGTATCCGCTAGGATATTGCGGATAAACGAGACCGTTCACATCGTGGGTCAAGTATTTTGTAAGCGCCGGCGCGCCCTCTACATTGCCATTTGCGGCAATGTGCAAAGCGCCGTGATCCGCCATGGCGCGGGCCATGTCGAGATAAATCCCACCATCTATAATAAACGGCGCTGGCGGAACAAGAAGGGCGCCAATAATCAGTACTACGCCAAGCAACGCGAAGCTAATCGCGGCTGGCATTTCTTGCACGATATTGATGCCTTTAACGGTCGCCGTGGCACTCATCAGAACGTCCTTGCTTGTCAGAACGATGGAGGTGAGGCGTCTAAAATTGGTAAATATCTGGCTAGGGCGGCCTCTCGCTGGAACCAAATCGCTCGTTATCGTTAATACCGCGTAAATTTTCTTTAGTGATAGTCATTTCATGACAAGAAATAGATTTTTCATCAGTGTATTGAGTATTATTCAAAGCATCAGGCTCAAGCTTGGCAGCCCGCACGCCCAAAGAGCGATTTGGTTCATGGCTGTATTGCTGTTCTTTGGCGGATTCGCCGCCGCAGCGGTATCGCAGCCGGCCCTAATTGCCGATCTTCGCGCCGAGCCGATGCTGATTATTGTCTTTGCGTTGTGCCCGTTAATGATCGGCGTCAATATGCTGACGACGAAAGAGTTGGCAAATTTTGCCGGCGCGCGGATGGGCTTTGCGAGCTCGCTGAGACTAGCGGTGATGAGTACGGCGGCAAATCATTTGCCTGCACCTGGCGGCCCGCTACTGCGCATGGCGGCCTTCCAGCGGGCAGGGGCCAGTCTCAAAAATGCGGGATTAGCGAATGTTGCTGCTGGGTTTATCTGGATGAGCGCCACATTTTTCTTTGTTGTCTTTTTTGCCTTTTCTTTCACGCCTCAACTTGCCGCCGCATCTTTTTGTATTGGCGTTTTGTGTTTGCTTGCCGCCCTTGTTTTGGGCCGCAAACTGCCAGGCGGGATGGGGGCAATGGGGCGGCTTTTTGTCGTAAGCGCTATCGCCGCAGCGCTCTACGCCACCGCAATTCATTATGCGCTGACGGCATTTGGAATTGAGGGGACGTTCGCAAGCGCGGCCGTCATTTCCGCTGCTGGCGTTTTGGGCGCTGCTGCGTCGATTGCCCCGTCCGGGCTTGGCGTTCGCGAGGCGCTTGCTGCGGGGTTAGCAGTGATCATTGGGGCGCCGCCGGCCGCAGCATTTGCTGCGACGGCAATCGTGCACGCGGCAATGGGGTTATTGATGGGGTTTTGCGCCTTGTATTTTGCGGGACGCAGCCGGCCTGAGGCTGCAACCTAAATCATTTTTCACGTTCATGTATGGTTAACAACCATCGGCTCAAAATAGCGGCATTATGGCGCAAACGATCAAAACCCCTGCGACCGCCTGGTTCGGCCCGGAATATCTGGGTGATGGATGGGCCCCGGCGCCGCGCTACCTGCTTCGGCGCGCGCGGGTTCAACACCATATGAAAACCATGCCTTGCGGCGATCTTGTCGAGATTGGGGCGGCGTCGGGCGCCCTGTTATCAGAATTTTCTCGGCGTGGGTTTCGATGTGTTGGCCTTGAGACTTCTCAAGAAGCGCTGTCACTTGCCCGCCGCGTCAATGCTGATATAGAGTTTCATTCGCATGCAAATGATGATTGGTCTGAATGTTTCGACTACTGCCTGTCGTTTGAGGTATTAGAACATATCGAACATGACGGCGCCGCCGTAAAACAGTGGATGAAATGGCTTCGGCCAGGCGGGGCCCTGGTTTTGTCCGTGCCGGCGCACCCCCGCCTTTGGAATGCGCGCGATGTCTGGGCCGGACACTTTCGGCGCTACAAGCGCTCAGATCTTCTGCGCCTCTTTCAAGAGGCGGGTCTCCAGGTTGAGAAAATAGAATGCTACGGTTTCCCACTTGCAAATGTACTGGAATTGATAATTGCACCGCGCTACCGGCAATATCTGAATGGGCAGGAAGCGGAAACTGCTAAAGTAAACAAGGCGGCGCAAACAGCGGCAAGCGGCATTGAACGGACGACGCATGTGAAAGCGTTTCGCTATTATGCCCATTTCCCGGGTTCTGTCATCATGCGCGCTATGATTGCGATTCAAAGTCTGTTTTTGCGTGTTGGTCTTGGCAACGGCTATCTTGTCGTTGCGCGTAAACCTTTACAGTCTTGATCTAAGATGAGTGACAAACGCCTGGTGCTCTGGGGAACAGCGGATCTAGGCAAGCCGCGCACCAGAATTCTACTTCAGGGTCTACAGAGCGAAAGCGTCGTTGTCGCCGAGTGCCTGGTTAATCCTTGGGCTGGCGTTGAAGACAAAAGTCAAATTAGGGGCTTGGCAAAGCGTTTTAGCATGCTCTTGCGTTTTTTGTGGGTCTATCCGTTTTTGATATGGCGATATTTGCGTGCGCCCAAGCATGATGGCGTCGTTGTCAGTTATATGGGGCATTTAGACGTTATTATATTGTGGCCGTTTGCTAAGCTTCGCGGGGCAAAAATTGTTTGGGACGCATTTTTGTCGCTTTACGACACCATTGTCGACGATAGAAAGCTGATCAAAGCGAACAGCGCCGTTGCAAAACTCGTATCCATATTAGAAAAACTTTCATGCATGGCAGCGGATATTATCATTCTCGATACCGATAAGCATGCTGACTATTTTCAAAAACGCTACGCGATTCCTGAAGAAAAGCTCATGACGGTTTGGGTCGGCGCTGAAGATTGTTTCTCCCCGCAGCCCATGAAAAACCAACACCGTGACAATGGCGGCGATTTTCAGGTTCTGTTTTATGGTCAGTATATTCCGTTGCACGGAATAGAGCATATCATTGATGCGGCTTGTCAGCTTAAAGATGATCGCGTTCACTGGACATTGATCGGTCACGGTCAGCAGGCGGAGAAAATAAAACGCCTTGCACGGGAATGTTCCTTGGGAAAGCTCACTTTCGTGGATTGGGTCGCCTACGAACAATTACCCGAAATGATTGGGAAGGCTGACTTATGTCTGGGAATCTTTGGCGACAGCGCTAAGGCGTCTCGCGTGATTCCCAACAAAGTGTTTCAGATAATTGCCTGCGGAAAGCCCTTGGTGACAAGGGACTCTCCCGCAATCCGCGAGATCATCAGCCCTGAGATGCCCGGCGTCTGGCTTGTCGCGCCCGGATCGGGAACCGCGATCGCTGAGGCGGTGCGGGCGGCAAAAGGGGAAATCACAACCGACCCGGATCAGTTTGCTGAGCCGTTGCACATTAGTCAGCGCGCGCGCATCTCAGCGTTTGCCATTGGCCGGCATTTTACTGAGCAATTGCACAACCGGGTGTGAAAGAAGGTGTTAACGCTATTTATCTATCAAGATAGGAGTCATGACCAAATTAATTGTCCAAATCCCTTGTTTTAACGAGGAAGAAACCCTTAGCGAGACGCTTCGTGATATTCCGCGAAAGATCGCCGGTGTTGATGTGGTCGAGATTCTGGTGATCGACGACGGGTCAACCGACAAGACGGTTGAGGTCGCCAAAGCGAACGGCGCTACTCATGTGATCAGCAATCCAGAAAATTTGGGGCTTGCGCAGTCGTTTCAGCGCGGGCTCGATGCCTGTCTTTCCAGAGGCGCCGATATTATCGTCAATACAGATGGCGATAATCAATATTGCGGCGCGGATATTCCAAAGCTCATTGCGCCTGTTCTGGAAGGCAAGGCCGATATTGTTGTTGGCGATCGCAAGCCAGCGGATATCGCCCATTTCTCGCCGCTCAAGCGTGCATTGCAGAAACTTGGCAGCCGCGCCGTTGGCGGATTGGCGGGGGTCGATGTTGCGGACGCGGTGAGTGGGTTTCGCGCTTTCACGCGCGATGCGGCCATGGGCGTCACGGTGCGCTCAACATTTTCTTACACGACGGAGACTTTAATCCAGGCAGGGCGTAAGCGCCGTACAATAGTTTCTGTACAGATCAGAACCAACAAAGTTGAGCGCCCGTCGCGGCTGTTCCGGTCGGTGCCTCAGTTCCTCTCTCGCACTGGCCGCACCATGTTGCGCGCATATGCGATGTATGAACCGCTTAAAATATTCATGGTGCTGGGTGTCGCATTGATGCTGGCGGGCCTGGCGCCAATCGTTCGTTTCCTGTTTTACTATGTCACCGATGGCGGCGCAGGCATGATCCAGTCGCTGATCCTCGGCGGTGTATTGTTTTTGGTCGGCGGGATCTGCGCGATGTTTGCGCTGATCGCGGACCTCATCGCCTATAACCGGCAGCTGTTGGAACTAACGCTCGAGCGCGTGCGCAAAATTGAATATGCGATGGATCAGAGCGACCAGACCAGCGCCCGGAAGAAACGCTTTCCGGCGGATAAATTGCGCGATGAGCTTGCCAATCTGAAAGTCCGCATCGGCGGCTAAGCCGTTCTGTCGCAACAATCGGGCGGCGCTCGTCGTTCGGCTATGGTATAACCCGGCGATGACCAACTACTCTTATGCCTTGTTTGATACCGCGCTCGGGCGCTGCGGCCTTGCCTGGAGCGATGCCGGCATCGTCTCTGTCAGCTTTCCGGAAGAAACGGACGACGCGACGATTGCGCGACTGCGCCGTCGGGCGCGCGACGCAAAACCGGGTGAGCCGACGCCTGAAGTTCAAAAAATTATCGATGATATTATAGCTCTTTTTGTAGGGGAGGCGCGCGATCTGACTTACGCGCCGCTCGACAGAACAAATATTCCAGCGTTTGACCAGACGGTGATCGACCTGTCGCTGCAAATCGCGCCCGGCGAGACAAAAACTTATGGCGATCTTGCAACAGCGCTGGGCGATGTCGCGCTTTCGCGGCGTGTCGGTCAGGCCTTGGGACGCAATCCGTTCCCGATCATTGTCCCCTGCCATCGAATTGTTGGCGCCAATGGATTGATGACCGGGTTTTCCGCGCCCGGCGGCACAAATACAAAGCACCGTCTGCTAAAGATCGAAGGCGCTCTTGCGCCGGATTTGTTTGATTGAATTGACATGGCTGCTACACCTGAACGCGATATCGCCTTTGTGCGACTAAAAGAAATTTCACCTGACGAGATTATCGCGCATATGTCTGACCCTCGGGTCGCGGAACATATGCCGCTGCTTACCTTCAAATGGGATGAACAGGCCGTCGCCAACTTTGTTGAGACCAAAGAAGCTGGATGGCGTCGCGACGGGCTTGGTCATTGGGCAATTCTTTGCGATGGCGCCTATGTCGGATGGGGAGGATTTGAAAAAGATGGCGACGGTTGGGATTTCGGGTTGGTGCTGAAACCAGAAAACTTTGGGCTGGGCGCGCGTATTTCCAAAAAAGCGATTGAGTTTGCCAAGGCTGATGAACGAATTGCGTTCGTGACTTTCCTCTTGCCGCCATCACGCAAAAATCTTGGAGCATTGGTGAGGCTTGGAGCAGAATTTATCGAAGAAGTCGAACATGACGGGGCTCAATTCCGGAAGTACTGCCTGGACACGCAATGACCAGCTGTCGCGGCTGAATTTGGTTAGCTGCCGGACGCGCCCTAGCCCCAGGGCCCATTGCGTTTGCCTTCAAACGGCGATGGTCCGTCGGGGTTTATGACAACTCGGTCGGGTCCGTTCATCGCCATCAGGCGGTCGATGCGGTTTTGTGTTGCCGGGTGGGTTGAGAACAGGTTGTCGCGCCCACGCCCGGACAGAGGGTTGATGATCATCAACTGTCCGGTTTCCGGGTGACGTTCTGCGGTCTCGTTGGGAATGCGCGCAGCGCCTTGGGAGATTTTGGCAAGCGCTGAGGCGAGCGCTTCCGGTCGGGCGCAGATTTCGGCGCCCATCTTATCGGCTTCATATTCGCGGCCACGGCTGATCGCCATCTGCACAAGCGCGGCGGCTATTGGCGCCAGGATCATGATCGCCAGGGCGCCGATGATGCCGCCATTATTGCGGTTGCCGCCAAAGAAGAGCGCGAAGTTTGCCAGCATGGTGATAGCGCCGGCTATCGTTGCGGTGATGGTCATTGTCAGCGTGTCGCGGTTTTTTACGTGCGCCAATTCATGCGCCATCACGCCGGCGATTTCGTTTTCATTGAGGATGCGCAACAGCCCGGTTGTCGCCGCAACGGCGGCGTTTTCCGGGTTGCGCCCCGTTGCAAATGCATTGGGCTGGTCGTTTTCGATGATGTAAATTTTCGGCTGCGGCATGCGCGCATTGTCGGCGAGGCCGCGCACGATCTGCGCATAACGACGAACCGCGCCGGCGCCATGATCAGTATCGACCTCCTCGGCGCGATACATTTTCAGCACCATTTTGTCGGAATTCCAATAAGCGAAGAGGTTCGTGCCCGCGGCAATGACAAAGGCGATCGCCATGCCGACGCCGCCGCCGAGCAAATATCCGACGCCCATAAAAAGCGCGGTCAGGGCGGCAAGTAACATGCCGGTGCGAACGAAATTCAGCATCTTCAAAACCTTTTTAAATGTTCTTGAGCCCCCTATATGTGGTCACGGAAAGGCGGCTTCAATATG
>JAJFGC010000217.1 GCA_021776345.1 Hyphococcus sp. | reverse complement strand
TGATTTCAGCATCAGCTCAATGCTTTGGGCTGTGGCGCCGTCATCCTCGATGAGCAAAACCCGCATTGTCCGTCTCCTTTTCGCGGCGCGGCATCCCCTTAACGTTAATGAACCGCGCATTTTTGTTTTGTAAGGCTGATGCTAACGACGATATGCTTTCACATTGGTTAACAGGCTTGCCGGCTTTCGATCCTTCGCGATGATTTTTTAAGGCGATGACAACTCTTATTACCGCCAACGCCCTGTAATCACTTGATTTGCAGGCCCTGTCATTAAGCATGACGAATTTTTTTCAATTAATTTCGGCGGTTGGTTTACGCGTGCTTAAACTCCGCGCCGTTAAGGTCCTGAACGCCCCAAGGGGTTCATTTCGTTAGGACCGTTAACGCATGACCATTGCTGTCGCCGCCCAAAAATCAGTATCACGAATAGAACCCTTCAATGTTGAGGGGGCCGTTCTTTCCGTTTCCGGGCTGGGGCTTGAAATCTCTGATCGTCTCGGCGCGTTACAGATGAACGCTCGTGTCGAAATCGAAACAGGCTCGGCGCCGCTGCTTGCAGAGATTGTCGGCCTCAATGAGACGAGTGCGCTGGCCTTGCCTTTTGGGTCGGTAGAAGGTGTTCGGCGCGGCGCTCGAACGATGTTTCTGCGCGACGCCTCCAGCATTCGCCCGTCTCATGCATGGCTCGGGCGCGTCGTCGATGGGCTCGGGCGGCCAATTGACGGCAAAGGCCCAATAGACGAGGGCGCTGTTAGCCGCTTGCTCCGGTCCAGCCCCCCGACAGCACCGTTGCGCGCCAGATTGGGCGGACCGGTTGATTTCGGCGTTAAGGCGCTCAACGCCTTCACGCCGGCTCGCGCCGGGCAGCGGATGGGTGTCTTTTCCGGCTCTGGTGTCGGTAAATCCGCGCTCCTTGGCATGATCGCGCGCAACACTGCGTGCGATGTCTCGGTCATTGCCTTGATTGGCGAGCGCGGCCGGGAAGTGCGCGATTTTATTGAAGATCATTTGGGTCCAGAAGGGTTGGCGCGCTCCATTGTTGTGGTCGCAACGTCGGATGAACCGGCCATGATGCGCCGTGAAGCCGGTTTCATGGCGCTGACACTGGCGGAGCATTTTCGTGATGAGGGCGCTCATGTCCTTTGTCTCATGGATTCACTGACGCGCATTGCGATGGCGCAACGAGAGATTGGTCTGGCCGCGGGCGAGCCGCCGACGACCAAAGGATATACGCCGTCGGTCTTTTCGACGATGCCGGCGCTCATTGAGCGCGCGGGGCCAGGCATCGACAGTGCATCGCCCGGCTATATTACCGGCGTTTTTTCCGTGCTGGTTGAGGGCGACGATCATGATGAACCGATTGCCGATGCGGCGCGTGCGATCCTTGACGGTCATATTGTCCTTGATCGGCGCATCGCCGAGCGCGGGCGATTTCCGGCCGTAGATATTTTGAAATCCATTTCGCGGGCGATGCCGGACGCCGTTAGCGAAGACAACGGCGCATTAATTGCGACAGCGCGATTGCATGCCTCGGCCTATGACGACATGCGCGAACTGATCCGTATTGGCGCTTATCGAGACGGCGCGAACGCTGACGTTGACCGCGCTATTGCCTTGCAACCCAAACTCGAAGACTTTTTAGCGCAAGCCCTGTCGTCTCGCGTTTCCATTGAGGAAACGTTTTCGATGTTAGGATCGGCGTTAGCAGAGGATCATGATCAATGACAGATACGGTGCGCACGCGCGAGAGCTTGAATAAACTACTGAAGATTGCGCGTGCCGACGCGGAAGCATTGCGCACGGACCTGGCCGATGTAGAGCGGGCAAAGGCGTCTGCTGAAGCATCGCGGCAAGCTCTTGACGAGACCATGCGTGAGGAAGAGGTGTCTGCTAGAGCCGGCGACACAGCGGCGTTTGCGGCCTATGTCGAAGGCGTGCGGGCAAGGCGGCATAATCTACAAACAACACTGATGACGCTGCAAAATGCTGAAGAGGGCGCCCGCGATAAACTCGAAACGTCTTTCATCGAAATCCAAAAACTGGAACATCTGATCGGCGTTAACGAGCGCGCTGAAAAGAAATCAGCAGGTCGGCGCGAGATTGCCGCTGCGGATGAGAGTTTTGCCGCCCGGATAAAGGCGTCCTAGGGTGCCGGTTGTTGCCGGCATGAGGGCGGCGACGTCGGGCTGCAGAACTCTTCGTTGCTAGCCCTCGCTTTTTAATCAAAAATTAACCTGTGTTTACTGATGATGAGTCTAGGTGATTCGGTATTGTTCCGTTTCTGTTCCGGAATCATCGTCAAAAACCCGGATTTTGGGGCGAATCATCCTTTGCCTCCCATAAGATACCATGCTATCCCAAAAGATGTCGTGAGTTTTACGGCATTAGGGGCGGCGTATCCCAAAGTCATCTCCATGACTGGCGGGCGCTGCAGCGGAGGCATTTGGGCATGCGGCGCGGGGCCGAGACCCTGTTTTTTGGGTCGTTTGTAAACAAGATTGATGCGAAGGGTCGTCTCGCCACGCCGGCGCGGTTTCGCCGCGTCCTCGATCTTGAGCGTGGCGGCGCCATCTATTGTATTCCGTCTACAGACGAAAAATGCCTCGATTGTGGAGGCGCTGACTATATCGAAACGCTGATGGCGTCGATTGCGGCGTTGGACCCATTTTCCCACAAACGGCGAAGTCTCGAGCGAACCGTCACGGCGCGGGTAGTTGAGGTAGGCCTCGACAAAGAAGGCCGGGTGGTCCTGCCGCAACATCTGCGCGATCACGCCGGACTTGAGGGCAAGGCAATGTTCGCCGGTCTCGGCACGTCGTTTCAGATCTGGAACCCGGATGAATTTGAAAAAATTGCTGCTGAAGAAGAAAAAATTACTGCGGACGCAAAACTCTCTTTGCGCAATCCTACGCCAAATGGAGTTGTGTCATGAGCGCGGCCCATGTCCCGGTGATGGTGCGTGAAGTGGTGACGGCGCTCGCGCCCCGGGAAAACGGTATCTACGTTGATGCAACCTTCGGCGCTGGCGGTTATGCGCGCGCGATCCTGAAGGCGGCCAATTGCACTGTCTACGGATTTGACCGGGACCCCTCCGCGATTGCAGGGGCTCAGTCCCTGGTTGATGAGTTTGGTGATCGGTTGCGGTTAATCAACCGGCCATTTGCTGAAATGGAAGAGGCGCTTGCCGAAAAAGGCGTAGAGAGCGTTGACGGTATTGTCTTCGACCTTGGCGTATCCTCGATGCAGCTTGACGAACCGGAGCGGGGGTTTTCGTTCCGGTATGAGGGACCGCTATCAATGCGGATGGATGGCGCCAAGCCTGACGCCAGCGATGTTATTGCGGTCGCGGATGCGCGATCGCTGGCGTCGATTTTCAAAACCTATGGCGAAGAAAAAAAAAGCGGGCGAATTTCGCGGGCAATCGTAAAGGCCCGTGATGTCGCGCCAATCGCAACAACCACGGCGCTTTCAGCGATCATCGAAAAAGTCTCGCCGCCGCGCGGCAAATCGAAAATTCACCCGGCAACGCGTGTATTTCAGGCGCTGCGAATTTTTGTCAATGACGAGCTTGGCCAGCTTGTCTCTGGTTTGTGCGCCGCAGAGCGATTGCTGCGGCCCGCGGGAAGGCTTGTTGCGGTGACATTTCACTCGCTGGAAGACCGAATCGTCAAGCGGTTTTTTGCAAACAGGTTTCCGTCGCAATCGGGCGGGTCGCGCCATGCGCCGCCCGCGCCGAAATCCGCGCCGACATTTGAGCCGGTTTTCGCCAAGGCGATTGAACCCGGTGAAGAAGAAACCAGCGTTAATCCGCGAGCACGATCAGCGAAGTTGCGCGCTGGCGCCAGGCTTGCGGCTGCGGCGAAAAACGATGACGAAGACCTTGGTCTTCCAGTTCGTATTCATTTAAAAGTTTTTGAGGAAGGGAAAGTATAAATGTTCCGTATAACAACATTATTTCTTTGCATATTGTTAGCTGCTGCGTCTGTTGGGCGTTACCGGGCAGAGCAGGCGGTGGATAAAACGCGCGACGAACTTCAGCTGCTGGAAACCGGCAAGCTCGATGAGTTGCAAAAGATACAGGTCCTCCGGGCTGAGGTTGCGTATCTTGAAAATCCTGAGCGGCTTGCAAAAATCGCAAAGGCTAAAACCGATTTGCGACCATCCGACAGTCTCCAGATCGTCTCGCCAACGCAGTTTGCGGCGGCGTTGAATGATGACGGAATGGCAAGCGAGTTCGCGGATGATACGTCCCCAAGTGATGTCATCACCAATGCAATTGCTATGGCGCAGCTCAGCACTGCTGAATAGGAAGGGTCGGCGCCAAGGATGTTCAAGCGCAAAGGCAAACGACAAAAACCAACCGCCTATGTAATCGCGGAAGCCCTGGCGCCGGAGACGCCATGCGAGACGGTGCATATTCGCGCCCGAGGCGGGCGCCAGCAGCATGCTGACCGCGCGCGCGTCCGGATTTTGATGTGTGCAGTTGTGTTTGTCGTCATCTTTGCCTCCCTTGGGGTGCGTTTAGCGTTTATTTCCTTTGGCCACATCACGCCGGGCGCCCGTTTTGCCAATGCGCCGTCGTCCGATACGCCGCGCGTCGAGCTGGTTGACCGCAAGGGCGCGCTGCTTGCGACTGATCTGCCAATGATTTCACTTGAAGTCGCCGGCAGTGAAATTTGGGACCCGCGCGAGACGGCAGAAAAACTTAAAGCCATATTGCCTGATATCGATGCGCCGGACCTTGAAGAAAAGCTCAACCGCGGCCGCTATGTTGAGGTGCGCACCAATTTGACGCCGACGGAACGTCAGGCGGTGTTCGATCTCGGATTGCCTGGCGTTCGGTTTGCAACCCGTATTAAGCGATTTTATCCGCAGGCTGATCTTGCAGCGCATATTGTTGGCCATGAGGAACGCGGCAAGGGCGGCGTCATGGGGCTTGAAAAGGTTGCCAACGATGCGCGCGGACCCGGCCCTTTACGCGCCTCAATCGATATTCGCGTGCAGCAGATTGTTGAGGACGAACTCAGCGCGGTGATGGAGAAATTTAGCGCAAAAGCCGCATGGGCCTGCGTCATGGATGTCGAAACAGGAGAAGTCATTGCGATTGCCTCCTTGCCCGACTTTGATCCCAATAATCCGGGCGCCGCGCCGGCGGATTTCCGCCGCAATCGCGCCACCTATGATCGCTACGAATTGGGCTCGGCGTTTAAGGCGTTTACAGCGGCGGCGGCGCTGGAAGCGAATGTAGCGCAGGAAGCGAGCGAATATGATGCGCGCGGAAGTTTCCGAATCGCCGATCGGCGGATCACCGATTTCCATGGCGAGAACAGAATTTTGACCTTATCCGAAGTTGTACAGTTTTCATCGAATATTGGCATTGCACGGGTGGTCGGCGATCTCGGCGCAACGTTGCAGCGCGCCTATTTGAAAAAGCTTGGTCTGCTCGATCCGCTGACGATGGAGATTGCCGAAAACCGTGCACCTGAGCCGCCGGAAAAATGGGGACCGGTCGAAAGCGTAACCATTGCCTATGGTCACGGGATTTCGGTGACGCCGTTACATTTGTTGACTGCATTCTCAGCGGTGGTGAATGGCGGTGAATTCCATGGCCCAACATTTCTTGCCAATGGCGAGGTGTTGACCCGGCGTGTATTTTCCGAGGAGACGAGCGCCGTCATGCGCCGTATTCTTCGCCGGGTCATCATTGATGGAACCGCGGAACAGGCGGAGGCGCCCGGTTATTTTCCGATTGGAAAAACCGCAACCGCCGATAAGCCAGCAGCAGGCGGCTATAATCGCAATACTCGTATTTCAAGCTTCGTTGGCGCCGTGCCGGGCTATGCGCCGCGCTATGTTATTCTGGTATCGCTGGATGAGCCGCAACCTCTACCGGAGACCTTTGGCTATGCGACGGCGGGGTGGAATGCCGCGCCGACATTTTCGCGTATTGTAACACGCGCGGCGCCATTGCTTGGGTTGTCGCCAGTTAACGAAGCTACCGCCCTTGCCGCGTTTGTCTCCGGCGACATGAACGGACGACGCGAGGCGCGGCTTGATGAAAACCAATCGGAGAGGGCGCAGTGAGGCTCTCCGTTCTTGCCGGCGAGGCGATATCCCCTGATCCGGATATTGTCGGATTAACGGCGGACAGTCGCGCGGTTGAGCGTGGCTTCCTCTTCGCAGCGCTGCCAGGTGTCGCCGCTGACGGCGCCAGTTTTATTGCCCAGGCAGAAGAGCGCGGCGCTGCGGCGATACTGGCGCGCCCCGGCGTTAAATCGCGGCTGCCTGCTGTCGCCGATGAGACGCCGCGCAGGCGGCTGTCGCAAATGGCGGCAACGTTCTTTCCGCTTCAACCACAATTTATCGCCGGCATCACCGGCACCAATGGCAAAACATCTACGGCGCTCTTTGCCGCCCAGCTTTGGCAGTTGCTCGGCAAGAAGAGCGCCAGCATGGGAACGTTAGGCGTTCGCGGGGCGACGTTTAATGCGCCACTGGCGCATACGACACCTGACCCGGTGATGCTCCACAAAACGCTGCATGATGCGGCGCGCGCCGGCATCACGCATCTGGCGATGGAAGTATCAAGTCACGGACTTGCGCAGCATCGCGCTGATGGCGTCAAATTCTCGGTTGCTGCGTTTACGAACATCACCCAAGACCATCTCGATTATCATGCCAATTTTGAGGATTATCTCAACGCCAAACTTCGTCTTTTTACCGAGCTGCTCCAAGCTGACGGCTGTGCTGTGGTCAATGATAATGATGAATTGGCGGCGCGTTTTTCCAATGCGACGACCAACGCAAAAAAGGCGCTCAAAACTGTTGGAGTGCGCGGTGCGGACCTGAAGCTGACGGATACAAAACCGCATGCAGCCGGGTTGCGCATAAGTGTCCGTGCGAAAAACCGGGTGCATGACCTTAATTTACCACTGGTCGGCGCTTTTCAGGCGGAAAATGCCCTAGTCGCGGCAGCGATAGTGATTGCTTCCGGCGAGCCCGCTGACAAGGTATTACCATTGCTTGAGCGGCTTGAGCCCATCCCCGGCCGGATGGAGCGGGCCGCTTCCATCGGCGGCGCCAGCCTCTATGTCGATTACGCGCACACGCCGGATGCGGTAGCGACGGCGCTGAACGCATTACGGCCGCATACCGAAGGGCGGCTGATTGCAATCATAGGCGCTGGCGGCGATCGCGATACGCAAAAGCGTACTTTGATGGGCGCGGCGGCGGCGGAGAATGCTGACGTGGTTATCGTCACCGATGATAATCCGCGGACGGAAGACCCGGCGGCGATCCGTCGTCAGATGCTGGAAGGATGTCCCGGCGCAACGGAAATTGGGGATAGAGGAAAAGCCATTGCAGCGGGGGCCGCAATGCTGGAAGACGGGGATGTGCTTTTGATTGCGGGGAAGGGGCACGAAACCGGTCAGGTGGTGGGGGGTGAAACTTTGCCGTTCAACGATGTTGAGGTTGCGAAGGCAGCCGCGTTGGGCCGCGAAAAGGAGCTCGGGCGATGACGGAACCACATAGCGAGAATTTATGGACGGCTTATGAAGCGGCGGCGGCGACCGGCGGCGCGCTATGCGCGCGTGGCGGCGATGCAAAAGGCTGGACGGCGGAGGAGTGGGCTGCTGGCGGCATCTCGATTGATACGCGGACGCTGAAACCAGGTGATATTTTTGTCGCGCTGCGTGATGCGCGCGACGGACACGAATTTTTAAAAAGCGCCTTTGAAGCCGGCGCCGCTGCGGCGCTGGTTGCCCGCGCGCCGGAAGATGCCCCGGAGGGCGCGCCTTTGCTCGTGGTTGGCGATACGCTTCAGGGGTTGCGTGATCTCGCGGTCGCAGCGCGCAGGCGCAATTTCGGCAAGCGCATCGCGGTGACCGGCAGCGCTGGCAAAACCAGCACAAAAGAAATCTTGCGCGACATTCTTTCGGTTTCCGGCGAGGTGCACGCGGCTGACAAAAGTTTCAACAATCATTGGGGCGTACCGCTGACCTTGTCGCGATTGCCAATGCATGCCGAGTTTGGCGTGTTCGAAATCGGGATGAATCATGCCGGCGAAATCTCTCCGCTCTCTGGCCTCGTAAGGCCGCACGCGGCGATTGTGACGACTGTTGCGGCGGCCCATCTTGAGTTCTTTAATTCCGTTGAAGAAATCGCGGAAGCCAAGGCGGAAATCTTCACCGGCCTTGCGCGTGGCGGTGTGGCGGTCTTGCCGATCGACAATAGGTACTATGAGTTATTGAAAAAGCGCGCCGAACAAGCAGGCGCCGCGGCGTTTGTCACATTCGGGGAGACTGAGGCCGCCGACTATCAGTTGCTTGACTACAAAAGCGACGGCGCCGGCGCCAGATTGAAAATCAGCATAAATGGAGACGTCCGCGAGGTTACGGCGGGCATTCCAGGACGCCATCAGGCAATCAATATGTTGGCGGCGCTGGCGGCGGCTGAAGCGGTCGGCGCAAACCTCGATGCAGCGATCAATGCGCTAGCCGGCCTAAGGCCCGCGGAAGGCCGCGGCGCTCGAGCGAGCGTTATGGTCGATCAAGGCGAAGCGACGCTGATTGACGAAAGCTACAACGCAAACCCCGTGTCAATGGCTGCGGCAATCGGGCTTCTCGGCGCAACGCCGATTGGCGCCGGCGCCAAGCGCATTGCGGTTTTGGGCGAAATGCTTGAACTGGGGCCGGATGCTCCGGCGCTCCATGCCGGACTAGCCGAGGCGCTGCTTGCGGCAAAGGTTGACCGGGTTTACGTGAGCGGCGAGTTAATGCGCCATCTCTGGGATAAATTGCCGGCGTCGATGCGGGGTCTATTTGCGGGCTCCGCCGTCGGTCTTGTTGGCGCAGTCGAAGACGCCGTCGAGCCGGGCGATGTGGTGATGGTCAAAGGATCAAACGCGTCCAAAGTGAGCGCTGTGGCGCGCGCACTGAAAGTTCGCGGACAAAAAGAAAGCTAAAGATTAATGCTCTATCATTTGCTGACGCCCTACGCGGATCAATTTCAGCTATTTAATGTCTTCCGCTATTTGACGTTCCGCACGGGCGGCGCAGTGATGACGGCGCTCATTATTTCGTTTTTGCTTGGGCCCTCGTTGATCCGGTGGATGCGGCGCAAACAAGGGCGCGGTCAGCCAATCCGCGATGACGGCCCGCAAACCCATATCATTGAAAAAGCCGGCACGCCGACCATGGGCGGCGTTCTCATTCTCTTGTCATTGACCGTTGCGACGTTTCTGTGGGCGCGCCTCGACAATGTCTATGTCTGGATTGTCATGGGCGTGACGCTTGCTTTCGGCGCCCTCGGCTTCATTGACGATTATCTGAAAGTTACGAAACAAACCGCGAGCGGTGTTGTCGGCAGCTTGAAACTGACCGTTCAATTCGCCGTCGCGTTGCTGGCTGGTTATATCTGCATGACGACGCTTGCGGCGGAGCCTGATGCGCCAGCCAATATCGCGACATCGGTTGGTGTCCCGTTCTTTCCGGTGCGTCTGTTTGAGCAGTGGTTTAATGCACCGGGCGTGCCGTTCGGGATCTTTATTATTCCGTTCGCTGCGTTTGTAATCGTCGGCGCCTCGAATACGGTGAACCTCACTGACGGTCTTGATGGTCTTGCAACCGTGCCGGTGATGATTGCCGCCAGCACCTATGCGTTGATTGTCTACCTTGTCGGCAACAAAATTTACGCTGGTTACCTCGGCGTGCCTTATGTGCCGGGAGCTGGCGAACTCGCGGTCATTTGCGGCGCGATTATCGGCGCCGGGCTCGGCTTTTTATGGTTTAACGCCCCGCCTGCGGCAATCTTCATGGGCGATACCGGCTCGCTCGCGCTTGGCGGCGCGATTGGCGCCATTGCCGTTGCAGCAAAGCATGAAATTGTGCTCGCGATTGTGGGCGGGCTTTTCGTGCTGGAAGGGTTATCGGTGATGATCCAGATTGCGTCTTTTAAGCTAACCGGAAAACGTGTGTTCCGTATGGCGCCAATCCATCATCACTTCGAACAGCTTGGCTGGAAGGAGTCGACGATCGTCATTCGCTTCTGGATTGTGGCGGTTATTCTGGCGTTAATTGGCCTTGCCACTTTGAAACTGCGATAGGGCGCGCATCATGATCTTGATCCCGGATGTAAAAGGAAAATCGATCGGCGTCTTCGGCCTCGGCGTTTCGGGGATTGCGACCTGTGAGGCGCTGGTTGCGTCGGGTGCAAAAGTTTTCACCTGGGATGAAAACCCGAAGGCGCGGGAAAAAGCTGGGGACACGGAGTATCGCGCGGAGCATCCGAAGAAGTGGCCATGGAAAGAAATGGCGTCTGTCGTCGTTAGCCCCAGCGTGCCGCTTACCCATCCCAAGCCGCATCCGATTGTGCGCAAAGCGCGGATGGAGAAAATTCCGGTTATCGGCGACATTGAATATTTCGCCCGCGCGATTAACGCCCTGCCGGAAAATGAACGCCCGCGCGTTGTTGCGGTCACGGGCTCCAAAGGAAAATCAACCACGGCAGCGTTGATCGGTCATATTTTGCACGGGGTTGGCGAAGAAGCGCACGTTAGCGGTAATGTCGGTGAGGCAGTTTTATCGCTGCCGGCGCCGGAAAAGAATTTCATCTATGTCCTGGAACTCTCTTCATTTCAGCTTGATCTGACTTTTAACCTCCGTGCAAACGCGGCGGTGTTCTTAAACCTGACGCCAGACCATATTGACCGCCACGGCGCGATTGACGCTTACTTCGCCGCAAAGAAGAGAATATTCGCCAATCAGACCAAAGACGATATTGCCGTCATTGGTGTTGATGACGGTTATGGGCAGGCGGCATGCACCGCACTGACGGCCAGAGACAGCGTTCGCGTGCTGCCGGTTTCGGCGATGGGCACGCTTGGCCGCGGCGCCTATGCGCTAAACGGTAGTCTCTATTACAACCGCGACGGTAAGACATCGAAAGCAGGCGACATATCAGGCTCGCGTGGTCTGCGCGGCGCTCACAATCATCAAAATGCGGCGGCCGCGCTTGCTGTTTGCATTCATCTCGGCGCAGATACCGCGCTTATCGTCAAAGCCGCAAACAATTTCACCAGCCTCCCTCATCGCATGGAAGAAGTTGGCCGCCTCGGTAAAGCGGTTTTCATCAACGACTCCAAAGCGACAAATGCTGGCGCAACCGCGCCGGCGCTCTCGGCGTTTGATGATGTCTTCTGGATCGCCGGCGGCAAGGCAAAAGAGGGTGGTATTGCTTCGTTAAAAGGAAAACTCGGCGCCGTGCGCCGCGCCTATCTCATCGGTGAAGCGGCGACGCTATTCGAAGAGCAGTTAAAAGACGAGGTTAAGTGCGTACACTGCGGCGATCTCGAAGCCGCCGTGCTCGAAGCATATGGCGACGCCCTGGAAAGCGAAGCGCCGTCGCCAACGATTTTGTTGTCGCCGGCATGCGCACCCTACGATCAGTTCAAAAACTTCGAGCGACGCGGTGAAGCGTTCCGTGATGCGGTGGGCGATCTCACCTCAGCAAATGGAGCAGCGGCATGAGACAAATCTCGCGCGAGGATGATTCCATTTTCGGACGTTGGTGGCTTTCTGTCGATCGGACCATGCTGGCCGTGCTTGTGCCCATTATCTTTATTGGCGTTTTGGTGTTGATGGCCGCGGGCCCAACTGCTTCCGCACGCCTCCAGATCGTCAATGATTTTCATTTTCCAGTTCGCCAGCTTGTCTTTTTAGCGCCGGCGGGTGTGATTATACTTGGTGTTTCTTTCTTATCGCCATTGCAGGCGCGCCGTCTCGGGGTGATGGTCTTTGTCGGCGGCGTCATCTTGATGATCGCGACAATTTTGTTTTCTGATGACATTAATGGCTCAACGCGATGGATCGATCTCGGGCTAGTCTCGTTGCAACCGTCGGAATTCGCCAAACCAGGCTTTATTATTGCGGCGGCCTGGATGCTCGCAGAGGGCGCTCGCGATCCACATTTTCCAGGCGGCGCCATCGCCATGGGGCTTTATGCCGTCTTTGCGGGGCTTTTGTTATTGCAGCCGGATTTTGGGCAATGGGCGCTCATGACTGCCGTGTGGGCGGTGATGTTTTTTATCGCCGGCTGGAGTTGGTTGTGGATTTTACTCCTCGCTATCGTTGGGATCGGGGCGTTAACAGCAGGATATTTTTTGTCCGCCCACGTGGCGGCGCGCATAGACGGATTTTTAAAACCAGGTGCAGCGGATACGTATCAAGTTGATCGTGCGATCGAGACAATTGCCAATGGCGGCCTGATCGGACGCGGTGATGCGCCGCCGGTCAAGGGAATGCTTCCCGACGCGCACACCGATTTTATTTTCGCTGCCGCCACCGAAGAGCATGGCCTCGCCATCGGAATTTTGATCATCGTCTTGTTTATGATCTTTGTCGCCCGCGCATTTGTGGTTGCTGCGTCACGTCGTGGAATTTTTGCCCAATGTGCGGTTACCGGTCTGGCGGCGATGATTGGCTTACAGGCGATTATCAATATAGGCGTTTCCTTGCGCGCGCTGCCGGCGAAGGGAATGACTTTGCCGTTTATTTCCTATGGCGGCTCTTCGCTGCTCGCGACGGGCCTTGCGGTCGGCCTTATCATTGCGTTGACGCGGACACATCAGGGCGCGCGGCGACGCAAGGACATCATGCCGTGACCGGCGGCGCTGACATCCCCCTCATTGCGCTCGCCGCCGGCGGCACTGGCGGACACATGTTTCCCGCAGAAGCATTGGCGCAGGAGCTAAAGCGTCGGGGTAAGCGCGTCTTGCTCGTGACCGACGCCCGCGGCGCACGCTATACGGACAACTTTCCCGCTGATGAGCAATTTCAGATTTCTGCAGCGACGCCGTCCATTGGCGGACCGGTGGCGAAGGGCATGGCGGCGGTCTCAATCGCCCATGGCCTATTCACGGCCTTGCGCGAGTTTAAAAAGCGCAAGCCCGCGGCAGCGGTTGGCTTTGGCGGCTACCCCTCTTTGCCGGCGATGAAGGCGGCGGCAATCTTGGGGCTTCCTTACGGTGTGCACGAACAAAATAGCGTTCTCGGCCGCGCCAATCGCATGTTGGTGAAAGGCGCCCTTTTTACCGCCCATGCGTTTCCCGTGCTGGAAAAATGCCCGAGCGGTGTCAATAAAATTGAAGTCGGCAATCCGGTGCGTGATGCGGTTGCAGCGCTTGGCAGTTCAACTTTTCCTGCGTTTGGAGACGGCGCGCCGATCAATCTTTTGATTTTCGGCGGCAGTCAGGGCGCCAGCATCTTTTCCGAAACGCCGGTGAAGGCGATCGCCGGCTTGCCGGCGGCTTTACGCACCCGACTCAACGTTGTGCATCAAGCGCGCGACGCGGAGATGGAAGCGGTGAAGTCGGGTTATGCGCAAGCTGGCGTTAGCGCGGAAGTCGCGCCATTCTTTAGCGATTTGCCGCAACGGATGAAGGATGCGCATCTCGTCATTTCCCGCTCCGGCGCTTCGACAGTGACGGAGCTTTCAACGATTGGCCGCGGCTCGATCCTGGCGCCGCTCGCCATCGCCATGGACGACCATCAAACCAGCAACGCCCGTGTCCTTGCTCACGACATTTCTGGGGCGAGCGCCGCCATTCTTTTGCCGGAAGACCAGTTTAATGAACAATCCTTAAGAACGACCCTTGAAACGCTGTTGGCGGATCCGGGCCGGTTGCAATCCATGGCCGATGCCGCAAAAGGCAGGGTGAAGGCCGGCGCCGCGGCGGCGCTGGCGGATTTGGTTGAAGATATTGTCGCGCAAAAAGCAGCGGCGTGAATTGAGTATAAGATGAGTACGGATAAATATTCCAAGATCGACCCGCCCAAGATTAAAATCCGGCTGCCCTTTGGCGTCGGCGCGGTGCACTTTGTCGGTATTGGCGGGATCGGCATGAGCGGCATTGCCGAGGTGATGCACAATCTCGGCTATGAGGTCCGCGGCAGCGATGTCGCCGAGGGGCCAAATGTTCAGCGCCTGCGCGACAAAGGCATCGAGATTACCATCGGCCACAAGCCGGAGAACGTTAAAGGCGCCGAAGCGGTTATTATTTCAACCGCGATCCGGCGTGATAATCCGGAAGTTGCCGCCGCCCGCGCCCGTCATGTCCCGGTGGTGCGCCGCGCGGATATGCTGGCCGAGTTGATGCGGCTGAAATGGACTGTCTCGATTGCAGGCACGCACGGAAAAACCACCACCACGACCATGGTCGCCGCGCTGCTGGACGAGGCCAAGCTTGACCCGACGGTGATTAATGGCGGCGTCATCAATGCTTACGGCACCAATGCCCGTCTCGGCGAGGGCGACTGGATGGTGGTGGAGGCAGACGAATCCGACGGCACGTTCATTCGCCTGCCGACAACCATCGCCGTCGTCACCAATATCGATCCGGAACATCTCGATCATTGGGGCGGCTTTGAAAACCTCCGCGACGCCTTCGATACATTTATCGAGAACACGCCGTTTTATGGTTTCGGCATAGTCTGTCTCGATCACCCTGAAGTGCAGGCGCTGATCGGGCGCGTGACGGACCGGCGGTTGATCACCTATGGCGCTAATCCGCAGGCGGATGTTCGTGCTGAAAACATAAGCTACAAAGACGACGCCTCGATCTATGATATTGTCTTCCGCGAGCGTGGCAAAGAGACAGGCCGTATCAACGCCGTCACCTTGCCGATGCCGGGCATTCACAATGTTCTGAATTCCTTGCCCGCGGCGATCATCGCCAAACGGCTCGGCGTTGACGATGCGCATATCAAATCAGGCTTTGCGAAATTTGCTGGCGTCAAAAGGCGCTTTACCCATGCGGGTACATGGAAGGGCGTCAAAATCATTGACGATTATGGTCATCACCCGGCGGAGATTGCGGCCGTCCTGCGCGCCGCACGCAATGTCGCCAAGGGCAAGGTCATCGCCGTCGTCCAGCCACACCGCTATACCCGGCTATATGATTTGTTTGATGATTTCTGCGGTTGCCTGAACGAGGCCGACATCGCGCTGATCACGGATGTTTACGCCGCAGGTGAAAGCCCGATTGAAGGGGTGGACCGCGACACGCTGGTTTCCGGTTTGGAGGCGCATGGGCATCGCGATGCGAGGGCGCTGAAAAGCTTTGATGAGTTGCCGAAGCTGGTCGCCGACGTCGCCGAGCCGGGCGATTATGTCATCTGCCTCGGCGCCGGGGACATCACGAAACATGCCAATGAGTTAGCGGACAAGTTAAAGGCGTTAGGCTGACCAGTGCTTCCTTGTTTGATTCATAACCCGCTTACCTCCGCGCAAGTAGGGGACCAGTGTATAGAAAACGTCGCGATTTGTGCGTCATTATTTGCTGGCTGGATTCCCACTTTCGCGGGAAAGGGCGGCGAGAAATGAAAAAAATTTCCGAACATGAATTGCCGACCGTCCGTGGGAAATATATTGAGAACGCGGACCTGTCGGCGCTCACCTGGTTCCGTGTTGGTGGGCCGGCGGATGTGTTGTTTTCGCCGGCGGATGAAGATGATCTTGGCGATTTTTTAAAAAATCTCGACAAGGACATTCCCGTTTATCCGGTCGGTGTCGGCTCCAACCTGCTGGTGCGCGACGGCGGTGTGCGCGGCGTGGTTATTCGTCTTGGCGCGCCGTTCGGCAAAATTGAGATTGACGGGTTGCGAGTGCGGGCGGGCGCCGCTGTGCTCGACGCACAGGTTGCAAAGCGCGCAGGCGCGGCGGGCGTTGCCGGGCTTGAGTTTTATCGCGGCGTCCCCGGAACCATCGGCGGCGCGCTTCGGATGAACGCTGGCGCTTATGGCGGTGAGACCAAAGATGTGCTTGTCGAGGCGGTTGCTTATGATCGTAAGGGCAAGCGCCATGTCCTTTCAAACAAGGATATGGGTTTTTCCTACCGCCATAGCGGCGCCAACGGCGATCTTATTTTTACCAGCGCATTGTTCGAAGGTCATGGCGATGATCCCGCCGCGATCGAGGCGCGCATGGCCGAGATCATGGAAAGGCGGGAAACTACTCAGCCAATCCGCGAGCGCACTGGTGGGTCGACCTTCGCCAACCCGGACCTTGAGCTTTCCGGCGGCCGCAAATCATGGCAGCTGATCGACGAGATTGGCGGGCGGGGCCGCATTGTCGGCGATGCGCAGGTCTCCAAACAGCATTGTAATTTCATGATCAATCGCGGCGAGGCGAGCGCGACGGATCTCGAAGAATTGGTCGAGTCGCTTCGTAAGGATGTCTTAACCCGGACAGGGGTTGAGTTGAGATGGGAAATCAAGCGGATCGGAGAGCCGGCAGCGTGACAAAGAAGTATAATCGCATCGCTGTTTTAAAAGGCGGCTGGTCGCCGGAGCGCGAGGTCTCGCTCGATTCCGGCGCGGCGGCGGCGAAGGCGCTGAGCAAGGCCGGCTATGAGCCGGTGGAAATTGATGCGGGCCGCGATCTTGCCGCGCAATTGCAAGCCGCAAACCCAGACGCGGTTTTTAATGCGTTGCACGGACAATGGGGCGAGGACGGCTGCGTTCAGGGGCTCTTTGAAGTCCTGGACCTTCCGTATACGCATTCAGGTGTTCTGGCGTCGGCGCTGGCGATGGATAAACAACGGGCCAAGGCTGTGTTTGAAGATGCGGGCATTCCGTCGCCCCACGGCAAAATTGTTTCGCGCGAAGACGCCGCGGGCGGTCATGTGATGAAACCGCCTTATGTGGTCAAGCCAAACGCCCAAGGCTCATCGGTTGGTGTTTATATTGTACGCGAAGGCGACAACCGGCCGCCGTCCGAGCTTACCAGCAAAGACTGGTCGCTCGGCGAGGACGTGCTGGTTGAAAAATTTATCCCTGGTCGCGAGTTGACAGTGGCAGTCATGGGCGATCGCGCGCTTTGTGTTACCGAGATTACGACCGCGCTGAAGTTTTATGATTACGAAGCAAAATACGCCGATGGCGGATCGACACATGTGTTGCCCGCGGACTTGCCCGATGCCGTGACGGAACGGTGCCTCGATCTTGCGCTGCGCGCCCATCACTCCCTTGGTTGCCGCGGGCTTTCCCGAGCAGACTTCCGTTATGATGAAGCAGCAGACGGCGAGCAGCTTTTCTGTCTTGAAGTGAACACACAGCCCGGCCTCACCGCCACCTCGCTGGCGCCGGAGCAGGCGGCGCATCTCGGGATTTCGTTTCCTGAACTCTGCGCCTGGATAACGGAGGACGCTTCATGTCTAAGGTGAAAAAGAAGACAACGCGCAAACGCAAGTCTACCAAGGCGAAATCGACCGGCTTGCTGTCAAATTTTCAGGAGGCCTTTTCTCGTTACACGATAGCGGCGGCGGCGGGGCTCACCGTCGTGAGCCTTATCGGCGCTGTTATCTTGTGGTCTGGCGGGTATGTCGGGCTGGCGGGTGAGCGGGTCGCCCGCAGTATCGATAATGTGGCAGTCGGCGCCGGTTTTGAGGTGCGCCGGATCACCGCCAAGGGATTTGAAAACGCCAACGAAAGCGAAATCCTCTCGGCGCTTGGTCCGGTGATCGGGTCGTCGCTTTTGAATTTCGATCCTTATAGAGCGCAAGCCCGCGTTGAAGAATTGGGCTGGGTCCGGTCCGCCGCGGTGTCGCGACTATGGCCAAACACGGTGCATGTTTCGGTGCGCGAGCGCGTGCCCGCCGCGGTATGGCAACTTTCCGGCGCGATGCATCTGATCGACCAAAACGGCGCCATTATCCGCGAGATCGACGCCTACGAATATTCCAATCTGCCGCTGATTGTCGGCGCCGGCGCACCGGCATCAGCGTCGGGCATGTTGCAAGCGTTGCGCGGTGAGCCGGCATTGTGGGGGGAGGCCGCCGCGCTCATCCGGGTGAGTGACCGGCGCTGGAACCTCAGGCTGAAATCGGGCGCTGATATCAAGTTTCCGGAATCCGGTTATAAAAAAGCCGCCCGCGATTTGGCCTTGCTTGATGATACCTATGGCCTCCTCGGACGGCCGCTGGAATATATTGATCTGCGCAATCCCGATCATTTGGTTTACCGGGAAAAGGGCGCCGGCGAGAAAGACCTTTCCGAGGGAATAAAATAACAATAGAGCTTTAAATAAACAGTCTGACGCACCCCATGTTTCGTCCCCGCCGAAAAGACAATATCCATGTTGCAGCGCTCGATATCGGCGCCTCGAAAGTATCGTGTTTTATCGCGCGGATCAGTCATGAGCCGGGTTTTGCGGCGCATGCTGAAATTGTCGGCGTTGGCCACCATGGGTCGATGATGAGGCCGCGCGGGGCGGCGTCACCTGACCAGCTCGAACTCAATATTCGAAAAGCAGTTGCCGCGGCCGAGCGCATGGCCGATTTCCGGATCGATCGTGTATCGGTAACAGCGCCGGGCCGGGCCTTACGCACGCGGCGCATCGGGGTTGACCTTGACGTTACCGATGGCGTCGTCACCCAGGAAGATGTCGAAGATTGTCTGAGCGAAGGCGCTCAACTTGCCGCCGCCGCGGATTATACCGCGCTCCATGCATTGCCGATTGCTTATACGCTCGATGGTGAAAGCGTTTTCAGCGACCCCATTGGGTTGAATGGCGGCGTTTTATCGGTGCAGATGCTAGGCGTCAGCCTGCGTCAGAGCGTTCTTGATAATCTTTCAACGCTGGTTGAGCGGTCCGGTCTTGCGATTGATGAGTTTGTCGCCAGCCCGATTGCGGCGGCGGAAGCAACGCTGATCGAAGATGAAAAAGATCTTGGCGTCATTATGATTGATATTGGCGCTCAATCGACGAGCTATGCCGTTTATGACAATGGCGCTCTGATTGATTGCGGCGGGGTTGCGATCGGCGGCAGCCATATCACAAAAGACATTGCGCAGATCTTTGGCGCGCCATTGGCGCAGGCCGAGCGCATTAAAACTTTGTATGGCGCGGCGCTGATCGGGCCGGGCGATGAACACCGCGCGATCGATTTCCCGCAGCTTGGCGACAGCCACGCCTATTCGCGGGCTTCACGCGCCGATCTGTGTGAAGTGATTATTCCACGGATGGAAGAAATCTTCGAGTTAGTCCTGCAGCAATTGCCGCAAGCCTGTGTTGATCAAAGTGGATTGCGCCGGGCGGTGATTACCGGCGGCGGCAGCCTCTTGGTGGGCGCGCGCGAGATCGCAGAAAAAACGCTTTCGATGAAAACGCGACTGGGACGCCCCATGACCCTTCCTGGCGCCCCGGATGTCGCGACCGCCGCCGGCTTTGCCGCCTGCGTCGGGGTCATCCAATGTTTTATAAATTCTTCGGGGGATGACCATTTTGCCCTTGGCGCAGCGCGCCAATCACCTCATTCCTTAACCAAGCCTGCATTGTTTGGCGGCGTCGAAGCGTGGCTCCGTCAAAAATTTTAGGGTTCGTTAAGGAGCCGTTAACCATTTGGAAAGGGTTCTGAACGAATCTTTAACAACGGGGTAACCATGAGGATGGTCCCTATTCATTTTGTTCTAACCGGAGCATCCCATGCCGTTAAATTTGAGCGTGCCTGAACTAACTGAACTAAAACCACGCATTTCCGTGATTGGCGTCGGCGGCGCTGGCGGCAACGCTGTCAATAATATGATCGAAAGCCAGCTTGAAGGCGTCGAATTCGTGGTCGCGAATACGGATGCGCAGGCGGTCGGGCTCGCAACAGCGGAAAAGAAAATCCAGCTTGGCGTGAAGACAACGCAAGGTCTTGGGGCAGGTTCAGTGCCCGATATTGGCCGCGCGGCGGCGGAAGAATCCCTCGATGAGATCCTTGAACATGTCGGCAACGCCCACATGATCTTCGTCACCGCCGGCATGGGCGGCGGTACGGGGACGGGCGCGGCGCCAGTGAACGCCAAAGCGGCGAAAGAGCTTGACATACTGACGGGCGGCGACGTCACCAAGCCATTTCATTTTGAAGGCGCGCGGCGCATGCGCATTGCGACCGCCGGCATCGAAGAGCTGCAAAAGCATGTCGATACGCTCCTGATCATTCCGAACCAGAACCTGTTCTCGATCGCAAATGAGCGCACGACCTTCCACGAAGCTTTTGCGATGGCCGACCAGGTGCTTCACTCCGGCGTTCGCGGCATTACCGATTTGATGGTGATGCCCGGCCTCATCAATCTCGACTTCGCCGATGTTCGCACGGTGATGAGTGAGATGGGCAAAGCGATGATGGGCACCGGCGAAGCCGAAGGGGAAAAACGCGCCATTCAGGCAGCCGAAGCGGCGATCTCCAATCCGCTTCTTGATGAAGTGTCGATGAAGGGCGCGCGCGGCGTGCTGATCAACATCACTGGCTCCATGGACATGACGCTGTTTGAGGTCGACGAAGCGGCAAACCGCATTCGCGCCGAAGTTGATCAGGATGCAAATATCATTGTCGGGTCGACGTTTAATCAGGATCTCGAAGGGCGTGTGCGCGTCTCTGTTGTTGCGACCGGTATTGATGTCGAAGAGAACGAAAACCGTCCACATGTTAAAATTAATACGGGCGCGGTCGCCAAACCATGGCGTGAGCCGCTTGTCGTCAATTCACCGGCAGGAACGGCAGCGACGTCCGTACCAACAAGTACGCCCGCAGCGGCGCCTGCCCAACAACCAGCAGCGTCCGGCGTTCAAGCGAACCCAGTCGGTGATGTGCATGAGCGCATCCGCCGAATGTTGACCGAAGGCTCGCCCTCTGGTCAGCCCCTGGCGCGTTCGGGCGGTCCATCTGTCGCCGTGCCTCAGCGCCAACCCGAGCCAACGGCTGCATCAGCGCCGATGCGCCAAAATCTTCGCGGTGCAGAAGAAGCCAAAACGGCTGCTAATCCGTTCCGAGGCGCTCAGTCCCTTGGAAAGCATTCGCTCGAAGTCGCAGTCGATATGTTCAAATCTCTTGGCGGCGGTGGGCGAGATGACCACCGGGATGTTGCGCCGCCGCGCGCGCCCGAAGCGTCGAAACCGGCGACGAGAGCACGTGGTGACCTGTTTGATGATCAGGAAGACGCCGATCTGGAGATCCCGTCCTTTCTCAGAAAGAAAAAGACAGGGTAGCCAGAACATCAAAGAATGTCTCTAACTAACTGCTTTTTATAATAAAAATGCCTCGATGCACGGTCGAGGCATTTTTTATGGGCTGGAAACACCGTGAAACAAAGGTTGACCACGGTAGCCTGCAGAAATTTATAAAATCATTGTAGTAGAGTAAGATTATCCAATAATACCGCCGGGCTAACGGCAGCATAAGTGAAAGTGAGTTAAGCGTATGGGGGCGATGCGGCAACAAAATACGCTTGCAACACCGGCTGAGTTTGCCGGTGTTGGCCTTCATTGCGGTGAGACGTGCCGCATCATTGTAAACCCTGCGCCGGTTCACACTGGTATTGTTTTCCGCCGCGCTGATCTGCGGCTGAATGGCGATGGTGATCGTCATTCGGTGCTCATCTACGCGTCGCCGGAAAATGTTGCGAGTTCCGAACACGGCACCACTCTTTCAAACATGGACGGCGCAACCGTTTCAACCATTGAACATTTAATGGCGGCGCTTGCGATTTTATCGATCGATAATGCGACCGTTGAAGTTTACGGGCCAGAGATTCCGATTCTTGACGGCAGCGCACGGCCTTTGGTCGAGGGGCTGCAAAAAGCCGGCATAACCGTGCAACAGGAACTTGTGGACGAGATCATCATCACAAAGTCGATTCGCGTTGAAAATGGTGACAGTATCATTGAGATTGAGCCCTCTGATCGGCGGACGATCGATATCAAGATCGATTTCGGCAATTGCCTCATTGGCCAACAGTCTTTGTTTCTCGATTTGGATGATGAGGAAACGCGCAGCCGAATGGTGGGGTCGCGAACCTTTTGCCGGCTTTATGAGGTCGATGCCTTGCGCGAAGCCGGATTGATTCGCGGCGGCTCACTGGAAAACTCGCTTGTCGTTGACGGAGCATCATTATTGAACGATCAGCCCTTGCGTGATCCCCAGGAGTTCGTGCTGCACAAGGCGCTCGATCTTGTCGGCGATCTGTTTTTGTTAGGCCATCCGATACGGGGCGCCATTCGGGCCGAACGGCCTGGACATACGATCAATACGCGCGCGGCGCGCGCGATTGCGCAATCCCAGCGCCGACGGCCAGAAGACGTGTCTCAGCCTGCTGTTTTGCTGCAATATTCGTCCGTTTGACGGCCACAACGCGCCGCTTTAGAACGTCACAGGCGGGGCAGGTTCATTCGAGGCGTTCAATATCCATGAGTTTTCGTTTTTCTTTAGTCTTCAAGTGGTTAGGTGTAATTGCGGTATGCGTCGGGCTTGGCGCCTGCGGCGGTGGTGGGAAAAAAGAGAAGTTTGCCTATGTCGAGCGGCCGGTAGAGCAGCTCTACGCCAGCGCGATCACGCAGCTTAAGAAGAGGCGATACGACAACGCGATTGTGTTCTTCGAAGAGGTTGAGCGCCAGCACCCTTATTCAGCCTGGGCCCGCCGGGCGATGTTGATGAAGGCGTTCGCTTACTATCAAGACAATGATTATGAAGAAGCGATCACTGCCATTGATCAGTTCATTGCGTTGCATCCTGGCAACAAGGACGCCGGTTACGCTTATTATCTAAAAGCGATATGCCATTATGAGCGCATTCGCGATGTCGGCCGTGATCAGGAATATACCGACAACGCCGTTGCTGCGTTGACTGACGTCGTCCGACGCTTTCCCAATACCGAATATGCGCGGGACGCTCGGCTGAAGCTTGACCTCACCAATGATCACCTTGCCGGCAAGGAAATGTATGTTGGTCGATTTTATCTGCGCCAGAACAAACATATTGCAGCGATCAATAGATTTAAGCTGGTGCTGACAAAATATCAGACCACGAACCATGTGCCAGAGGCGCTTCACCGATTGACAGAAGCTTATCTTGAACTTGGCATTATTGATGAGGCGCGCGCAGCGACAGCTGTGCTCGGCTACAATTATCCCGGCAGTCGCTGGTATCAAGATTCTTACCGGCTTTTCAAAAAGCGTAATATCTTGGTTGCCGCCGCCACGCCGAAAAAATCTCAAGAAGCGCCCGAGGCAGAAGACCCAAACAAGATTTTGCGGGAACTCGATCCGGATGATGTTGACGGACTGGAATCAGTTTCAGCGCAGGAACTCGAAACGCTTTCGCCAAATACTGATGGTCTATCGGATGATCTCGGATCGCCGGTTTTTGAAAATGAGGCTGAGCTTTAAAGGCCTTCACCAGCGGCTTTCAGCGCCGTTCAAACTACGATACACATTCTCTCGGGGTCGAAAGATGGACCGGGAATGCTGACCGTTCTGCATATTCAAGATTTTGTACTGATCGATCAGGCGCAATTGGCCCTGACGGGCGGCCTTGCCGCGCTCACGGGGGAGACTGGCGCCGGTAAGTCTATCTTGCTTGACGCTCTTGGCCTGGCGGTTGGCGGAAGGGCCGACCGCGGCGCTGTTCGCCAGGGCGCGGCGCAGGGCGTTGTCGCGGCGACGTTTGAACCGCGCGCCAATCATCCTGTATGGGCCTTGCTGGAAGAGAACGGACTTGCCAGCGAAGACGATCAAATCATTTTAAGGCGTATCCAGACGACGGATGGGCGCTCTCGCGGCTTCGTCAATGATCAGCCGGTTTCGATCGGTATACTGCGCACTGTCGGCGAGGCCTTGCTTGAAATACACGGCCAACATGACGGGCGCGGATTTTTGTCGGCGTCTGCGCATCGCGGCATGCTTGATGAGTTTGGCGGTCTACGGAAGAAAACGGCGGATGTCTCTAAGTTGTGGCGCGCCTGGCGGGATGCGGAAGTCGCCTTGGAAGAGCGCCGAGATGAGCGGGACGCAGCTGCGCGCGAGGCTGATTATCTGCGTCATGTTTATGGCGTTTTGGAAAAGCTTGATCCACAGCCGGATGAAGAAAGCGAGTTGGCGGCGCGGCGCACAGCGTTGATGGCGTCGGAAAAAGTCTCAGACGAATTGGCGGGCGCCGCAAAGGCGATAGACGAGGGCGGCATCGACAATAAGCTCAGCGCCAGTTTGCGGTGCCTTCAACGCGCGAATGCACAATTACCAGAGGCCGAAGCATTGCGTGAGGCGGCGGCGCATCTTGATGCGGCGCTGAATGAAATGGCCGACGGGCGTGCGACCATCGAACGAGCGATCTGCCAATTTAGCGCCGACCCCGAAGAGCTGGACCAGACCGAAGAGCGCCTTTTTGCATTGCGCGGCGAGGCCCGAAAACACGGCGTCACTCCGGATGAACTTAGCGGCTTTCGCGACAAGATAAGGAAAGCGCTCGAGGATGTAGAGCTTGGCGAGGCGGCATTTACCGATCTTGAATATGCGGCGGCGGCGGCGAAACTTAAATTTGAAAAACTTGCAAAGACACTGACGAAGGATCGCACGATTGCCGCCGGAAAACTCGATGCGGCGGTGGCGGGTGAGCTGGCGCCGCTAAAGCTCGGCAAGGCGCAGTTCGAAACGCGTATCGAGACTGATCCTGACAGCCCTTCATCGGCGGGCTATGATCATATTGAGTTTATGGTCGCGACCAATCCGGGTGCGCCGGCGGGGCCGCTAAAAACCATTGCTTCAGGCGGGGAGCTTTCGCGATTTGTGCTGGCGATGAAAGCGGCGCTCGCGGCAAAGGAAAACCGGACGGTCATTATTTTCGATGAAGTTGACGCGGGTGTCGGCGGCGCTGTCGCCGACGCGGTGGGCGAACGCTTGGCGCGGCTGGCGAAAGATGCACAGGTGCTTGTGGTGACCCACAGCCCGCAGGTGGCGGCCCGCGCTGACAGCCATTGGCGCATCGAAAAGAAGCAAACGAAAAATCAAACGACGACGCGGGTCATTGGTCTCACGCCGGAAGACCGTGTTGAAGAGATCGCGCGTATGCTCTCCGGCGCAAAAGTCACGGATGAGGCCCGCGCCGCCGCGAAGCAACTTCTGGGTGCGCCTGTGAAAAAGCCCGCACGCAAAAAGCTGGCGAAGGCGAGTTGAATTGCCTAATGATCCTGTCATCGCCGGACTTGTTCCGGTGATCCAATGAGTTAAATCGAAACAGTGTAGTCAGGTTTGAACTGTCTGAGTAAATCCGGCAATGACATGGTTTTAAATTAGCGAGACAGAGTTCGAATGGCAAAAAGAGACGACGCAGATAAATTTGCTCTTATTCCCGTCGCCAAGCTAACGCCGGAAGAAGCCGAAACTGAACTTGCCCGTCTGGCGGCAGAGATTGGCCTTGCGGACGACGCCTATTACGCCAAAGACAGGCCGGATCTAACCGACGCAGAATATGATGCGCTGCGCCGGCGAAACCTCCTTATTGAGAAACGCTTTCCAAAGCTAAAGCGCGATGATTCACCATCCGACAAAATTGGCGCCGCGCCGTCGGCAAAGTTTGAAAAAGCAAAACACGCCGTCGCCATGTTGTCGCTCGACAATGCGTTCAACGATGATGATGTCGTTGATTTTGCCAAGCGTGTCCGTAAGTTTCTGGGCCTTGATGAAAAAGAAGAGGTCGCCTTTACGGCGGAGCCCAAGATCGACGGCCTCTCACTCAATCTTCGTTATGAAAAAGGCGTTCTGGCGCTCGCGGCGACGCGCGGCGACGGTGCGACGGGTGAGGACGTCACCTCGAATGTGCTAACCATCAAAGACATTCCGAAAATGCTGAAAGCCGCGCCGGAAGTGTTGGAGGTGCGCGGCGAAGTTTACATGTCGCATGCCGATTTTGAGGCGTTGAATGCGCGTCTTGAGGCAGCGGAAGAAGACCCCTTCGCCAATCCGCGCAACGCCGCGGCGGGATCGCTCCGCCAACTTGACGCCGCGATCACAGCATCGCGGCCGCTCAGGTTTTTCGCTTATGCCTGGGGCGCGGCCAGCGAGGATATCGCCGAGACGCAGTGGGATGCACTTCAGCGGTTCAAAAAGCTCGGCTTTCAGATCAATCCGCTGACAAAGCGCTGCAAAAGCGTAGAGGAGATGATCGCGCAGTATAAAAAAATTGAAGAGCAGCGCAGCAGCCTTGGCTATGATATTGACGGCGTTGTCTACAAGGTCGATCGCCTCGATTACCAAAGCCGGCTTGGGTTCGTATCGCGGGCGCCGCGCTGGGCGATCGCGCATAAATTCCCGGCGGAAAAAGCAACAACGGTTCTTGAAAACATCGAAATACAAGTCGGCCGCACCGGCAAGCTGACACCGGTCGCGCGATTGAAACCCGTTACCGTTGGCGGTGTTGTGGTCTCCAATGCAACACTCCACAATCAGGAAGAGATTGAACGCAAAGATGTCCGGGTCGGCGACACGGTTGTCGTACAGCGCGCCGGCGATGTCATCCCGCAAATCGTCGAGGTCGTGAAAGACAAGCGTAAAAAAGGCGCGCGTAAATTCAAGTTCCCTGATCGCTGTCCGGCTTGTGACAGTCACGCGGTCAATGAGCAAAATCCTAATACGGGCAAGGCCGATGTCGATAAGCGTTGCACCGGCGGCTTGATTTGCCCGGCGCAGGCGGTTGAGCGGTTAAAACACTTCGTCTCGCGTCAGGCCTTCGATATTGAAGGGCTGGGCGAAAAGCAGATTGCCTCGTTTTTTGAGCAGGGGATCATTAAAGAGCCTGCTGATATTTTCAAGCTTCGCGCGCGCCAAAACGATGGTAAAATTGATCTTTATACTTATAAAAAAACTAAAGATGGCGATATCTATCTCGATAAAGACGGCCACCAGGTCGCCACCAATAAAAAGTCAATCCAAAATCTTTTTGACGGCATTGAAGCGAAGCGCGAGATCTCGTCGGCGCGTTTTATCAATGCTCTTGGCATCCGCCATGTGGGGGAGACAAACGCCCGTCTGTTCGCCGGTCACTATGGGGATGTCGCGGCTTTTTACGAGGCGGCGGTGAAGGCGCGCGACGAGGCGAGTGCGGCCTATCAGGACATGCTGTCGATTGATGGCGTCGGCGCGCTGGTCGCTCGCGGCGTCATTGACTTCTTCGATGAGGATCACAACCGCGCGGCGGTCGACCGTTTGCTGGCGGAGGTCACGCCGCGACAGGCGGAGGCAGCAAACACATCGAGCCCTGTTGCCGGAAAGACGGTAGTCTTCACCGGCGCGCTCGAGCTTATGACTCGCGATGAAGCTAAAGCGAGCGCCCAGGCGCTTGGCGCGAAAGTCTCGGGCTCTGTGTCAGGGAAAACAGATTATCTCGTCGCCGGACCGGGCGCCGGCTCCAAACTGAAAAAAGCCGAAGAGCTGGGCGTGAAAGTGCTGACGGAAGAAGCATGGAAAAAGCTGGTGAGCGTCTGATCAGATTTCGATAATAAAATCGGGTATGGAGCGACGCCAAGAGAAGTCACCGCTGGATGCGAGCAGCTTGAAAGGCGCGACATCTCTGAAACCAAAATTTTTGTACAACCTGTGTGCGATCGGCGTTGAGTGAAGGACGAGCAAATCGACGTCGCTGTCGCAACTGTCCAGCAATGCGCGCGCACACAGCGTCTTGCCGATGCCTTTGCTTCTTGCTTCCGGTTGCGTGGCGACGCCGTATAGGCCGACAATATTATCCGTCCGGAGCGTGAAGCCTTTGCCAACCGGGCGGCCATTTGTCGTCGCCAGCCAGCCGCGCATGGGCGAGCCTTTACGGCCAAGATTGTTTTCACGAAAGAAAGACTGCAAATGCGGCATCGCATCGGTTGGTACAGACCAGCGATTTGCCACAAGCTCCAATATCACATCTTCTTCGGATGCGCTGATTTCGTGGATGTCGACGTTTTCAGGCGTGCTAGCATCAGCCTTCAGGTTTTTCGGTTCGACGACCATGCCGGTGAAGACCTCTGCTTCAACCAGACCGCGCGCGCTCAATAATTCGTCGAGATTGGCGGGCTGCGAAGTAGGGTGGACCAGCCAGAGATGTTCCACGCCGCGCTTTTTATAATGGCTGATAATGTCGTCGATTTGCTTTTCAGCACGATTGGCTACGCAAAACCGAAAAACGCCATTATAGGGCAGCGAGGCGATCGGGGTGTCCAGACGGTTTATCTGACCGCTGTTTGAAACGAGCATCCGTCAGGCACGCCGAACTGAGACCATTGCTTCCACAGATTATGCTCAAGGGCGTAGATTTCAGTTTGTAGCATTTTGACATCCAGATTTTACCTCGAACGGGGCGGCGTGCCCGAAAATGAGGCTTGATAATACTGCTAATTGGTAGGGGCATGTTAGTAGAATCCTCTCCACCGGAATGCATGTGGGGTATGCGCCGCTCTTTTTCCCGAGTCTCATTTTCGGCCATTGCGTTGGCCCCGCCCGCCGGATTACATCCTACGCACCGTCAGCGAGACCCGCAAAGAAGGTTTCGTAATATCAATGGCTTCGCCAGAAGGTTTGGACGAGGTCAGAGGAAACCCGGAGACCTTAATGAGCGAGCACAAGCCGCTATCCCTACACGTTCCCGAACCTGAATTTCGTCCCGGCGACAAGCCGGACTTTTCAGATGTGCCGATCCCGCAGGCAGGCGCCGCTGATATGCCGCCGATCGATGTTTCCGCCGACGATATTCGCGATCTTGCTTACACCATCATTCGCGTGATGAATCGCGATGGCGATGCGGTTGGCCCATGGGCGAATATGCTGAGCGACGATCAGGTCAAGGAAGGCCTGGAAGACATGTTGCGGGTGCGCGCGTTCGATGCGCGCATGCAGATGGCGCAGCGCCAGGGCAAGACCAGTTTTTACATGCAGGCGCTCGGCGAAGAAGCGATTGCCTGTGCGTTCCACAAGGCGCTCGAGCCCGGCGACATGAATTTTCCGACCTACCGCCAGCAGGGTCTGCTGTTGTCGACCGACTATCCCATGGTCGATATGATGAACCAGATTTATTCAAACGCCGCCGATCCTTTAAAAGGCCGTCAACTGCCGATTATGTATTCATCAAAAGAGCACGGGTTTTTCACGATCTCCGGTAATCTTGCGACGCAATTTGTCCAGGGCGTCGGCTGGGCGATGGCGTCAGCCATCAAGGGCGACACGAAGATTGCCGCAAGCTGGATCGGCGACGGCTCGACGGCTGAATCCGATTTTCATTCGGCGCTGGTTTTTGCCTCGACCTATCGTGCACCGGTGGTGCTCAATATCGTCAATAACCAGTGGGCGATTTCGACCTACCAAGGCATCGCACGCGGCAAGGCAGCGACATTCGCTTCCCGGGGCCTGGGCTTTGGCATTCCCGCGCTGCGGGTCGATGGCAATGACTATCTTGCTGTTTATGCCGTGTCGAAATGGGCGGTTGATCGCGCCCGCGCCGGACATGGACCGACATTGATCGAACACGTCACCTACCGCGTTGGCGCCCACTCGACCTCGGATGATCCGTCCGCCTATCGGCCAAAAGAAGAATCTGACATGTGGCCATTGGGCGATCCGGTGGAGCGGCTCAAAAGCTATCTCATCAAACGCGGCGTCTGGTCGGAGGCGCGCCATGTGCAAATGCGCGAGATGCTGGAGCAGCAGATTGCGGACGCACAAAAGGCGGCGGAGAAAAATGGCACGCTCCATGACGGGCCGCATTCGTCTCCGCGCGAAATGTTTGAAGATGTTTTCGCAGAAATGCCGCTGCATTTGCGGCGGCAGCGTCAGGAAGCGGGAGTATAATTATGGCCCGCATGACAATGATTCAGGCAATCCGAAGCGCCATGGACAACTCGATGGAGCGCGACGACAATGTTGTTGTCTTCGGTGAGGATGTCGGGTTCTTTGGCGGCGTCTTTCGGTGCACGCAAGACCTACAGGAAAAATACGGCAGCCATCGCTGCTTTGACAGTCCGATCAATGAAAGTGGCATCATTGGCGCTGCGATCGGCATGGCGGCGTACGGCCTTCGGCCATGCGTCGAAATTCAGTTCGCGGACTATATGTATCCGGGTTACGATCAGATCACGCAGGAAGCATCGCGCATCCGTTTCCGCTCTAATAATGATTTTACCGTGCCGATGGTCGTTAGAATGCCGACCGGCGGCGGTATTTTTGGCGGGCAGACCCATTCCCAAAGTCCGGAAGCGCTCTTTGCCCATGTCTCGGGCATCAAGACCGTCATTCCATCTAATCCATATGATGCCAAAGGCCTTTTGATCGCGTCAATTGAAGATGAAGACCCGGTGATGTTTCTGGAGCCGAAGCGGCTTTATAATGGCCCCTTTGACGGCCATCATGACCGGCCGATCACGCCCTGGTCAAAGCATGAGCTGGGCGATGTGCCGGATGATCATTACACCGTCCCCCTCGGCAAGGCCGCGATCCGGCGTGAGGGCGAAGAGGTGACGGTGCTGGCTTACGGAACCATGGTCTATGTCGCGGAAGCGGCGGCGGCGGAAACCGGCGTCGATGCAGAAATCATTGATCTACGAACGATCCTGCCGCTCGACCTTGAAACGGTTGAAGCGTCGGTAAGAAAGACCGGGCGTTGCGTCATCGTGCATGAAGCAACCAAAACATGCGGCTTTGGCGCAGAGCTGATGGCGGTGGTGACCGAGGGGTGTTTCTATCATCTCGAAGCGCCGATCATCCGCGTCACGGGTTATGACACGCCATATCCCCACGCCCATGAGTGGGATTATTTTCCGGGACCGAAACGCGTTGGCGATGCGCTTAAAAAAGTGATGGAGGCGGCGTAATGGGTGAACATGTGATTAAGCTCCCCGATGTGGGGGAGGGTGTTGCAGAAGCAGAACTCGTCGAGTGGATGGCCGAAATCGGCAAGAATGTCCGTGAAGACGAAGTCCTTGCCGCAGTGATGACCGACAAGGCGACCGTTGAAATCCCGTCGCCGGTTGAGGGCAAGGTTATCTGGCAAGGCGGCAAGATCGGCGACGTGCTCGCGGTCGGCTCGCCGCTGATCCGCCTGGAAGTAGACGGCGAGGGCAACGTCAAGCCGGGCGCCGAGCCGGCGCCGGCAAAAGAAGAAATTGCGGAAGCAAAACCGGCAGCGCCCGTCAAAGAAGCAAAAAAATCCGAGGCGAAAGAAGAACAACCCAAACAAGCGGCCATAACCGGCCCTGCGAACGGGGCCGCCAGTGCGATGGCTGCGTCGTCGGGCGCGTCGCGCCCCGCGCCGACTGGCGCACCAAGAAAAGAAGGTGAAAAACCATTGGCCTCGCCGGCGATCAGGCAACGTGCGCGGGAAGCCGGCGTTGATCTGCGCCGTGTCCACGGTACCGGACCAGCAGGGCGCATCAGCGGCGAGGACCTCGACGCCTATTTTGAAACTGGCGGCAATGGCGTTGCCAGCAAAGCCGCCGGTTATGTCCGCAATATGTCGGTGACCGACGTGCCGGTAGTAGGCCTGCGCCGCAAGATCGCGCAAAAGATGGAAGCCGCGCATGAGCGGATTGTTCCCATCACCTATGTCGATGAGATCGATATGTCGGCGCTGGAGGATTTGCGCAAAGAACTGAACGACACGCGCAAAGACGGTCGCCCGAAACTGACACTTCTGCCATTTCTCATGCGCGCGATGGTGAAAGCGATTGCCGACCAACCCAATATTAACGCGACCTATGATGATGAGGCGGGTGTTGTTCATCAAAGTGGCGGCGTTCATATTGGGGTCGCCGCGCAAACGCCGAATGGTCTGATGGTGCCGGTGGTGCGTCACGCCGAAGCGCGTGACGTCTGGGATTGCGCGAGCGAAGTGGCGCGGCTTTCAGAAGCCGCGAAGTCCGGCAAAGCCTCGCGCGACGAGCTTTCCGGCTCGACGATTACGATCACATCGCTGGGCGCCATTGGCGGCATCGTCACGACGCCGGTGATCAATCACCCGGAAGTCGCGATTGTCGGCGTCAATAAAATGCAGGTGCTTCCGCGCTGGGACGGGCAGGCGTTCCGCCCGCGGAAGATCATGAACCTGTCATCGAGTTTCGATCATCGTGTTGTAGACGGGTGGGACGCGGCGGTTTTCGTGCAGCGCATCAAGGCGTTATTGGAGAACCCGGCGATGATTTTTATTGAGGGATAGGATGTATTCATGGACCCATCCAACGATAACCACCTTTGTTGCCGCTATCGTTTTTATCCTTATCGAGAGCTGGTTCTCATGGCGATACCTGCAGCAACTAAAGCGAAATTACATAAGGCTATGGGAGGAATCGGGTAGAAGGACAATCTGGACTGACGGTGATTTAATTTCAGCGTGGCCAACAATTAGGTTTCTATGGACGCGGGGATACGAGGAAAATTGCAGTAGTGACGAGGAAATGCAATTTTTTGAGAAGTATCGCATTCCAGTCGTTGTGTCCTGGGCTTTAGCGTTAGTTACGGCCTTACTCTCTCTAGCAAGTATCTTTATCTTTGGTTGGCCACTCAACTTCTAATAGGATAAAATCTAAAAACATGCCCATCATTGAATGCAATACTCTTGTCATAGGCGCCGGGCCCGGCGGTTATGTGGCGGCGATCCGCGCCGGCCAGCTTGGGCTTGACACGGTCATCGTTGAAGCAAAAGCCCATGGCGGCACATGCCTGAATGTTGGCTGCATCCCGTCCAAGGCGATGATCCATGTTGCTGACGAATTTGAAAAGACCACGCATTTCGCCAAAGGGTCGGCCATCGGCGTGAAGGTTTCGAAACCGGAGATCGATCTTAAAAAATCCGTTGAATGGAAAGACGGGATCGTCAAGCGGCTGACCGGCGGCGTTGGCGGTCTCCTGAAAAAAAACAAAGTGCGCACGGTGTCCGGCTGGGCCTCGTTCATCGACGGCAAGACGGTTGAAGTGAAAACCGATGACGGCGACCAGACCATCCGCGCGGAAAACATCATCATTGCTACGGGCTCGGTTCCGGTGGAGCTGCCATTTATGCCTTTTGGCGGCGATGTCATCTCCTCGACCGAGGCGCTCGATCTTGAGGCGCCGCCGAAAAATCTCGCGGTCGTCGGCGCCGGGTATATCGGGCTCGAGCTTGGCATTGCGTTCGCGAAAATGGGCTCGAAGGTGACGGTCGTTGAAGCGCTCGATCGTATCCTGCCGCTTTATGACAGCGCCATGACCCGGCCGGTGGCGAAGAAGATGAAAGCCCTCGGCATGGACGTCTTGCTTGGCGCCAAAGCCAGGGGCGCCAAGAAAGGCGGTCTTGAGATCGAGACTGCCGACGGCAAGGCAGAGACGATCAAGGCAGACAAAATCCTTGTTACGGTTGGCCGCAAACCGCTGACCGAAGGCTGGGGCGCGGAAAACATCGTCCTCGATATGGACGGCAAATTCATCAAGATCGATGATCAGTGCCGTACCTCCATGACCGGCATTTATGCGATTGGCGACGTCACCGGCGAGCCGATGCTTGCACATCGGGCGATGGCCCAGGGCGAGATGGTGGCGGAAATCATCGCCGGTGAAAACCGGTCATGGGATAAGGTCGCCATTGCGGCGATCTGTTTCACCGATCCGGAAGTTCTGTCCGCGGGGCATTCGCCAGATGAGGCGAAGGAAGCAGGCTACGAGATCATTACACAGATGTTTCCGTTCTCCGCCAATGGCCGGGCCATGACCATGGAAGCTGAAGACGGCTTCGTGCGCATCGTCGCGCGCAAGGACAACCATGTCATTCTCGGCATTCAGGCGGTCGGCGGCGGCGTCGCGGAACTTGCGGCCTCCTTCGGCCTCGCGCTGGAGATGGGCGCGCGCCTTGAAGATATAGCGGGCACGATCCACGCTCATCCGACGCAAAGCGAAGCCTTCCATGAGGCCGCGCTCAGAACGCTCGGGCATGCGCTGCATATTTAGCCGATTGCCGAGTTGAATCACGCCTCTCTGATACAACCCAGAGAGGGTATTCTTCCATCAAACCTATATTCGGTCGAAACTTATCGACCACCTCTCGGGGCGCCGTATGATATCTTTCGAATGAAATTTGGAAGGAGTTTATGGCGACTGTTGAGTTGTTTCCGTTGACCGTCATTGCCGGCACAAGTCCGGCAATGACAAATAATTTGTCTTGTATTTTGGTGCTAAACCCCCGGAACAACTCCGGCAATGACAGAGGGGTTAACCCGGCGGCGGAGCGACGGCGAAACTCTGCACGAGCGAGCCGGCGATCAGGCGCCAGCCGTCGATCAACACAAAGAAGATCAGTTTGAACGGCAGGGAGATGACGATTGGCGGCAGCATCAACATGCCCATGGCCATCAGGATCGATGAGATCACCATGTCGATGATGAGGAAAGGAATGAAAATCATAAAGCCGATTTCAAAGGCGCGTCGGAGCTCCGAAATCATGAAAGCCGGCACCAGAACATGTAAGGGTGTCGCTTCCGGGCTTTCCGGTGTGACTTCCGCCATATCGAAAAAGAGCGCGAGGTCTTTTTCCCGCGTCTGGCCGAGCATAAAGGTTTTGATCGGCGCGGCCGTTTTCGGGAAAGCTTCTGCCATGGTGATTTCTTCGTCCATCAGCGGTTTGACGCCGGAGAGATAAGCCTCGCCAAAGGTCGGCGCCATAACGAAGGCGGTCAGAAACAAGGCCAGCGAAATGATCACCGGATTGGGCGGGCTTTGTTGAATGCCGATGGCGGTGCGCAACAGCGAGAGGACGACGACGATGCGGATGAACGAGGTCATCATAATGAGGATCGACGGCGCCAGCGACAGGACCGTGGTGAGGAGCACCAGTTGAATGATCCGCGCGGACAGACCGCCGCCTTCTTCCCCGCCCATATCGAGGGTCAGGGTCTGGGCCGCAACATCGGCAGACATCGTAAACGACGCAACAAGCGCCACCAGGAATATGCTGAAGGGTTTGTTCACGCAGCGTCTTTCGCCGGGCGCAGTTTTTTGACGACATCGCCAAAGGTCGGGAACGGGTTTGCCACGGCGGTGGTCGTGTCGGTTTCCTCAACGGTAATAGCGCCAGCGAGGTTGTGGTCGATGACCGTTTCGTTTGTGGCGCCAAGAACGATCAGATGTTCCGCGCCGTCACATTTGATGATGGCGAGCCGTCGGCGACCATCAAGCGCCAGCGTTTCTACGACGCCGAGACGGCGCTTGCGAACGAAGCCGCCGGAAGCAGAGGCAAGCCCCGCTTTTTTTGCGGCCAGTGCGCAAATGCCAATAAGGCCGATAACGGCGACAAGACCGAACAGAATGCGCATGATTTCCGGTAGCAGCATGAGATAATCCTTTGCCGATGGCTCTAGGCAAAAATTACCGGGTTCATGCTTAATGGCGTGTTAAGTCGCGCACGCTTTCGCGGTGTTTTCGTAAAGCGTCGCGAGATCGCCCAACGACACAAGCTCGCCGTCAATGTTTTCGCGAAACCAGGAGAGGTAGTCGCGTGTAACAGAGAGGATGTGATCAACGCCGTCGGCGTCTGGCGCATATGAATTGGCGCCTTTTGTTAAGCTTGTTGAATGAAGGGTAAATGTGAGCACGGGTGTCTTGTCAGCGATCAGCCTTTTGGTCAGCGCTTTCAGTGTCTGGAGGTTGGCGCCTTCAGGCGAGAGGCGTATGGGAATTTTCCAGGATGGCGTGTTGGCAGTTGTTGAAAAACCCGGCGAGTTTCCTTCCTGACTTTGGAATAGCTTTGTCCCGCGGATTGTTTTCGCCGCGCTGACCGGCGTTACGTAAACAGGAGCGGTCGCGCCCTTAACGATAAAAGGATGATTGGCGTAACCGGAAAAGTCAGGCCCGCCAGTCGAAGAGAAATCAAACGCCGCGCCGGGACTGAAGTCGAATCTGACGCCGATCTCTGCGAGCAAGGCATAGTCGGCGGAAGAAATCCCGTAACGCCCGGCGCGGTGCGCGATTGCGTGGTCGCCAAAGACGGTTTCGAACATGTCGGCGAGGGCGCGGAGTTTTTTTACGTGAATATCTTGCGGCAGGTTCTTTTGGTAGGAAAAATACTCCTCGGAAAACCGTGTTTCCGGCGGCGTCACCCATTGATGGAGGTGCAGGCCAAAGTCGGCGGCGTCATTGTCTTTGAGCGATCGGAAATAAGAAGCGGTCCCGGCATATTTGAGGAGTGGGTATGTAACAAGATAGAGCGGTTTGGCGCCCGCATTGTCGCAGGTTTTTTGAAAAATGTTGAGGTCGGCAGGTTCACAAACACTGTGCGCACTGGTTTCAAAGTCAGACCAGTTGAATGCTTCTTCCGTGTCCACCGTAATGATCAGTTTTGGCCGGTATGGTTCTGCAAAAGAAATTGGCGCCGTCGTGATCGACGCTGCTGCGCGGGCGCGCCTGGAAAGGCCGGAAAAAATCGCCGCCATTTGATCGGCAGTCTCGTTCCACGAATGAGTTTCCGCATAGCCCCGTGTTGACTGGCGATCCGGTGGATTTGAAAGGAGTGTGCTCACGGCCTTGGCAATGGCATCGGACGTAAGATCGCCAACGAGACGCCCCGCCGCGGGCTCGCGAATAACTTCCGGATTACCGCCGACATTGGTTGCAACACACGGCGTGCCGCAAGCCATCGCCTCAAGTAGAACATTCGCCCAGCCTTCGCGCGAGGAGGCAAGCACGAGAATATCCGCTGCGTTGTAGATGTCTGGCATTTTTTCTGGCGCCAGCGCCCCCAGAAACTGCACACGGGCGTCAAGATTTGCGGCTTTGACTTGTCGAACCAGGGTCGGTCTGTCTTCGCCGTCGCCGACAATCAACAACGTTGCGGCGGGCAGCTTTTTAAGCGCCTCAATAACGAGATGATGTCCTTTACGTTCAATCAAATGGCCGGCAGAGAGAATGACGGAACCGGAAAGGCCCATCTCACGGCGAATTGCAGCGCGATCACGCGGCGCGAATATCTCAAGGTCAACACCGTTGCGCAGTGTCGTGATTTTTTGCTGCGGTGCGCCGAGGGAGTTGAGATTGGTTTTGAGCGCATCGGCGACGGTAATGACGACATCCGCATCGGTTGCTGCCTGGATGATTTTTTTGCGCGGGCCTGGGTAGTCAGGAAAGAAACTGACATCGGAGCCACGAGCGGTGATCGCAATTGGCTTGCCTCGTTCTTTTGCGATTGCCGTCGCCGCGACGCCATCGGGATAGAAATAATGCGCGTCGATAAAGTCGAAATCCCATCCATTTCCGGTGATGGCGTCAATTGCTTTGCTAAAGCACCGCGCCAAGGCGGTAGGTGCGTAATGCATACCGACTTTTGGCGGCAGCAAATATCGCGGGTGATATATCTCAACGCCATGACGGCTTTCCCGTTTCGGGACGCGCGCCCACGCAGCGTATTTACCGAATGTTTCATGTTGAAACGGAAACCAGGGAACCGGCGCGATCACGCGGACCTCCGCATCATGGCGTTTCAAAAACGCCCGCAGCCGGTTTTCGACAAAGATCCCGTGCGACGGCATCGCCGCATTTGGATAGAGCGTTGTCAAAACCAGAAAGCGCATGGGTGAGGGCTGCGTCAAAACGCAAGGACTATCGCGGGATTCGGCATCGTCATAGAGCGCAGGCGCTTTTGAAGGGAGGGCGCCCGCAACCGAGGCGTTAACAAAATGTTGAGGCCTCTTCGGCTTATTGCGTAGCGCAAGGAGTGCCGCCTGATGACGCATGACCCAATCCAACCTTCAACCAGTGATCGGAGCAACGCCGCAAACATCACGCCATGGCCGGTTGAAGCCTGTTTGAGGTTCTGGTTCATGAGCGCCGGCCTGCTGTGGGCGCTTTTGCTGGCGCCGTTCCTTCTTTGATCGGAAACAGTTGCCCCCCTGCGACCATTAACAAACCGTTAGGCACGTTCCGTGCTTCCCATCCGCCGTTGTTATAGACTGAGACAGCCGCCGCCGATTCGCTGACTCACCGTCTGAGCGACACTCACTGTTGGAGGTGTTTGGGGGATGGCAATTTTATACGGGATCGCAGCGGCTTTGTTGACCGCGTTAATTGCGATCCGGTCGCGTGCATGGCTTACCAAGGCAGCTGACGGGGACGCTGGCGCGCTCGCAATGTTCCGCCAGGTTTCGGGAAATACAATTGATGTCAGATCCGGCGCGCTTGATCTTAACACCATGGACAAAGCTGCTGTTCATCGTGCAGCGACGGCAATTAACCATACGGGTATTTCGAAATTCAAACGCGCGACTGACATTGCCGCCAGTCTTGGTCTGGTCTTGTTTCTGGCGCCGTTATTGGCGTTGACGGTGTTGGCGATTAAACTCGACAGCAGGGGGCCGGTTCTTTATCGGCAAAAACGCGTTGGCTATGCGGGCCGCTGTTTTTCGGTTTTTAAATTCCGTTCAATGCGCATGAACGCTGAACAGAACGGGCCGCAATATGCGGCCATAGATGATGATCGCGTCACGCGAGTGGGGCGGTTTATCCGCAAGACGAGGATCGATGAAATTCCCCAGACCATTAATGTTTTGCGCGGTGAAATGAGTTTTGTTGGGCCGCGACCGGAGCGGCCGGAGTTTGTCGCGGAGCTGGAACGGGAGATACCGCATTATCATTCGCGTCATTTGGTTAAGCCTGGCATTACCGGCTGGGCGCAGGTGCGGTATGAGTATGCGGCGACGGTTGAGGGCGCCCGCGAAAAGCTTCGCTATGACCTCTTTTATATTCGCAACTTCACACCACTGATGGATGTCATGATTATTTTGATGACGATCCGTGTCGCGTTGTTTGGCATTGGAAGTCGTTGAGGATTAACCGTCTTACCAGTTCCGAATACACCTGATTCGGCGAATCGTTTGGTTGGAGTGTTCGATTCTTAACCAAGATGAGGCGTAAGCGGTTGAAAGGGGTCGACGCATGCAAAAATTTTCGGGCGAGTTAACAGTCCAAGCCTCTGAATCTATTAGCCTTCATTTTGCCTTCTTTAACTTTCCACAAGGGGGAAGCCGCGCCATGGCAAAGAAATTGCGGAGACCCTAAACTGAATACGGAATTGTGATGATTTTACTGCAACACAGTCTCGTCTCGGAGACCCTAAGGAAAGAACTATGACAAAGATTTACCAGTTTTGCCGCTTCGCTCTGCTTGGCGCAGCGGCCGCAATGATTGCCGGTTGTTCAATCATTGATGGCGGTGAGCAACTGCAAGCCGCTCCGTCTACAGCGATTGACGCTGCTGACGCGTCCCCTGATTATTTGATCGGTCCGCTCGACCAGCTTGAGATTTTCGTTTGGCGCGCGCCGGAACTATCGACCAATGTGACCGTGCGTCCGGACGGTCGAATTTCGACACCATTGGTCGAAGACATGGTCGCATCAGGCAAAACGCCGTCACAATTGGCCGGCGATCTTGAAGTCTCGTTGAAGCGTTTCGTCAAAACACCGGAAGTGACGGTTATCGTCAGCAACTTCTCATCGACGTTTGATCAGCAAGTGCGCGTCCTTGGTGAGGCGCAGCAGCCGATAGCACTGCCCTACCAGACGGGCATGACCGTGCTTGATGTGATGGTTGCGGTTGGCGGGCTAACCGAATTTGCGGCTGGCAATAAAGCGGTGCTGATTCGCGGCAAGGGCGAAGAACGAAACTCTTATCGCTTGCGTCTCGATGATCTCTTACGCAAAGGCAACATCGCCGCAAATGTGCCGATGCTGCCGGGCGACGTCGTGTTGATCCCTGAAAGCGTATTTTAGGGGAAGCTTTCTCGGGAGGATGAAGGAAGTTTAGTGTTTGAGTTTTCCGAACTGCCGCCGCCGGTCATCCGGCATGTGAACGGTCTTTGGCGCCGGCGATGGACGATCATCGCCGTTGTCTGGCTCGTCTCCGTGCTTGGGTGGTTTGCGGTCTGGCTGCTTCCTGATCAGTATGAATCCCGTGCGCACGTCTTTGTGCAAACCGAGACAATTTTGGAGCCAGTGTTAAACGGTTTCACTGCTCGCCCGGATTACACCCAACGGGTTGAAGTAATGCGATTACAGCTCCTGACCCGGCCGAATGTCCAGGAGATCATTCTCCGGTCCGGACTTGATGAAACGATTGAGGCGCGAACCGACGTTGAGCGCCGGGCCAAGATGGAATCATTAGTTAATTGGGTGGCGGAAGAAATCACCATCGACAGCCCACGCGACATGTATTTTGTGATTTCCTACGCCAACAGCGATCCGGAAACTGCCCGAGCCGTTGTCGATGCCGTGTTGAACATGCTGATCGAACAGGATCTCGGCGCGACCCTGTCAGAAAGCGAAGCCGCGCGCCGGCGTCTCAATTTGCAGATAGAGCAGTTTGAAGAAAAGCTGACGGCGAACGAACGGGCGGTTGCAACCTATCGACGGGCGAATGCAACGGAACTTGCGGGCAGTCAGGGGACAGTACGTCGACGCGAACTAAAAGAAAACGAAATGCTCCGCGTCAGTGACGAGCTGCAGCGAACGAGCGGCCGCATTCTGACTTTGCAGAATTTGATTTCTGCAACGCCGCGGACAACATCCGGCGACGAAATCGACAAATTGAAAGTTGAACTCGCGGATTTGCGCAGCAAGTATCAAGAGACGCATCCAGATATTCGCGGCGTGGTTGCCCGAATTGAACAGTTGGATGGCGCTGGCGGCGGTACGTTATCGTCAAATCCCGATTTTATCCGACTGCATTCAGAGCTCAAGGTTGCTGAGCAATCTATCGGCATCCTTAAGGCGCGTGAGGAAACTCTGCGTGAAGAACTTGAAGCCCTCGACTTTGCCGTTGGGCAGGCGCCGGAGGTAGAGGCCGGCCTGCAGCAGATCATCCGCGAATATGAACAGACTCAAAAAACATACGATGAGTTGCTTTCTCGCCGTGATCGCCTTGAGCTGACGAAAAATCTTGGCGCTGCAGGGCGTGGTGTCGAGTATCAGATTTTTGAGCGACCACAGACAGCGTTAGTGCCATCCGATCCGCCCCGGCTCTTACTGATTATCGGTGTTCTTTTCATTAGCGCAGGCGCTGGCGCCGGCGCCGCGTGGCTCTTGACCGTGCTCGACAAGAGCTACACGCAAGCCGGCGAACTGCAAGAAGCGTTTGGCCTGCCGGTTCTTGGCGCCTTGAGTGAGGCGCCGTCGCCGGCGGTTGTCGCTGGCCGGATAAGCGATCTGAAAAAACTTGGCGGTATGATTGCGGCGTTATTTCTCGTCGGTGTTTTTTACACCTACCTCACCGTGTTCCAGTTACCGTCCGAGAAGGGCGCCGCTGGGCAGCCTACTGATGTGGCAATGCAAGGAAACGCATTGTGATGAGTGTTATCGAAAAAGCCGCGGGTTCAATCACCGATATTTCCAGTAACGGCAAGGTAAGTGCGCCGAAAATTGCGACCGGGCCGCGCCATTTCGATCTCGATGATAACGCGCTGGCGCACAGCGGGTTTTATCACCCAGCGGCGAAAGCCTCGCGCCTTGCCTTGGAATTGCGGGCGGTCAAACGCCGGCTGTTAAGACGGATTGGCTTTCTGCGCGCAAGCGGCGAACGCCAAGCCTATCGAATGCCTGGCCGTCAGCGCAATCTTATTCTGGTGACGTCATCGCGCGCAGGCGAGGGCAAAACATTCAGTGCGCTGAACCTCGCGCTTAGCTTCGCGATGGAGGATCAGATCGAGACGTTGTTGGTCGATGCCGATATTCTACGCCCAAAAGTTCGCAACCGGTTAGGCTTGCCTTCAGGTCCAGGCCTGACTGATCGCTTGCTTGATCCGTCGATAAAGACGGATGCGCTTCAATTCCGCGCCAATCAGGCGCCGCTCTCGGTATTGCCCGAAGGTGCGCAAATTGACCGGGTCTCTGATCTGTTCGCCACCGATGAGTGCAAACGCCTCCTGACTGGGCTATCGACGGAGGCCGCCGACCGATTAATCATCATTGATGCACCGCCGGTTCTGGCGACGACAGAGGCGGTGATCCTGGCTAAATATGTCGATGAGATCGTCTTTGTGGTGGAGGCGAATTCAACGCCTGAACCTGCGGTTGCATCAGCGGTCGACGAACTCCTCGACATCAACCCGAATGTCAGCATGATGCTAAATCGGTGTATGATCGGGTCGGGCGGATCTCACTACGGATCTTATGAATATTACGGGCTGAGCGATGACGCGGAACGCCAGTCATCAAAAAGCGCGCCAGCGGAGGGTGCTTCCCATGAAGCAAAATAAAATCGGCAGATATTCTATGCAAGGATTGAAAAAAGCATTGTTGGCCGGAGCCGGCATTAGCGTGATGGGCAGCGCCGCAGTTGCACAAGTCGACAATGACGGCGCCCCGCTGAAATTGCGGACCGATTATCTTGGCTATTCCGTCGGCGTCTCAGCGCGAGTGAGCTACACGGATAACATCGACTTGCGGCGCGACGCGCTCAAGGATGGGGAGTTTATTTTATCGACCGGTCTGTCGGGCGGCGCCATCGTTAGCACCAACCGCCTCACCGGAATTGTGCTTGGCGATCTCGATTTTTCATATCTGATTGATCGAAGCGATTTTAACGTCAACCAAAATATTGGTGCGACCAGCACATTCACCGCCGCAGACAATTGGCTTTATGTTGACGTCTCTGCGCAAACATCTCGCCAACTGGTCGGAGACAATGCGCGGTTCAGCGGAAGCTTGAACAATGGCAGAAACCAACAAGCTAATGTTCATTCGTTTTCCGCAAGTCCCTATGTTTATCACGAATTGCCCAATCAATCGTCCGTGGAGATGCGATACCGATATTCGCAGATTTTTGTTGAAGATGACGTTGTGGGCGCGAATATTTTGGGGGGTAATTTGCTGAATGACTCGAAGTCGCATGAGGCGTTGGCGAGCTACGAAAGTGGTAACTTGTTTGATCGCGTACGCATTCGCCTTTCGGCTTATGGTAATGATACGGAAGAATCCGGTTCCGGTTTTTTACCTGATTTCAATTTCCAGCAAGGATCATTTTTTGCTGATGCGCAGTTTGCCTTGAACCGCACGCTTTCGGTCAGCGGCGCAGTTGGGTACGATGAGATCGAGACTGACGCGGCGGCGGCTTTGTTCTTTGATGACGATGAGTTGTCCGGCGTGTTCTGGCGGGCTGGCGTTACGGCTCAGCCTAATCGGCGCACCCGGCTGAGATTTGAATATGGCGAACGTTACGGCGGTGACTTCATCGACGCCGATGTATTTTACGAGCTGACCAATCGGCTGACTTTTGCGGCTGGCGCCGGGCGAACCTTCCAGACGCGGGCGCAGGGCGTGAATTCTCAATTTAGGGGCGTTCAAACGCGCACCCTCGAATTCGCCGACCGACTGCGTGAAGGCCAGGAATTGTCGCCGCGTGAACTGATTGAGTCTGCAAACAGATATTCAAACGTCATTGGCGGTCGCTCTGCCCAGACTGTTGGTGTCAGCGTCACCGATCAGGCATTTGCAGCGCTCTCAGGTGTCTACGGTCGCAGTGAATTTACCCTCAGGGGCAACTTTAGCGATGGCGATTTCGGTTTTAGAGAAATTGAAACCTACGGCGTGGCATTTGATGCGAGGCGTCGTCTGTCACGCCGCGTCACAGCCTATGGCGGAATTGACTATCGTCGGACGGATACAACAATTGATCCAGCCGTATGCGAAGCAAATCCGACAATTTTCGGGCTAGATACGACCGATATTCTGTTTGATGCGATGACGGATTGTGCACAGGTTGCAGCCAGTAACGGCGTTACCAATACAGTCATTGGCAGAGTGGGCGGCGCGTATCGCGTTTATGAAAATGTTTCCGCTTTTGCCGAGTACTCACATGCGGAGCGATTTTCTCCGATTGATCAATTAGAGTATAGCGAAAACACAGTCATGGTGGGAGCTACGCTGGAATTTTAAGTCATGTATGAAGAGTATTTTGAGTTATCCGGCGCGCCTTTCCGGCTTAATCCAGATCCGAAGTATTTTTTTGGTAGCCGCAGCCACAACAAGGCGATGGCCTACCTTCACTACGGATTGAAGCAAGCCGAGGGGTTTATCGTCATCACAGGGCCGGTCGGCGCTGGGAAAACCATGCTGATCGGTCAATTGCTCGATCAACTCAATCGATCCAATATTGTCGCCGCCCAGTTACTGACATCGAATGTCGGCCCGGACGAGCTTTTGGAACACATCCTGTCGGCCTTTCGTATTGAACCGGAAGGGGAGGGGCGCACCGGGCAACTCGAAGCTTTTGAAGATTATCTGTTTGACCAGCTTAATCGCGGCAAGCGCGTTTTGTTGATTATGGATGAGGCGCAAAATCTGCCGCGAGAAACGCTGGAAGAGCTGCGTATGCTGTCCAATATTGACTATGATGGCACCCCGTTGTTTCAGGTTTTTCTGGTCGGTCAGCCGGAATTTCGTGAAATGATGTCGGCCGACGACATGGAACAACTCAAGCAACGTGTCATTGCGTCCTATCATCTTGAGAATTTGAGCCGCGAAGAAACCAAAGAATATATTCTGCATCGCCTTTCGGTGGCGGGCTGGAAAGAAGACCCTGTGTTTGCAGAGGGCGGCATTGATGCGGTTTTTGCGGAGACGGAAGGTCGTCCGCGGCGCATCAACACGCTTTGTAATCGGTTGATGCTTTATTGTGCACTGGAAAAGCGTCACGAGATTGATGCGAGCATCGTCAAAACGGTTGTCGATGAGTTGAAAGAAGAAAATCTCGGCAGTGATGACCCCAAGAGCACGGCCATGCCGCAGGCCAAGAAGGTTGATGAGGTCTGCGAACAAGAAGAACAGATAGTTCCACTTGCGGCCAATGGGGACGTAATCGTTCCGATTGAGAGCGCGCGCCAAAAAGCCATGCCGCCAGTATTAAAACTTGCAGCTTCGAAAGATGACAACAACGCGGCAAAAGCGACTGGTCCCGCCGATGGGCGCGATACCCTGGCATCGGAAAAAGCTGCGCCTTCGCCTGCCCTCCAGACTGCTTCCGGGAGTGTTTTTGATCGTCTGCGCGCAAAACGAAGCGATGAGACGCCCGAGAAAACGTCGGAGGAAGACGCGCCGCGCCAGGAGGCGACACTCAATGATGTCGCGACAGCGATCGCTGCGGCGAGCGAAACGATCGAAGAGGGGAAAGAGATGCCGGAGATTGTGCAAACAAATGATACGCCACAAGCTGCATCAACGACCGGTCACGCCAGCGATTGGCGTAAATCGGTTATTCGCTCGGTCAATGAGACACGCGACGAGCTGAAGGAAGCTCATGTCAGCGTGCAGCGCTTACGACGCTCGCTAAAAGAAAATGACACGAAACGTGATGCCGGGCGGCAAAAAATCTCCGCCAGTCTCGCGCGCGCCGAAACCTTGCTTAAGGATATTCGGAACGCCTGGCGTTAGGCGTAAATCTTGAAAGGCGGACGGTCTATGGACGCCATGACAGACACACGAGTTGAGACCCATGCTGAAACGGGCGGCTATGCCCTCTCGGTCGATGTTGAGGATTATTTTCAGGTCTGGGCGTTTTCTGATGTGATCAGAAAACAAAGCTGGGACGGCTTTGCCCCGCGCGTTGGTGATGCGACCCGCGCTTGCCTTGATCTTTTCGAGGCGCGCGGCGCAACGGCGACATTTTTTACCTTGGGGTGGGTGGCGCAGCGAGATCCGGCGCTTATTCGTGAGATTGTGGCGCGCGGTCACGAACTGGGCAGCCACGGGGCCGACCACACCAAGGTTAATGAACAAACGCCGGGTGAGTTTGCACGCGATGTTTCGCAGACCAAGAAGTTGCTTGAAGATATTGCTGGCGTAGAAGTGCGCGGTTACCGCGCCGCCGGCTTTTCAATTGATCACACGACGCCATGGGCGCACGAAATTCTGCAGCGTGAAGGCTATGCGTATTCATCAAGCACGCATCCAATTTCCCACGACCATTATGGCGATGCGTCAGCACCGCAGAGCCCTTATCAACCAATAAAAGATGAGCGTTTCATTGAAGCGCCGGTTGCGACGGTTGAGTTCCTGGGCCGGCGGATAAGTTGCGCGGGCGGCGGCTGGTTTCGCGCGGCGCCGGTTGAGGTTTCGAAAATGATGCTGCGCCACGCCGGAAAGACCCTTCAAGGGCCCGTTATTTTTTATTTTCATCCCTGGGAAATTGATTCAGGTCAGCCGCGCATTAAACGCGCTTCGGTAAAATCAAAATTAAGGCATTATCTTAATCTGAAAACAATGCCGCACAAGCTAGACATTGTTTTAAAGACTTTCCCCTGGGGGCGTGTCGATCAAGCGCTTGGCATAAGGGGCGCAACCTCATGATCGTCGTTGCAGAAAAACTAAAACCGGCAAATGATCTCTTGGCGCCAGTAACCATCGGTCGCAGCGGTGCAGCTGAAGCTGCGGCGTGGGACGCCTATGTGGAACAGCATCAAGAGGGTAGTTTCTTTCATCTTTACGGATGGGGCGACATTATCGAGGCGGCATACGGGTATGAGCCGGTGTTTTTGATTGCGCGTCGCGGCAACCGCGTGGTCGGTGTCCTGCCGCTTGTTGATGTCAAAGCGCCTTTGCTGGGCCGGTCGTTAATTTCGACGGCCTTCACTGTTGGCGGCGGTCCCATCGGCGATGATCTTGATGTTATCTCTGCCCTTGCTGACGCCGCGGCGTCAGAAGGCGCCGCGCGCAATGTTAAATATGTGGAATTGCGCAGCGAAAATGCTGTCCTCGATAATTGGCAAATAAAGGCGGATATATACGCGACGTTCCGCATGACGATGCCGCCCCATGCAGACGATCATTTGAATGGCTTACGGCGCAGCCGCCGACGCGCCATTCGCAAGGCGGTTGCCGCAAAGCAAAGCGGCGTCTTGAAGGAATGGGTCGAGATGGACGCGTCGCGTTTCTATGATGTTTACGCACGGTCCCTGCGCAATCATGGTACGCCGGTTTTTCCAAAACGATTTCTCGCTCACCTTTTGCAGGTTTTTGAACGCCGCGTAGAAATATCGTTCACGGAAGTTAATGGAGAGATTGCCGGCGCGCTGTTGAGTTTTTATTTTAAAGACGCTGTCATGCCTTATTATTTCGGCGCCATGGCGGCTGGTCGTGAGGTGAACGCCCATGAGTACCAGTATTGGGCGCTAATGCGCCGTGCTGCATCGGACGGATATAAAACGTTTGACTTTGGCCGCAGCAAAATCGGGACGGGGCCTTATCGGTTTAAAGAACTTTGGGACGCCAAACCGACACCGCTATATTATCAGTACAAACTGATTGCTGGCGATGAACAGCCGAACGTTAATCCAAACAATCCGAAATTTGCGACCTTCGTAAAGCTATGGCGGCGTCTGCCTGTGCCGGTTGTGAATATTGCGGGGCCGTTGCTGGCGCGGAATTTCCCATGACCGGCAAACCTGAAGTTTTGTTTCTTTCGCATCGCATTCCATATCCGCCAAACAAAGGGGACAAGATCCGGTCGTGGCGGTTGCTTAAACATTTAACGCGGTCGTTCCGCGTACATTTAGCTTGCTTTGTCGATGATCCAGCAGATTTTGAACATGCTGCCTTTCTGCGATCCGTTTGCGCCAGCACCACCCTTATTCGTCTTGATCCGCTAAAGATGAAAGCAAAATCTGTCAGCGGCTTTGTTACTGGCAAGCCTTTGTCGGTCGCGTTTTACAACGACCATCGGATGCGCATGGCAGTTTCAAAGCTGCGCAAAAAACCACTGGTCGCGGAGATCGCGTTCTCCTCGACTATGGCGCAATATATTAGGAAGGCTATCCCTGGCCGGCAGCGGGTCATTGATTTCTGTGATGCGGATTCTGAAAAATGGCGCGCATATTCTGAAGGCGCGTCGCCGCCGATGAACTGGATCTACGCCCGCGAAGGCCGTCGCCTTGCGGCGCTTGAAACTGACATCGTTAACTGGGCCGATGCGAGTTTTGCCATAACGCCAGCGGAAGCGACCCTGTTTAATTGCCGCCCGGGGCTTGAGCGAGATGTTGGCTGGTGGTCAAACGGCGTCGATGCGGATTATTTTAATCCCGCACTGGTATTGCCGCAGCCTCTTGCGGGCGCCGAAGTCGTTTTTGTCGGCGCTATGGACTACCGCGCCAATGTTGAGGCGATAACCGAGTTCGTTGATAAAGTCTGGCCGATTGTTCGCAAACAATCGCCGTCGTTAAATCTTGCGATTGTCGGCGCCAATCCGGTTAGAAAAATTCACGCTTTGGATGGATGTGACGGTATTTCCGTCACCGGCCGGGTCGAGGATGTGCGCCCCTGGTTGCAACAAGCAAAGCTCGTTGTCGCGCCGCTTCGTGTCGCACGCGGCATCCAGAATAAAGTGCTCGAAGCGATGGCGATGGCAACGCCAATTGTTGCAACCCCAGAAGCGGTAACCGGTATTTCAGGCCGACATGACGAGACATACCTTGTCGCCGACAATGCGGCCGAGACGGCGGTTCACATCCATTCGTTATTAAATGATGACGATAAAGCGGCGCGCATCGGCGCTGCTGCGCGCGCGTTGATTGTGGATCGTTATCGTTGGCCGACCCAATTGCAACGCCTTGATCGCGCCCTCGGTCATCTCGGCCTCGACTACTCTTCTTCGTCGGCGGCGTTGTCCGTATACGAATCAGCGTGAACGCTGCCTCCGTCATGGAGGCGAACACGCGGCTGCGCGACGCGCGCATCAACAGCAAAGTCAAAGACATCCGGGCGGGAATAATGCCCCGCAATATCGCAGCCGGCTTTGGCGGCGCGAACAAGATCGAGCGAGCCTTCCGCAATCAGAATAGTTTCTTCATTGCCGGCAACAGCGATAATCTCTCCACGCGGATCAATAATCGCTGACTGGCCCGTATGTTCCCAGACACCCAGCGGGCGCCAGCGTTCAGGGATGTGCTTTTCAAGGCGTAATCCCGCGGCGCAGATCACATAGGCGCAGGCCTGGCTTGCATAAGCGCGCGATAAGAGGTGTTGGCGGGCCCAACAAACTTCGTCTTCGCGCGGCGTCTTCTCCCAGCCTGGCCAGAGGGCGGCATGGATTTGCGTCCCTTGGGCGGCGAGCGCATAGCCCGGCAGCATCATCTGATGTTCCCAACAGTTTAGGGCGCTGATCCGTCCATAAGGTCGCTCAATGGTGTGCAGTCCTGCCGCGTCGCCGTCGCCCCATATAATACGTTCAGCGTGTGTCGGTTTCAGTTTACGATGGCGGTTCAATATTTCGCCTTCACGTCCGATTGTAAGCGCCGTGCAATAGACTGTCCCTTCCGTAAACGGATCCTTTTCCGCAACGCCAATAACAACTTCTACGCCGGCCTCTTTTGCCGCTTGGCAAAGCGCATCAGTTTCGGGGCCGGGAAGGTCGATTGCGTTTTCAAGATAAACAGCGCTTGCCTCCCAGGTGAGGTCGATGACCGGGCCATCTACCCAGAATGGATAGCCGGGAAGCCATGTCTCGCCAAAGGCGGCAATATCGACCCCCATGGCGCCAGCGTCGCGAATAAGTCCGCAGGCTTTTTCTGTGCTTGCCGCTTTGTCGAATAAGACGGGCGCTGCCTGAATGGCGGCGAGCTTAAATGTTTTGTTTTTTTGCATCTGGGAGACCAATATTTGAGCTGGAATTTGACGTCGAGCTTAGCCTAATCGTCTTTTTTGACTACCAGGCGAAGGGCTTCAGGTAATCAACTTTTCGGAAGAATTGGCGGAATTGAAGGCTTCAAGCAAGACGGCGTTGGTGATTGACGTGTCGGCGCACACATATCCAGCCTTGGCTAAGTCTTGAACAAGGGGTAAAGTCGCGGCCTGTTTGTTGTTGGGAAATACGGGGGGTCATATGACTCGCATTTTACTGCCGCTCGCAATCGTTGCGGCGATTTTCTTTGGACCGATGTTTTCGGAAACCACGTCAGGGTCAGCGACGGGTGATTCCACGACGCTGCGTTCCGGCGAGTATTTTATTGGCGAGGCCGTGGAGTGTTTGCGCAAGCTGCAACTGCCGATTGGCGAGGACTGTGCGTCGGAGGGTCAGCTTAACGGCTCGACCGTGGTTGGCGATGTTATCTCCTGGGCGGCGCTGATTTCTGTGGCCGCCGCCGCTCTTGGCGTGGCCGGGCTTTTGCCTTTCATTGGCAGGCTGACAAGTATGGTCACGGTTGTGGCTGGCTTGGCGACGCTCGGCGCGATGGGATATTTCGCGCTGTCGATGATGGGAACACCGGAAGGGTTGCCCGGTGTCCAGTGGGGAGCATATCTTGCTGCGGCGTTTGGTATGTTGACTCTGATCTCAGGGCTTGCGGGCCTGCGCGGCCGGTAAGTCAGGCGGATACGCCTTAAAGAAAAAGGCCGCGATGAGCGGCCTTTTTTATTGTTCAACTGTCTTCGTCAGGCGCCGACGCGCTGGGCTTATCGTAGTGGCGAGCGGCCCTGATTTAGAAATGATGGAGTGTCGTTTCCGACTGGCTCGACGTTGTCTTCAAGAGACGTGTTCACCGGGCGCGGCGCAGGTTGTGGTGATGACGGACGTGAGCGACGGAAATCTTTCGCCGACGCATCCGACAACGGATCATCTGAATGACGGCAATTGCCTTCAAAATGAGCCCCTGTTTCGACCGAGAGCGAGCTATGAAGAATGTCGCCCTGGATATGTGCGGTTGAGGCAAGCGACACTGATTTGGCGCGAATGCCGCCTTCGACGCGACCACGCACCGTTACTGTTTCGCAAATCACTTCACCCTTTACGGTGGCTTTTTCGCCAATGATCAGGGAACCGGCTTTGACGTCGCCTTCGAGCGAACCGTCAAACTGTATCTCGCCGGCTGAGTTAATATTGCCGCGCATGACGACATCCGTGGAAATAATTGAAGGAACGCCTGCTGGCTTCATGGAACCCGACCTTTTTGACGATGAGTGTACGCTTGCCTGCTGCGCTGGCGTTTCATTCAACGACCCGGTCTGCGGCTTTGCATCTGATGACTTGCTGGCTTTAGCTTTCGAAAACATATCTTCCCGCCTCAATAAAACGACGTGGATTGACTGGTCTTTTTTTAAACAAAACTTCGTAGTGGACATGCGGTCCAGTAGACCGACCACTTGAGCCCAGCTCGCCTACCTTGCTATGCAAGTCAACCTTTTGCCCCGCCTTCACACTAATCCTACTCATATGAGCGTAACGAGTGACAAACCCGTTTCCATGATCAATTTCTACCATACGCCCCCAACCCGAGCGCGTACCCGCAAATTTAACGATGCCCGCGCCCGTCGCCGTCACTGGCGACGCCCACGGCGCAGCAAAATCAATGCCATGATGGCTTGAATGACGTCCATTGATCGGATCTCGCCGGACGCCGAAGCCGCTTGTAAAACGACGCGTAACGGTCAACGGCGATGACAACGGCATATGCCTGATGGCTTTTTTGACGTCTTCTAATTCATCGATAATTGTCGCTGTACGGTTTGCATGCTGATAAAATCGCACAGGCTCGCCGCTCATGGCGTTTGGTTCGATAAACGGGCCGCCTTGCGCTAACACCACATTGGAAATCTTTGCCGGTGTCACCAATGATTCCGATGATACGCCGGTGCTATTGATGACCTGCCGTAATTCAGCAATTTGCTGTGTCGCTTTTTCTTCAACGGAAGCGAGAAGCAACATTTGCTCAAGGTAAAGATCAGCCGCAGCTTTTTCCATCATCTCGATGGATTCGGCCGCAAGGCCGTCTTCTTCAGCAACGGGTTTGCGGATCGATGCTTCGGCGGCAGCTTCCTTGCGCAACACCGACATCCGAGATTGGCGAGGCGTTGGCTCGCCCGGGATCACATCGACCATGACCCGATTGCCGTTAGACGGTTTCTGGCCATTTGGTCCGCCAGCTGCTGATAAGGCTTCGGCTTGCGAGTTCAGTGTCTGATCAATCTCCGCCTTGCGCTCAACCATATTGGCGAGCATGCGGTGACGCGACCAGATATCGTCCATGGTCTCGTCAAACTGGCGTTCAATCGTATTGTTTAGATAGTTGACGTCGTCATAGGCTTTTTGCGCCTCGTGGAGACGTTTCGACAAATTCGTCTGCATCACCAGCCGCTCGCGCTCTTTGGCGACGATGATCTGCTCTTTGAAAACTACATTAACGGAAGAGTACGCGACCCAGAGCAGGGCTGCGAGAACTACGATTGCGAGCGCTACCTGAGTCTTTGCCGACATCGAGATAAAATGCACGACGCCGTCACTTCGATGGTAAATTTGCCGTTCTTTAAATAAACGGCTCAATACGCGCTTCATATTGCCGGAACGACGGCTCATTCAACTAACAGCCCCTTGCACACACAATAACTATCATGCGTCGCCACCCTTAATATATTGCAGCGTAAAATCGAACATTACGCAACACTTATGTGATGGTGTAACGCAGATTTTTTCGATTCTGGACTCATGAGCCCTTCCTAGCACGGCTTTGTGTCAATTTGGTTCATAATACTCTCTCAAAAGCCCCGCCTGTTGTCGCGCCTCGTGATTGAAGGGCGGTTTCAGCCCTCCTTCAAAATACTCGTCCCGGAGAGACTGAAATGTCAGAACCGGGTCTTTTCCTTGCGCCTTGCAAACTGCGTGAAACCAGCGTTTGCCACAGGCTACATGGCCAATTTCCTCGCGATAGATGACTTCCAACAGATCGGCACTGGTGTGGTCGCCTGCGCCTCGTAAGCGGGTAATCATGCCCGGCGTCACATCGAGACCTCTGGCTTCGAGAATCAGCGGCGCGACGACCAGACGGGCGAGAAGGTGGTTACTGGTCTTTTCTGCGGCTTCCCACAGACCATTATGAGCCGGCAGATCACCGTAAACAGTCCCAAAATCGACGAGGCGCTTTTCAATCATACCAAAATGGCGGGCCTCATCACCGCCAACGCCGAACCAATCGGCGACGAAGGCTTGGTCGTCAAGTCCCAGGGGTGCTATTTCTTTAACGAAACGAATAGCCATATCAAAGGCGAGATCAATTGCGTTGAACTCGATATGGGCAATCGCATGCAGGAGCGCAGCACGTCCCTGGGGCGACCCAAGCCGTCGTCTGGCAACGCGGCCAGGCGGAACAAGATCGGGCTTTTCCGGGCGTGCTGGTTGATCCGGCGGGTTCAATCCGTCAATATACCCAATGGGTTGACCAACTTGGAGCGCCTTGATTGCATCTTCGGCGCGGGCCTTTTTCGCCAGCGAGTTGGGGGCAGTCAGAACGGCGATCGCCGCCTCACACAAGCTCATAACCGTCATCGTCAAAGCGATTTGATGGTCTTGAGGACGTCTTCGGCATGCCCGGCGACTTTCACCTTCCGCCATATTTCCCGAATGACGCCCTTTTCATCAATCAGAAAAGTAGAGCGCTCAATCCCCATATATTTACGGCCATACATATTTTTTTCGACCCAGACGCCATATTTCTCGACGACCTTGCCATCTTCGTCGGCAGCGAGCGTCACCTTAAGGTCATGTTTGTCTTTGAATTTTTGATGCTTAGAGACGCTGTCTTTTGAGACGCCGATAATGACGGCGCCAGCACGCTTGAACTTGGCGATTTCTTCGGAAAAAGCGATCGCCTCTTTTGTGCAGCCGGGCGTGTCGTCTTTCGGATAGAAATAAAGGACGATCTTCTTTCCTTTCAGGTCCTTTAACGCAATTTTAGACCCGTCATCTGTCTCCATTGAAAAAGCTGGCGCTTTCGCTCCAGGCGCTAAAGCCTTCGTCATAATGCTTCCTTGAGATTTCTATGCTGAAAGCGCGCACAATATCTCGCTTTTGAGAATTCGCTAGAGGGTGGAGACTTGCGGGGCGCGGTTTTGGTCGGTACCCATAAACGCTTGGACGCCTGCCGGGAGGGGGCGTCATACGAGTTTCGGGTGCAGTAACAGGGCGACCGGCAACGGTCTGGTAATGGTATGAAAAAGCGCGCTGCGAAAGCGGGTCTCATTTTCCTTGAGGTCGCCGCGATCGTTATTGCCGTTGTTGCGGCGGGCGTAGTCTTTTTGTTTTGGCGTGTTGAGCGGGCGCCGGTCTCGCTGGCGATGTTCAAACCGAGCCTTGAATACACAGTTAGCCGGCGTCTCCCGAAAGATTATCGCTGTGATATCGGATCAATTGAACTCGCGCGTGATCAACAAAGCGGTGATTATCTGGTTCAGTTGTCGGCGGTGAAAATCCTCGATGACGAGAACACCGAGGCGGCAAGCGCCTCTGATGTGATGCTGACATTCAGCGCAGGGTCGCTGATTTCCGGGTCGATTGGTCCACGGACGATGTCGGCGACAAACGCCAAATTTCGAATTGTCAGAAATGAAGCACTGGACGTCAAAATCCCTGCGGTGGGAGGCCGCAGAAAAACATGGCCTCTCGCTTCCGCGCTACCGTCTTTTTTGGACCGTAATCCTTTAAGCAGTACGTTCGAGCGTGCGGAAATTGCTGATGCTGAAATTACCTTTGTGGATATTGCGTCCGGCCGGTCATGGACAACGCAAGATGCAAGCGTCTTGATTGAACGCCAGACAGAAGGGCTGAGCGCCGCCGTCAGCGGCAATCTCGATATTGGCGGATCGGCGGCCTCCATCCGTGCAACTGCAAATTATGACAATGATAGCCAAGTTATTAGCACCGATATCGATGGGTCGAATTTTCCGATCGGTGATATTCTGACCATGTTTTACGGAGAACGCGCTGCGGTTTTGGATGCGCCGGTCTCTGGAACAGCGGCGATATCACTGACATCGTCCGGCGATGTTCTTTCATCAAGTTTCGACGCCCGTATCGATGGCGGCGCGCTCCGGTTTGGCGCAACGCCGATACCGGTGAAATTCATTGAATGGGAGACAGATTTTGCGCCGGAAAAAAACGAGTTCGTGATTGATCGTTTTGCCTTCGACGTGAATGGCAACAATGGGGCGCTTCAAGGGGTCGTCAATTTGGTGTTTGGCGAGGATGTCCGCGACCCTGAGCGTATTGGTTTTGAGTTAGAAGCTGACGCCCTGACCATAAACATTCCGAGCCGCTTGTCGACGCCGTTGACGGTCGATCGAGGCGCCATTGTCGGCGGCTATGATATCGCCGATAGAAAAATTAATCTGGATGAGCTTTCGCTGTCATTGTTGGACGTTGCCGCCGCCGGCAATTTTTCCATGTCCTTTCCGCGCGCCAATGACGCTGGCGTGGCGCCGTCCCCGGAGGTCTTCGCTCAAATTGCCATTGACGGTGCGTTAGACCCTCAACGCCTATTGAAACTTTGGCCGATGGGCGTCGCCATGGGCGCTCGCGATTGGGTTGCGGAGCGGTTGGAGACGGCGACGATCGAAAACATCAACGCGCAAATGCAACTTGCCGAAGGGGCGATCGATGAGACGCGCCTGATGCCCGATGACGCAATGAACATCACCTTCGATGTTAGTGACGCAAAAGCCTATTATGTCACGCAAATGACGCCGATCACCGGCGGCTCTGGCAGCGGTGTGCTGCGCGGAAACAGCTTCGATTTAAAAGTGGATCGCGCCAATGTCGGCAAAGTAACCATTGCTGAGGGAGAGGTGGTGTTTCCGGTCTTTATCCCAAAATGGGAGCCTACCTATATTCGCTTTCTGGCGACCGGCAGGTCCGATGATATGCTTGGCATTTTGGATCAAGAACCGCTTATTTTGATGTCGAAAATTAACCTTGATCCAGCGCAATTTCGCGGTGCCGCTCGCGCCCGCGTTGAAATTATGCGGCCAAATAAACGCGACGTGCCGGCCGAGGACTATCGCTATAGCGGCACAGCGACTTTTGACGACATGCAGGTCTCCGGTTTGACTGCTGATGCTGAGCTCACTGCGGTCAAAGGCGTTGTCGATCTCAAGCCTCGCTCTGTGAAGGTTACCGCAGATGGGTTCCTTTCCGAGACGCCGATAGACGTCGTCTGGCGACAAAATTTCTTCGTTGAGGACGGGCCTTCGAGTTTTGATATTGCTGGAACCGTGGATTCTACGACTGGCGATCTTCTCGGCATTCCGACGCGGCAATATGTGCGGGGGCCGGTTGCGTTTTCGGCCAAAGCGCTCGGTGACATAGGAAGTTTTAAATCGATTACCGCCAATGCTGACTTCAAAGACGCAATGCTTAGGGCGGATGCCTTTGACTGGCGAAAACCTGCGGGCGAGGCGGCGGGCGGCGCTATCGATATTGAGTTTACAGCTGACGGGGTCAATGTAAAAAAAGCTGAAATTACCGGCGTCGGCGTTTCGATTGCTGGTAATCTTCAGTTTAAGGATAATGCGCTGGTCGCTGCGGTCTTTCCAACCTTCGAGCTTGAAAACACGGCCAGCCTGCACCTGTCAGCACAGCGCAAACCTACTGGAGAATTGGCGTTAACGGCGATCGGCGACTATCTAAATGTCGGTCCGATACTGGAAGATCTTACCGGCGCCGGGATGGGGTCTGGCGGTGATCAACCGATCAATTGGGGGCCCGGTCTTGTTGTGACCGCACGGATCGATCAAATGCGCATGCGCGAGAACGTCAACTACAATAATACCAGCCTCGATCTTTGGCGTAACGAAAGCGAGCTACAGACGCTAGATTTTTCCGCCTTTGACGAAGGCGGGTCTCCGCTTAAAGTTACAATGGCGCACACGGGCGATGATGACGGGCCGGTTCAATCAATTGAAGCAAAGACGCGTGAACTTGGCCAACTTCTGAAAGCAATTTTTGGTTATAGCTCCATCGAAGGCGGCGACGGATCGATGAAAATTGATCTGGTTGGGCCTGATACGAAAGGCATATCAGGCGTCATCGAGGCGCAAGATCTTCGCGTGGTCAATGCGCCTTTGCTGGCTCGATTATTTGCCGCGGGGTCTCTGGAAGGGCTTTCCGATCTCATGAATGGCGGCGGCATTGAGCTAACTCAGGCCTACGGAGAGTTTTCTTACGTTAACAATGTCGTATCGATCAAAGACTTCCATGCAACCGGACCATCGGTCGGGATGACGGCGGATGGCGCTGTCGCGGTTGGCGAAGGCGGGGAGGTGCAGCTGAACGGCGCCGTCGCGCCGCTTTACCAGATCAATTCAGCATTGGGCGCCGCCCCGATCATCGGTGACATTCTTATCGGCAAAAAAGGCGAAGGCGTTCTCGCACTTTCATATTCGGTAAGCGGAAAACGCGCCGCGCCCAATGTTTTTATCAATCCTCTATCAGCATTGACGCCTGGGATTTTCAGAAATCTGTTTGATCCAATTGCGCCCGTTAATGACAACGAGCCCGATACCGTTCCGGGTGCTGATGAGGAGGCCGCCGCCAGAGAGCCAGGCCAACTGTAATAATTGGGCTCAGCAATTATCCAACATTAATAATCGCGTGCTTTTTCTTACCGATGGAAAGCTTGATGGCGCCATCTACAATGTCGCCTTCCTGGAGGTTGCGCTCATCTTTGACCGGCAGGTCGTTGATTTTTAAGGCGCCAGCTTTGATGTGCCGGCGCGCTTCGCCTTTTGAAGCGCAGAGCCCTGCCGTGATAAACTGATCGATCATCGGCGCACCGGCAGCAATTTCATCGACGCCAAGACTGATCGTTGGCAAGTCTCCGCCAAGACCGCCTTTTTCAAAAGTTTCCTGCGCCGTCGCGGCTGCACGATCCGCGGCGTCACGGCCATGGAGCAGGGCGGTCGCCTCTGTCGCGAGGATTTTTTTAGCATCATTAATCTCGGCGCCTTCAAGGCCTGCGAGACGGCGCACTTCGTCCATCGGCATGGTTGTGAATCGCGCCAGCATGGTCGCGACATCGGCGTCTTCGACATTGCGCCAATATTGCCAATAATCATATGGCGTAAACATATCCGGGTTGAGCCAGACGGCGCCGCTCTCGGTTTTGCCCATTTTTTTACCGGAGGCGGTGGTAAGAAGCGGCGTTGTCAGGCCAAAGACTTCAGTGCTGTCCTTGCGCCGGCAAAGCTCAACGCCATTGACGATATTGCCCCACTGATCCGAGCCGCCAAGCTGCAGCGTGCAGCCTGTGCGATTATAGAGCGCGTGAAAATCATAGGCCTGCATCAACATGTAGTTGAACTCGAGAAACGTCATCGGGCTTTCACGCTCAAGGCGCAGTTTGACGCTATCAAAGGTCAGCATACGGTTGATTGTAAAATGAACGCCATAGTCGCGTAAGAATTCGATATAGCCGAGCTTGGACAGCCAGTCATTATTATTGACCATCAGCGCGTCTTGCGCACCGTCGCCGAAGTTCAGGAATTTTTCAAAAACGCCTTTGATCGACGCGATATTGTCGTTGATCTCCGCATCGGTCAGGAGCGCGCGTTGGGTGTCTTTGCCGGACGGGTCGCCAACTTTTGTGGTGCCGCCGCCCATCAGCGCAATCGGACGATGGCC
>JAJFGC010000216.1 GCA_021776345.1 Hyphococcus sp. | reverse complement strand
CCAGCAGCCGGCTCTATCGCCGCTCGACTGACGCTTGCGCTGGCAAGCCAGCACCGATTGGCGCCGCTAAAGCGGCGGCTTTGTTTGGTGGTTTCCCCGGTCGGACGGGGGTGGGCGGCGGCGCCTCATGGCGCCGGGCAGCCACGCCGCAAGGGCTTTGGCTCTTAATCCGCTTATGTTGTTTTTAGTCTCCTACCAAAACCCTTGGCGCCGTGTCCTAACACCCGACGCCAAACGGCTTGTCTCGCCGCCCACCCCCGCCCTCCGGGGAAACTGGTGCGAGGCGGAGACGGAGACGAGCGATGAATCCCCAAGAAACCGAGAGACCCAACCAAGATCAACCGCCAGAGCAAAGGCAATCAATTGAGACGGCGGGCCTTGCGCCACACTGCAAGACTGTTGCGCCAACAGCGGAGATCAGAATCTACGTGGCCTGCCTTGCGGCCTACAATAACGGGCACCTGCATGGCCGTTGGATCGACGCGAGCCTTGGCGATGATCACATTTGGGAAGAAGTAAAGGCGATGCTCGCCGCATCGCCGGAACGCGGGGCCGAGGAATGGGCGATCCATGATTGTGAAGGCTTCGAAGGGGCGCCGCTTTCGGAATATTCAAGCTTTGAGACCGTCGCGGCGCTGGCCGAGTTTATCGAAGAACGCGGGACGCTCGGCGGAAAACTGTTGGAGCATTTCGGCGGTGACTTAGGCGACGCTAGCGCCGCCTTTGAAGACTATGCGGGCGAACACAAAAGCGTCGCCGATTTTGCGCAGGACTTGACCGAAGAAACCGGCCCGGAAATTCCAAAGCAGCTTGAATATTACATCAATTGGCAAGCCATGGGCCGCGACATGGAAATGTCGGGCGATATCTTTACGCTTCAAACCGGACTTGAAGAAATTCACGTCTTTTGGGCGCGGTAACCCTGGCGATTTAGGTTTTTCATCGCTGCTTCCACTCTTGCCAAGCCTGCCTGGAGATCATCAGCCAGTGACTTCCAGCCGGCCGCGTCTGATTTATCCGGCGCCGCGGCCAGCGTTTCAAGCATCTCATCAACGAGTTCAGAAAATCGGCGCGGCGGTAGAACGCCATCCGGCCCAAAAAGTCTTAATTGCTGTGCGCCGTCAAGCGTGTCGCACTCAAGTGCAACATAGCCGCTATGAGTTAGAAAAAAACGCGCCGTTGTAAGATCAACTTGTGTCGGTTGCATGGACGCCTCGCTTCCAGAATTGCAACGCACTTGTCGGCGATGACACGTTGCATTCGAATACCAAATATATTTGGTAGCTTCTTTGCGTTCACACTGTCCACTACAGTCGGATGGATGTTCGCGAAATTTTAGCACGTAATGTTCGCAAGCGACGCGCTTGTCTCGGCCTGACCCAGGACGAGCTTGGCGCCCGCGCTGGCAGTTCCGGCAATTATGTCGGCATGATTGAGCGCTCTGAAACATCCACCTCGCTCGACATGCTCGCCGACATCGCCGACGCGCTGGAAATCGCGCCGCATCTCCTGATCGATCCCAAGGCGGAGATGGAATAGCGCGGCGCAGCTATTGAACGGCTTCTCAAGCAACTGCGCCGAGGCCGGAGTGCATCATCGCGCATAGCTTTCAATACAATTTTCGATGGGTTTGGTGACAAACCCTGCCTTGCGCTGCTGACATAACGTCTCCGGAAGATTGTTTTATGCAGGGCCATCAAAACTCCGCGCTGAGCCTTTTGACCTGAGCCGAGCCCTCATCTCCCCAAAACCCCTGCCAGGCGACTTTTTTCCCCGGCTCGTTCTCGCAAAGCTCGAACCGCCTCCTCGCGCAACAAAAAAGTCTCCGTTCGGGGTGCTCCACTTTCGTTCCGCCCGCCATTTTCAGAGTTGGCGGTTTGAGGAGCTTCATGGCCCGTCTTGGCGGTCGGCGTCAGCTCGGGGATTGGCCCCGAGCTCGAAAACAAGGAGACGTAAATCATGGCGCAATCACTAGGATATGTAACCCGACACGAAAATGGAAACTTTGAAGGCGTCCTTTCCATGGGCCTTAACAGCCGGATCAAGATCGTTTCGAACGAAGCGAAAGATAAAGAAACGCAACCTGACTTCCGCATCTTCTCCGCGCAATTGGGTGAAATTGGCGGCGGGTGGAACCGCGTCGGCAAGACGAGCAACAAGCCTTATCTGTCACTCACACTCGCTCATCCAATGATCGGTCCGCGCAAGGTTTATGCAAACCTTGGCGCCGCGTCGGAAAGCTCCGACGATGAGTTCGCCATTCTGTGGAACCCACAGGACTAGCAGATCCTATAACAGCAACGTGAACCGCCCGGTCGAACAACCGGGCGGTTTTCTTAATTCGTTTTAACAATTCATAACCCTTCTATCGGAAATTATTGACAAGCGAGGGGAAGACCGATGTCCGATTCAGCACAACAGCCCAGCACCGGCGCGACTGCCGACCACAGTAAAAAGTCCGGTCTTCGCATGCCGAACGCAGCATGGGCGTGGGAACATCTGCGGCGAAATCCGGATTATCAACGCGATTATCGACGCGCTCGCGCTGGTCGGCAGCGACCCGTCCATTTAAGTACTGGCGCCACATTGATCAGAGAGCGCAGGCGTTGGCCCGATGCAGAAAAATGGGGTCTACTGACCTTCTCTGATCCCGACCAATCCGCTCTCGACGCTGACGTTTTCTGGTCTCCTAGCCTACTCGCTGGATCACTGCCGGTTCGGCTATATCCACTCAAAGACGAGAAGTCGGCGGTAAATAGCTGCCACAATGAGATCGTGTTGTCAGCTATTCCAACCCGCCGTGCGCTTTTGGAAACAGTAGACGGCGCGCGTCATACGTTGATGCGCGGTCAACGTTTTTGGGTGCAACTTTATTGTGAGACTCCGGCGTCTCTTGGAGATAGCGGATGCGTTGGCCTAAAAATAAATGGGGCCAAATACTACAAACGCCGTCTCGATACTGCCGATCAGCTATTGTCGCTTTATCAATCAACGGGCGGCAAACTTTCATTGATCGGGCGCAGCAAAGATACGACCAGGCTCACGCAAGGACTTATCGCATATGATATTGAACAGTCTGGCGGAACACATCGCGACATTGCCATGGCGATTTATGGACGCGATTTGATTGCCAAAGAATGGGGATCGCCCGGGCGTTATTACGAAGATTGGACCCGTCGTTTGGTTAATCGGGTTCACAGCCTCGTCAATTCCGGGTACAAAGAATTCCTCACGAAAAAGACGCTCTAAGTAACGCCAAATGATTTGTTTTGGCGAATATGCAACGTTGAAAATTCGCCGCTTCAAACTCCCTAAAATTTGAGTCAGTTTTCTCTCACGAACCGCAAAATTCAGCGCGTTCGCTGTTGGTAGAGTTGTGTTGTGTAGTGGGGAGTAACGATGGAACAGGTGCGGAGTGATACTCAATTAAGCCCATTTTTTACAGCTGCTGAGGCTGCAATTTATCTTCGTCTTGAAGAAAGCACGCTGAATGCGATGCGTTGGCGCAAAGAAGGCCCGTGCTGGCGAAAACATGGCGGTAAGGTTGTTTACCACAAGAGTGAGTTGGATCGGTGGTCACAGGACCGAGATTCCAACCCGGAAAATCGCCCTAAAAATAAGCCGAAAAAAGGCGACGATGATAAAAGCGATGAGTGATGAACGGTTCACCGTTGTCATCATTGCCTATCGAAAGAAACGGTTGAACCATCGTCTGATATTCGGTGTGCCGGTGTTCACGATAAGGCGCGATTGGCGTCGGGAATTGGCCGCCTTCGAAGCCGGCCAGGTGTTTGCCTATGAACGCTGGCATGGCGACAAATACGGCACGCAGGACTGGCGATTGTTTATTTGCGCAGCCGTTGATGGAGGCTCCGTCACCAACGTCCCTGGCGTTAAACCCGGCGCCGAAGTCTTGCTGCAGGCCCGCGGCCGCACGCGCGTTAAACGGGCTCTTGACGCCATTGGCGCACTAAAAACCACTCATCCAGCCATTGAAAAGCTGCCGGTTGCACAGTGGCGTCAGCTACACAATTCGCTTGAGACCGGTGGGTTTCGAATTGAAGCTGCACCCCGCACGGAGCAACCTCATGGTTAAGCGCATCATGACAAGCGGCGCCGTCGCCGCGCTTTGCATCGCATCCTTAGTGGAGATTGCGGCGCCGCCAATACCAAGATTGCTTTACAATAAGAGTGAAAGCGCGCCCGTGGGGTGGTACGCAGTCGCACCAAATAGTCGCATTGAACGCAGCGTAATGGTCGCGGCGTTCGCGCCAACGGAAGCGCGAAAAATCGCCCATGATCGGGGTTATCTACCGTACCATATCCCCCTCATCAAAACTGTTTGGGCGATCGCGGGAGAAGAGGTTTGTTCGGAAAATGGGGTCATTCACACCCCAAACCGTCCCGATATCTTCGCGCACCAGCAAGACGGTTCGGGGCGTAAACTGCCGTCCTGGCACGGATGCATTATTCTTGAAAACAACGAGGTGTTTCTCGTTTCAACAGATGTGCAGACGTCTTTTGACAGCCGCTATTTCGGGGCGGTTCCGGTCGAAAATATTCTGGGTGCTACGCGTTATTTGGGAACCATAAAAAGCCACTTGGGCTTGGCGGGCGAATAATATGGCTGGGCGCGGGATGACGAACGAAGTGAGTGGCGCGGAGGGCAAGATAAAAGGCGGGGGCGCCCCTTCGGCGCTAACCTCTTGTCTGCACATCTTTTTAGGGGGCGCCTCTTTAGCGCATAGGAGCACCCCCGTTTCTCCCGTATGCCCCGTATTGATTAGCCTTGCAGGGAGTGACTTTCTGCAATTACGTCGAAATCGCTGCGATTGGTGTTAATTTATGATGGCGCCAGGTGATAATCAGTTCGAAGTTAAACTTGGACGTATTCGCTCACCCAACGGCGCCAAGAAAGTCCGCGGTTTCTTTCGTAAAGTATCGAAGGGCGCCCTACGGGCCTCACGCAGTCGCGGTTCGCGCCGACATGGTCGCCAGGCGCGCGCGGCGAGCAACCATTTTCAACGTCGCGTCATCGTCAAAACGCATCTTGTGCGTATGGACGCAAAAGGCGCAGCCGCGCAACGTTTGCATCTAGACTATGTGGAGCGCGACGGGACCGGTCCAAATGGCGAACCGGCGAAACTCTATGACCGGGAAGGATCGGAAGTCGACAAAGAAGCGTTTACTGAACGCGGCGCCGACGACCGGCATCAATTCCGGATCATCGTTTCCCCAGAAGATGCGCACGAGCTGCAGGACCTAACCGCTTATACGCGCGATCTAGTGAACCAGATGGAACATGATCTCGGAACAAAACTCGATTGGGTCGCCGCCAATCATTACGACACCGGTCAGCCGCACACACATTTAATTATCAGCGGCAAACGCGACGATGGCGCGGACCTGGTCATCCCACGAAAATACATTGGCCATGGAATGCGTGAACGGGCTCAAGAATTGGTCGAACTGGAGTTGGCGCCGGTCCCTGAAATTGAAGGCCGAAAGCGCATGGCCCGGATGGTCACACAAGAGCGTTTGACGGCGTTAGACCGGTCGCTGTTTCATCGCGCTCAAGGTGGCGTCGTCGATTTCTCCGATCAACCAAAGCGCGGCGCCCGCTGGCGCCAGCAACTTGGCCGCATGCGCGCCAAGCATTTGGAGGGCCTTGGACTTACTGAGCCTCTTGGCAAAGGACGCTGG
>JAJFGC010000215.1 GCA_021776345.1 Hyphococcus sp. | reverse complement strand
CGCGTTCATGATGCGGGTGACATTGATCTTAAAGATATGTCGCCGGAACAAGGGTTCAAGCCGATCCGGGATGCATTTTCTATATTGGTTAAAAAGCACAAATTAAGCGCGCTCATTGGCGGCAACAATGCAGTGACAAGGCCGGGGGTGCACAGCATTGATGGTGATCTTAAGGCAGTTGGTCTGGTCACGCTCGACGCTCATTTTGATTTGCGCGACACGTCGGGCGGTTTGCTGAACGGCAATCCGGTGCAAGCGCTGCTCGATGATGGATTGCCAGGCGCGCATATTGCGCAAATCGGCATCGCCCCATTTGCGAATGCGCGCTACATGCATGAGACCGCGAAGGCCGAAGGCATTAGTGTTTATACGATGGGCGAATGTCGCCGTAGAGGCGTCGAAGACGTGCTTGGTGACGCGTTTACCAAGATCGGAGAGCGATGCGATCGGCTCTATATTGATTTTGATATTGATGTCATTGAGCGAGGGCTGGCGCCCGGCGCACCCGGCGCCCGGCCCGGCGGTATGAGCACAGAAGATTTCTTTAAAGCTGCTCGGATTGCGGGCGGCCACAAACAAGTATGTGCCGTTGATCTGACGGAATTTGATCCGGCCTATGATGTCAGTGACATCAGCGCCCTTGTGGCGGCTCGCTGGTTTGCAGAACTCCTTGCCGGGTTTCAAACCCGATCTTGAGTATAGGATCTCGCTTCGGCGTGGAATTTGCTTTCATTGTTAATCACGCGAGCGGTTGGTGAGAGCGCTAATTTGGTTAATAGTGGGAACAACGGAAACAGGCAGGCGATTATGAGCGGGAAACTCTTGGCCAGCGGGGTCTTTTTCATCACTGCAAGCGCGATGACGCTGCTTGGCGTTGCATCGGCAGCGACGTTTAACACTGATAAAGTCTCATTTCGGGACATTACTGGTGCGGTTGAAATTACCACGACCAGCGGCGACGAGATCGATGTTGAAATTCGCCAGGGTAAAAAGTTTCAAACCATTGAGGTTGTCGAGAAAGATGGTGTCGTAATCATCACCGGCAAGCAATGGCGTGAAGACGTGGATCCTGATTGCTGTAATAATCGGATCACGCGGGATTTTCATGCGCGAAAAGACCGTAAGTTGACCACTGGCGAGCCGGTTGATGAGGTCTTTTTCAGTGATTACCCCACAATTGTTGTTTCGATGCCCGTCAGCGGTGATGTCGACTTTGTCGATGCTCGGATCAAGCTTGATATGCAGCGCCTGAATGGCGCGTTATCACTTGATGCCTGTTATGTATACGGACAAACGAGTGATCTTGATCAGGCCGTCATTGGCGTTATTGACGGCAGTCGCCTGGTGATCGGCAATGTGGCGGCTGGATTGGAAATCGACATTTCCGGCGATGCTGACGTGATGACAGGCGACGCCGCGATGGTTGATGTTGATATTGCGGGTCCGGGCGACGTCGTTCTCGGCGATATTGACGGGATGCTGGATGTTTCGATAGCCGGCTCTGGCATCGTCAGGGCGACGCGCCTTGACGGACCATTGACAACGCGGATCGCAGGCTCTGGGGGCGTTGCGGTGAAAAGTGGGCGCGCAGACAAGCTTCGCGCGACGATAGATGGGTCGGGCGGGGTTTATTTTGGCGGCGCCGTTACACAGCCTGAGTTACGGCTTTTCGGATCCAGCGAAGTGCGGATGAAATCAGTAACAGGCCGCGTTGTTCACCATGGCGGCGGCGATGTTTACATTGGTGATGAAGTTTTCTCCGACGAATAGGCCGCAGATATGTTGACCGGCCGTTAGAGGCGGCGCTTGTCTAGCGGAATGTAATCGCGTTTCGCTTCACCGGTATATATCTGACGCGGGCGACCGATCTTTTGGTCCGGATCAACAATCATTTCGGACCATTGAGCAATCCAGCCCACAGTGCGCGCTAATGCGAAAAGAACCGTGAACATATCAGTCGGGAAGCCAAGCGCTCTTAAAGTGATGCCGGAATAGAAGTCGATATTCGGGTAGAGTTTTTTCTCAACGAAATACTCATCCTCAAGCGCAATGCGCTCCAATTCCATTGCGACCTGAAGGAGCGGCTCCTCGCGAACGCCAAGCGCATCAAGCACATCGTGACACGCTTTGCGCATAACCTTTGCGCGCGGGTCATAGTTTTTGTAAACACGGTGACCAAAACCCATCAGGCGGAAGGAATCATTTTTATCTTTGGCGCGCTCAATGAATTCTGGGATACGATCGACCGAACCAATTTCCTCAAGCATGTTGAGCGCTGCTTCATTGGCGCCGCCATGGGCCGGGCCCCAGAGAGAAGCAATGCCGGCGGCGATACACGCAAATGGGTTAGCTCCGGACGATCCAGCTAGACGCACCGTTGACGTTGATGCGTTCTGTTCATGATCCATGTGAAGAATGAAAATCTTGTCGAGCGCATCACAAAGAACTTTGTCGCACTCATAGTCTTCTGCACCCACCGCAAAACACATGCGCATAAAATTTGACGTATAGTCGAGATCATTGCGCGGGAAGACGAACGCCTGACCGATAGAGTATTTATAGGCCATTGCCGCAATCGTCGGCATTTTTGCAATCATGCGATGGGTAGCAATCAGCCGTTGCTTCGGATCGTTAATGTCTGTGGAGTCGTGGTAGAAGGCAGACAACGCGCCGACGACGCCAACCATAATCGCCATCGGATGGGCGTCGCGTCGGAAACCGCTGTAAAAATTCTTAAGCTGCTCATGCACCATTGTATGCATCGTGATGGAGTTATCGAAGCGGTCGCGTGTTTCCCTGTCGGGCAATTCGCCGTTAAGAAGGAGATAGGCAACTTCGAGAAAGTCGGAATTCTCTGCTAGCTGATCGATCGGATATCCGCGATAGAGAAGAATGCCTTCATCGCCATCGATAAAAGTGATTTTTGATTCGCAGCTCGCCGTTGATGTAAAGCCAGGATCAAACGTGAACGCGCCAGTTTTTTTATAAAGGCTGCGAATGTCGAATACCGCCGGTCCGTGAGTCGCTGTATAAACAGGGAAATCGACACTTTTCCCGTCCCGGGTAAAGGTGACGGTTCCGGACTTATTGAGATCGCTAATCATCTATTCTGCCTTTTTTTGCACCGCAATGTTTATGTTGCAGCGCATTATACTGGTTTGCCACGCCTATTCCAGACTTGAAGTCAGCTGAGTTGATCACGGATACGGGCCTGCGTTTCCGCAGGGCCGAGGCTATATAACACTTCACCGATGGAAGGCGAAGGCCGCCCACCAGTCAAAGCGGCTCGCAGTGGCGCCCCGATAGCGCCAAATCCAACTTGTTTTTCCTCAGCCAGGGCCTGAAGACGGTTTTCAAGAGCCTCAGGCGCTGACCACAAGACGTCATCATCGAGCACCGAAGCCGCTTCGCGCAGCATATCAAGAGCGCCATCTTTTTTGAGTGGTTTGGCCGCTTTGCCTTCCACGACCAGCGGCCGCGTCAGGAACAAGAATTCGGCGGCGGCGGAAATATCGTTTAGGGTTGAGCATCTGGATTTCAAAAAGCTGGCCGCACGTTCAAAGCGTTGTAGTTGATCAGCATCAAGATCAATACCGGGATTTTCCAGAAACGGTTTCGCTTTTTCCAAAAAGACATCGTCCTCCAGCGCGCTAATGTAGTACGCGTTAATATGGTTCAACTTGTCGAGATCCAGGCGCGCTGGCGCCTTGTTCACGCCGGAGAGGTCAAACCATTCCAGCGCCTTGTCGCGTGGTATGATTTCATCGTTACCATGAGCCCAGCCAAGCCGCAAAAGGTAATTCGAGAGTCCGTCTGCCAGATATCCCATATCGCGATAAGCCTCAACGCCAAGGGCGCCGTGGCGTTTGGAAAGCTTTGCGCCGTCCGGTCCATGAATAAGTGGTACATGGGCGAAAATTGGCGCAGCCCATCCGAGGGCCTCATAAATTTGCTGCTGGCGCGCCGCATTATTCAAATGATCGTCACCGCGAATGATGTGCGTAATGGCCATGTCATGATCATCGACGACCACCGCGAGATTATAGGTAGGCTCACCGTTGCTGCGCAGGATGATGAGATCGTCGAGGGCGTTGTTTGGAAATGAGACATTGCCCTGAACAGCATCGACAATTTTTGTCGCGCCGTCTCTTGGCGCCTTAAACCGGACCGCAAAGGCCGCGTCCTTTGGCGCTGAGGCCGGATCAGCTTCGCGCCATGGGCTTTCAAAGCGAATACCATCTGCTTTCGCCTTGTCGCGCGCCGCGTCCAATTCTTCAGGCGTGAGATAGCAGCGATACGCGCCATCGCTGTCGAGCAACTGATAAGCGATCTCTACGTGGCGATCCCGCCGGGAAAATTGCGATACCGGGTCTTCGTCCCAATCAATGCCAAGCCAGGCGAGGCCATCCAGGATCGCCTCGACCGCCGCCTCAGTGTGGCGCGCCCGGTCCGTATCCTCGATCCGCAAGAGAAACTTACCGCCTCGGCCGCGTGCGTAGAGCCAATTGAACAGGGCGGTTCTAGCCCCGCCAATGTGAAGATATCCCGTCGGCGAGGGTGCGAAACGAGTAATAACGGGCGCATAACTGGGGCGCGCAAGATCGTCGACGTTCGGCATGGGTTGCAGACCGGCTCCAATTGCTATGTCATAAGGGAATCTAGGTTCCGTGCGGCGTTGTTAGCACATCAATCTAACCGGCGCCTATGCCTCCCGTGACCGCCAAAGCATCTGAAGAATTTGCTGATCCGGACCTTAGCCCTGGCGCCGTGCGGCGTTTATGGCGGCGGGTCTTGTATCTCACGCCTGAGCTGCTTCGTGAATGGGTGCGCGAAGATCTTAAATCCTTGGGCGTCTGGGCGCCTGTCGCGATCGGCGCCGGAGCGGGCGCCTATTTCAGCCTTAAAAGTGAGCCTGCGTGGATGGTCGCTGCTGGCCTCGTTCTTTTTACGCTGATTAGTTTGGTGACCATCCGCCGTCATTCACGGGCTGGCGGGGCTATTGCCGCCGCGCTCTTGCTTATGGCAATCGGCTTTGCGGCTGCAGATTGGCGCACCCAACAGGTTTCGGCGCCTGTGCTAACCCGCGACCTTGGCATTCAATCCATCACCGGCGAGCTCTTGTCGATTGAAGACAGAACCCGAGGCCAGCGTATGGTTATTGCGCTCCACCGTATTGAGGGGATAACCAAACGCGGGTTGCCCGCGCGGGCGCGTATCAGTTGGCGCGGCGGCGACATTGAAGCGTTGCCTGGCGATATTATCACGCTACGAGCCGGTCTCGGTCCGCCGCCGCCGCCGGCAGCGCCGGGCTCCTTTGATTTTGCCCGCCAGCTATATTTTCAAAAAATCGGCACAGTTGGCTTTGCCGTCTCGTTGCCGCAAACAACGTCGATAACTGCCCTGTCAGAACAGCAAACCATCCGTACCCGCATTGAAAAACTGCGCTCCGGTCTATTGGCGCGAATAACAAATGCTGCGCCCGGACCGGGGGGCGCTATTGTCGCTGCCATTGTCACTGGTAAGCGCGACGCCATCACGCCGATATCTGAGGTTGCACTGAGGGATGCGGGGCTGGCACACTTGCTGGCAATATCCGGATTGCATATGGGGTTGGCGACCGGTCTGATCTTCTTTGCCGTACGATTTACGTTGGCTGCGATAGAGCCGTTGGCGTTGCATTTTCCGATTAAGAAATGGGCAGCCAGCGCCGCCCTTGTTTCAGGTTTCTTTTATTTAATTGTTTCCGGCGGTAGCTGGTCAGCGCGCCGGGCGTTTATCACAACCGCAATTATATTTTTTGCGATTCTCGTCGATAGGCGAGCCCTGTCGCTCAGAAACGTTGCGATTGCCGCGTCGATTATCCTGCTGACAACGCCGGAGGCGCTCTTTCATCCAGGCTTTCAGATGTCCTTCGCAGCCGTGACGGCCCTGATCGCTGGTTATGAGTGGCTAAAGAATCGCGCTGATCCAGACCGGAGTTTTTCGATGTTGTCGCGCTTCCGGCGGTATGCAGTCGGGCTCGCGGCGACCGACATTATCGCAGCCGGGGCGACCGCGCCGTTTGCGCTCTATCACTTCAATCGAGTGGCGCTGTATTCGTTGCCGGCAAATGTTCTGGCGATGCCGCTAATGGGGTTCTGGGTTATTCCGGCTGCTCTATTGGCATTGTTGCTGGCGCCGCTCGGGCTTGATGCGCCAGCGTGGCGCCTCTCGGCGGCGGGGATGGGTGCGATCCTGGCAATTGCCAGTGAGGTCTCGGGTTGGCGTGGCGCGGTTTCCTACACCTGGCAGTGGCCGCTGGCGGCATTACTGGTCATGACGATTGGCGGTCTGTGGCTGTGTCTGGCGCGGTCGCCATTGCGGCTCGTCGGCGTCTTCGCCATTCCATTGACGATTGGCATTGTAAGCCTTGCAAACCCACCGCAGATCTTTGTTGCGGCTTCTGGAATGAATGCCGGCATCATCAGATCGGAAGACGAAGGCGGCATGCTGGTTTACAGCGCCCGACGGGACCGGTTTTCCGCCATGGTGTGGGGAGAGGAGACGGGGTTAGGCGGTAGGGAAATAAAACCTCAAGCGATGGCGACGGCGGGGCTCTGCGACAAGTTTGGATGTGTTGCTGACATCAACGACGTTTTAATATCGTTCATTTCGTCGCCCGCGGCCCTGGCGGAAGATTGCCGTCGTGCAGATCTGGTGATTGCTTTCTTTGCGGTCAGCAACATTGACAGGCGATCATGCGGCACTGCGTTGATCGATCGGCGATCGGTTTGGGATCGCGGCGCTCATGCGATTTGGTCTCGGCGAGATGGCGAGATCCAGATTCAAACGGTTCTGGATAAATCAGGGCGCCGACCGTGGACCGGCGACTAACTTCCGTAACGGCGCATTAGCGCAACAAGCTTGCCCTGCACCGACACCCGATCAGGCCCATAGATTCTTGTTTCATAGGCCGGGTTTGCCGCCTCCAGCGCGATTGATGCGCCTTTCTTGCGCAACTGTTTGAGTGTTGCTTCCTCTTCGTCCACCAGCGCTACCACAATGTCGCCGCTGATTGCGTCGTCGCAACGTTTGATGATGGCGAGATCGCCATCATGAATGCCAGCGTTGATCATTGATTCGCCCTGGACCTCGAGAATGAAATGCTCACCAGAGCCCATCAAGACGCCAGGCGCCGGGATTCGGTCTACTTCATGTTGGATAGCCTCAATCGGCGTACCGGCGGCGATCCGACCCAGAACCGGTAATTCCACCATGCCCACAACCGGGCTCACCGTTGTCGGTTTCGGTCGCGCGGCGTTTTTGAAGCCGCCATCAACCACCGATGGGGAAAATCCGCGGGCAGGGGCCGGTGCCGCCGCATTTGCCGCCGCCATTTCGTCAGGTAGGCGCACAACTTCCAGCGCGCGGGCCCGGTTTGGCAGCCGACGAATGAAGCCGCGCTCTTCAAGCGCGGTGATCAACCGATGGATTCCGGACTTTGAGCGAAGATCAAGCGCGTCTTTCATCTCGTCAAACGACGGAGACACTCCGGTTTCCATAATCCGGTCATTGATAAATAGCAGGAGTTCGTGCTGCTTCTTGGTAAGCATTTTTCATCTCCAGGTCGCGCGGATTGGCGCCCACTCAAATAAAGGCTGTTTGCACCGCCGAAACGACAAAAGAACAAAACAACAACGATGTTCTATTCATGTTCTTTTTGACCGTCAACTCCTTACCCGAAGTTGTTGAAATGCTATGCGGTCTGAGGAGGGGTTAACAACGACTTTGTCGCGGTCTCGATATCATTTTGGCGCATCAGGCTTTCGCCGACCAGAAACGCTTTCGCACCGTATCCCGCGAGGGTGACGAGGTGCTGGTGCGATGCGATCCCGCTTTCACTGACCAGAAGGCAATCTCTTGGGGCCATACTCCCAAGCTTAGCCATTGTCTTAAGATCTGTATGAAATGTATTTAGATTACGGTTATTTATCCCAATAAGATTTCCATTAAGGTTAATTGCGCGATCCATTTCGCGTTCATCATGGATTTCAACCAGCACATCCAAAGCATGGTCCCGCGCTGCTTGATAGAGATCGCTTGCCTGATCATCAGAAAGGCACGCCATAATCAGCAAAATGCAGTCGGTGCCCCAGGCCCGCGCTTCAACGACCTGATACGGATCGATCATGAAATCCTTCCGCAATATAGGCAGGGAGCATGCGCTTCGTGCGATGCGCAGGAAATCTGGCGATCCTTGAAAGCTTGGTCCATCGGTGAGGACTGACAAACAAGCAGCGCCGCCGGCAGCATAGGCTTTGGCATGCGCGGCCGGATCAAAATCTTCCCGGATCAGGCCTTTTGATGGGCTGGCCTTCTTGATTTCTGCAATCAGGGCAAAACCATCAGCCGCTTTGCGCTCAAGCGCCTTGCGAAAGCCTCGTGGTCGAATATCGCGCGCCAGATCCTCAAGCGCACTCAAGGGTGTATTGGCCTTCGCCGCCGCAACTTCCTTGCGCTTATAGGCGACGATATCGTCAAGAATGGTCATTGGGCGCCATTAGAGATGGCAACGAGTTTTACGAGGGCCGCTTTAGCGCGGCCATTATCGATTGATTGCTCTGCTATGCGGGCCGCCGCCGCGATATCGGCTGCTTTGTCGGAAACAAGGAGTGCGCCGGCCGCGTTCAGAACCGCGATATCGCGATAGGCGCCCCTCTCGCCGTCGAGCAGGCGGGTCAACGCGGCTGCATTCTCGTGAGGGTCGCCGCCCTTTAAGTCGTCATGACTGGCGCACTGTAAGCCGGCGTCTTCGGGGGAAACATCAAACTCTGAGACACTGCCGTTTTTTAAGGCGGCAACATACGTAGGTCCGGTCGTGGTGAGTTCGTCCAACCCGTCGCTACCATGCACGACCCAGGCAGCTTCAACCCCAAGCTTCGGCAAGGTGTGTGCGATCGGGATCAAAAGATCACGATCAAACACACCCATCAATTGGCGTTTGGCGCCAGCGGGATTGGACAAAGGCCCAAGAACGTTGAAGAGCGTGCGCACGCCGAGACCTTTTCGCGCGGCGGCGGCATTGCCAGCGGCTTTGTGGTGCAAGGGTGCAAACATAAACCCGACCTTTGCCTCTCGAATACACCGGGCGATGATATCAGGACCAATGTCGAGTTTAACGCCCAAGGCTTCCAGAACCTCGGAGGAGCCGGATTTCGATGAGGCTGCTTTGTTGCCGTGCTTGGCGACGGGGACACCGCAGCCAGCCAGGATAAGCGCACTCGCGGTTGAAATATTGAACGTGCCGGAGCCATCGCCGCCGGTGCCACATGTATCGATTGCATCGTCGGGGGCTTCGACGTTGAGCGCTTTTGCGCGCATGATTTCGGCGGCGGCGGCAATCTCGTCTACTGTTTCCCCGCGAACGCGCAACGCACTGAGAAACCCGGCGATCTCGATATCGCTGGCGTTACCCGAAAGAATAACCTCCATGGCGCCGCGCATCTCGTTGCCGGTGAGGGCGCGCCCGGAAACCGCAATCGTCAAAAATCGATTGAAGGCGGTCATGGCTGAACCATTGCCAGAAAATTCTTGATAATCTCGTGACCATATTCGGTTGCAATGCTTTCCGGGTGAAACTGAACGCCGGCAATAGGCAGGCCCTCATGCGCAATTGCCATGACTTCACCATCGTCATCGGCGGACGCCGTCACAACAAGCGAGGTTGGCAAGCTGTCTTTTTCCGCCACCAGCGAGTGATAGCGCGTTGCCGTAAACGGCGACGGCACGCCAGCAAATAACCCGGCGCCTTTGTGGATGATGCCGCAGGTTTTGCCGTGCATGAGGTGTTCTGCCCGGATAATCTTGCCGCCAAAGCTTTGAGCGATGGCCTGCATGCCGAGACAGACGCCGAATACCGGCTTTTTAGCCACTGCCGCAGCGCTAACCAAATCGAGGCAAATGCCTGCTTCGTTCGGTGTGCGTGGGCCAGGTGAGATCACGATCGCTTTTGCGTCGGAGCGCACCGCCTCTCCAGCGCTGATGACGTCGTTTCGCTTCACCGTCACCTCTTCCCCTATTTCGCCAATCAAATGAACGAGGTTGTGGGTAAAACTGTCATAATTATCGATCAGCAAAATCATCGATTTTCCGAGAATCAGCGATATTAAAAGATTGGCAGGTTTAACGCCGCCAAGCGAGGGCGCAAGCGCGTTCTCGATCACCAATGGGCGATTTCGATCCCCTTGAAAGTTGAAATGAAGCAAGGTTCGGCAAAATTCCGGCGAAAACGGCCACCGCGCGCAAGCCGCGCAGGCAATGCCGGTATTATTGCATCCTTTGGGATCGCGCTTGTCGGGGTCGCGATCGGCGGCCTTTCCGCCTATGTCAGCGAGCTTGGCGCCGCCGCTAGCGCTGCAAAGACCTCGGCTGTGAATGCGCCGATGCGCGATGATCCGCTATTTGACGGGGCGTTCCGACAGCGTGAAGAAATCGTCCAGCGTGTTCTCGCTGGCGTCGAAACGCAACGGCCGACGCTTGAACGTCTAACAGCACCGCGATTGTCGTTGAGCCGGCCGCAAAAGCCAAAAATCATTATTATTTTCGACGATATGGGGCTTGATCGACCGGCTTTTGAGAAAACGGTCGCCTTACCAGGGCCGATCACGTTGTCGATCCTTCCTTATGCGAAGGATGCTGACGCGCTCGCCTCAAGCGCCAGGGCGCAAGGCCGTGAAGTGATGTTGCATTTGCCGATGGAGCCCGAAGGCAAATCTGATCCTGGCCCAAAAGCCCTGCGGACGGACATGACGGGCGCTGCGTTCGTCGAAGCGCTGAAATGGAACCTGGCGCGCTTTGACGGTTATGCGGCGGTGAATAACCACATGGGGTCCAAGCTCACGGCGGATGAAGCGGCGATGAAAACCGTCCTCGCTTATCTCAATCATCAAGACCTATTCTTTGTCGACTCGGTAACGACCGGCGACACCGTGGTTCGTCGCGCGGCGCAGCGCGTCGGCGCCAATGTGTTCTCACGTGACGTTTTTCTGGATGCTGAAATTAACAACAAGGCCGCTATCAGAAAGCAGCTTGCCCTGGTTGAACGAATTGCGCGCGAAACAGGATATGCTGTTGCGATCGGCCACCCGCGCAAGGAAACGCTGGAGGTGCTGGGGCCGTGGTTGACCTCTGCGCCGGAACGCGGATTTGAGCTGGCGCCAGTTACCGCGCTTGTTGAGCTTAAAAAGCAACGAAAGCAAGAGACGTTAATGTCGCTGGCGCCGTCATTGAGGCTCTAAGTGCCGCTTTGGACTTGCGCGTCTTTGGCGGCGGAAAACAATGCCTGCGCTTTGTTTTCGCACTCTCTTTGTTCTGATGCCGGATCGGAATCCGCGACAATACCAGCGCCGGCCTGCACGTACATATGGCCGTCCTTCACAACAGCTGTGCGCAGGGCAATGCAGGTGTCGACATTGCCATCGGCAGAGAAATATCCAATTGCGCCGCCATAAACGCCGCGGGCGGTGGCTTCAAGTTCGTCGATAATTTCCATGGCTCGGATCTTTGGCGCGCCTGTAACCGTGCCGGCAGGGAAACCTGCAACGACGGCGTCAACAGGATGTGTGTCCTCGCGCAGATCGCCGATGACGTTGGAAACAATATGCATAACATGGCTATAGCGCTCGACGGTGAAACTCTCTGACACTTTGACCGACCCTGATTTCGCCGATCGGCCGACATCATTGCGGCCTAAATCGAGCAGCATTAAATGTTCAGCGCGTTCCTTTGGGTCGGCAAGCAACTCTTCTTCGTACTGCTTGTCTTGCGCCGGCGTTTTTCCGCGCGGGCGGGTTCCGGCGATCGGCCTGATGGTCACGTTGTTGTCACGCACCCGGACCAAAATTTCTGGGCTGGAGCCCACTAGGGAGAACTCATCAAAGCTTAGGTAAAACAAAAAAGGCGAGGGGTTGGATCTGCGTAACGCACGATAAAGCTCAAAAGGCGCCGCGGTAAATTCAGTTGAAAAACGCTGGCTCAAAACAACCTGAAAAATATCGCCTGCCTTGATGTAATCTTTCGCTCGCGCAACCTTGGCCTGGAAGTCTTCCTTACTCGTGTCTGAAACCGGCTCCAGATCTGTGCTCTGGTAATCAGTTTTATTTGCAACGGGGAGTGTAAGCGGCGCCGCAAGATCGGCCGCTGCGTCCGCGAGACTCTCCCCGGCGCAGGCATAGGCAGCGCGGGCTGAAACGCCAGTTTCCGGGCGAACCGGCGCGGACAGCAAAATTTCCTGACGGATATTATCAAAGACCGCGACGACAGTTGGACGGATAAAAATTGCATCTGGCGTATCGAGACCACCGGCGGGGCGAGGGCCCAGATGTTCCATCTG
>JAJFGC010000214.1 GCA_021776345.1 Hyphococcus sp. | reverse complement strand
TTCAAAGAGTGGTTTCACGCCTTTGCGATGAACGCTGGCGCCTGCCTGCATGTCGAAACCCTCTATGGCGACAATTCTCACCACATCATAGAAAGCTGCTTTAAGGCGACGGCGCGGGCGTTCCGTATGTGCGTGGAGGTTGACCCGCGGGCCGGAGATGCGCCGCCATCGACGAAAGGCTCGCTTGGCTCTTAGCGTAGAGCCGCCTAGCGGATGAATAACAAGTATACGATTGCAAAACCGACAACGACTCCCGCCACCGAATACATCAAAATGTAACGCAAATGATCGCCTGTGCGCCCTTGGCGAACTTCCTGTGTCGTTCGTTTGGCCGGGTGCGGTTTGGCGGTATCCTTGTTGGCGACGGTAATCTCGTCGTCGGTGTTTTCCGCTTCCTGCTTTGTATCCGGTTCGTGAGAGACGGTCATTATCTGCCTTCCGTTCTGTTACTGCTGTAGGGCCAGCGTAAACAACATTACGAAAACACATAGAAAACAGGTTTTGTTCCCCAAATTTCACAGATTGGGTTGCGCACGCCGCTGGCTGGGCATTGACGGCGTTTGCGTTTTTGGGCCACATCATTAACGGCTGGGGAGCATCTTTGCGCCGCTTGTCTGTTGCGTTTGGTTTTGAAATTTGAGGCGCTTCGTCAACAAGGGCAGGATTTATGAGATTTTCGACAAAATTGATCGCAGGGCTTGCTACGGCGGGATTTGCGCATGGCGCGCTCACGGGAGCATCAGCGGGCGAACTCGCCGATGCCTGTGTCACTCAACTCGAGGCTGAGGGCCGCGACACATCCGGGTGCTCGTGTCTTGAGGAAGCGGTGGCGGCTGACGTTTCTTTGCAGGAGGAGTTTTTGGCGCTTGGTGAGATCAGCGATCCTGACCAGCGTTACGCATCGGCGTCTGATGACGCTAAAGCGGCAATGGATAGCTGCACCCGATAACTGGACAATAACACCAATTGGAGGACCAAACATGATTAAGCAAATTGCTGCGGCAGGCTTGGTTTTTAGCCTGTTTTCTGGCCCAGCGTTGGCCGAAGATCTTGAGAGTTACTGTGTTGCTTACACGACTGAAGCTGGTGGGGATTCCTCTGGCTGTTCGTGTCTGGCAGAATCGGCTGATGCAGACATGACAGCAGAATTAATGACTGTCGCGTCTGAAGCGGACATTGAAGGGTTGAGCGACGCTTCAAAAGAAGCGCTCGACGCCTGTTGGCCAGACGCCTAACCCCCCTTTTCAGCGAAGATTATGAAAACGACGCGCTTTGTTGCAGTGCGTCGTTTTTTTATGCTTGTTTTCTTTGCGCTTTTCGCCCTCCCCGGTAAAAGCGCCTTATGGCTCAAACTGTTGCGATCATTGACTACGGTTCCGGCAATCTTCGATCGGTAGAAAAGGCGCTCGGGCGCGCCGCCCGCGAAGCGGGCCTGCCGGCTCAGATTTGCGTTACTGATGACGCCGATATCATCGGTAGTGCGGACCGGATCGTTCTGCCCGGCGTCGGCGCTTTTGGCGCATGCATGGCGGGGCTCTCCGCGCGCGACGGCGTTCTAGAGGCGATGGAACATGTTGCGCTGGTTGAGGCGCGACCGTTTCTCGGCATTTGTGTCGGCATGCAACTGCTGGCCGATCGCGGTCGCGAATTTGGCGACCATAAAGGGCTCGGCTGGATTGTCGGCGACGTGACGGCGCTTGAGACCAACGATCCCGCCTGTCGCACGCCCCATATGGGTTGGAATGAGGTCCGCGTCCGCGCGCCTCACCCGCTCTTCAATGGGCTTGATGACGAGGCTTTTTACTTTGCCCATTCCTATTGTTTCGTTCCCAAAAACGACGCCCATATTATTGGCGTATGCGAGCATGGCGGGCGCATTGCGGCAGGTGTCGGGCGAGACAATATTGTGGGCGTTCAATTCCATCCGGAAAAGAGCCAGGCGGCCGGTATTGCGCTTTTGCAGAACTTTCTAGGGTGGGCTTTGTGATGAGTCAGCCATTGACGATTTACCCGGCGATTGACCTCAAAGGCGGTGAGTGCGTTAGGTTGCTACATGGCCGGATGGATCAAGCCACCGTCTATAACAAAAATCCAGCATCACAGGTCGCAAAATTTGGCGATGCAGGGTTTTCTTGGGTTCATATTGTAGATTTGGATGGCGCCTTCACGGGAAAGTCCGAAAATGCTGATGCCGTCCAGGCCATCCTCACTGAGACCAAATTAAAAACCCAGCTAGGCGGCGGCATCCGCGATATGGCCGCGGTAGACCATTGGCTCGGCCTTGGTATGACCAGAGTGATCCTTGGTACGGCCGCGGTCAACGATGCTGATTTTGTCAAAACCGCGTGCCGACAATTCCCTGATCAAATTGTTGTTGGCATTGATGCGCGTGATGGCCGGGTTAAGACCGATGGCTGGGATGGCGACACTGGCCATACTCCGCAGGAAATTGCGAAACGCTATGAAGATCAAGGCGTTGCCGCAATTGTGTTTACCGACATCAGCCGTGATGGGGCGCTCGCTGGGGTCAATGCTGAAGCGACGGTAGGCCTTGCTGAAGCGGTGGCAATACCTGTTATCGCGTCCGGCGGTGTCGCATCTATTGAGGATATAACGCATCTTGCTCAAGCTAGCCCGAGTATCGAAGGCGTAATCGTCGGGCGAGCGCTTTATGATGGACGAATTAGGCCGGCAGCGGCGCTGGCGGCAGGGCAAAGGGGTAAGTACGGCCATTCGAGCTGAATTTTACGGCATGCATAAATTGTGCCATAATGAGACGGGGCGCTTGCTGTAAGATGATGGCTCGCGGGCAGGTAGAGTAGGTTCCGGGGATGAGCGAAAAAATAACGGGCAACCAAAGCTTTTATTGCGTTTGCGAAGAAAGCGGCGCGCACCCTCGCCTGGTTGAGTTATTGATAACTTATACTCATCGCAGCGTGGTGAGATAGGCATGTCTCGAAACAACGAATTTGAGCTGAAGCTAAAAGGGGCGCCAGCAGACATCGGCGCCTTGCCCCGT